>JAMCVM010000052.1 GCA_023475835.1 Bacillota bacterium | reverse complement strand
AAGCGGACCTCTAAGCACTCATGGTCCATGCGCGATATGCCCGGCCAATCCTCCTCCCCGTTTTTACCAAAACAAATGTGTGGATTATTCCCTGGATCTTTTATGAAAACTCTCCTAGAACTCCCGCAAAATTCCTAAAAATGGCTATTGGAGCCAGGCTCTTGATGGGGGCCGCATCGGCTTCAGCGCGCATGTCTTGAGACTTACCGTGCGGCCATCTTTTCGGCGGTGGGTCCTGTGATCGCCGAGATCCCGCGGTGGGCGGTGGAGAGCGTCGTGCTTGTCCTTCAGCCAAAATTAATTCGGCACCGCAAGAAGGAAAAATTTTCTGTGTATAGAATATAAAAAGGAGTATTTTTCTTTATAGAGCTAAAAAAGGGAGACGATGTGGTTGAACAAACACTCGATACTCGCGCTGACCGTGGGCGCTGCGCTGTTGTTGGCGGCTCCGCTCAGCGTGGTGCGTGCTGCCGTGGCGGTGCCAAGCGCTGTGGACTTAGCGCTGAATCAGCCTTATACGGTCACCTTGCCCATGCAAGAAGACCAACTGCAACAGATTGAAGAGGCGAACTGGCCCAATCTGGGCCAATTAACCAACGGGCAATCTGCGGCGCCGGGGTTGAACCATGGATGGGTTGGATTCTATCGTCAAGATGATCGCACGATTACTGTCAACTTAGGGCGAGTGGATACCGTGCACACACTGAATGAAGACTTCTTGCAAGGCCTGGCCTGGGGTATCACTGTTCCGGAAAACGCGATTTTCTCGGTCTCGATCAACGGAACGAACTGGCAGCGGGTGGGAGACGTCATGGCGCCCGTTGCCCTAAGCGAACCGACGGCAGAATCAGTGCTGTATCAGGTTTCCGGACTAAACATCCAAGCGCAATATGTCCGTGTGCAATTTCCAACCGACGGTTGGGTCTTCTCCGATCAGATCCAGGCCATAGGAAATCCTGGGGTGCAACTTGGATCCGTTCAGCCAGTGCCCACTCCGGGGCAATGGGCGCCAGATTTAGGCTATGCCAACCTGGCCGAAAGCGGAGGAGTCAATGACCTTTTGGTGGCACCGCTCTGGCTGGCTCCCAATTATAATCAGACCACGTATCCCTGGAACCTCACTCCCAGCCAATGGCTGCCCATGGTGGCTTATTTGAACCCCAATGGTCAAATCGAGAATTGGTTGTTTAAAAGCGTTTTGGCTTGGCCTGGCGCGGGGGAATTGAGTGTGGCTGCGGGGAGCGACCAAGCCGACTGGCAGGAGTGGCTGAATCGCCTCTTTAACTTGGGAGCGTATTCGGAACCAACGGACCCGACGGAACTCACCGCTCTCAATCAAGCCGTAGGGACCGCTAAGCAAGCGCTGGGCGACCAAAATTACCAAGAAGACGTTGTTATTACCATTCCCTACCCTTCCGTCAACACCACGGACTGGGGCACGCTCAACGGTCAGACCCTGAACTTTGCTACGTCAACGGTCGATCGCGAACAGGCGGTAGACTGGTTTATTCAACAGGTCGAACAAGCATGGCAAAATGCCGGATATTCCAATTTGCATTTGTCGGGATTTTATTGGGATGATGAATCCATTAGCCCAACTATCCCTGGAGAAGAGCAATTGGTGGAACATACCGCCCAAGTGATCCATTCGCAGTATTTGTCCGCTGACCGGCCGGCGAGTCAAAGTCCTCTCGCAGCAACTTTGCCGGGGCCGTTGTCCGCGGCACCCACGCTATCGGGGAACCCCTCGAACGGGCAGCCGCCGATGCCAGCGCCGGCATTGGCGGTGTACGGGCCGACGCCGGGAGGTGAGCCGCTTTCAGCTCCGGGGTTGGTCCGCGAACAGCGTTTCTATTGGATCCCATCGTTTGAAGCAGTGGGGTACAAAAACTGGCGACAGCTGGGATTTGACGTAGCCATGATGCAACCCAACTATGCCTTTACGGCGGCGGGTCAAGTCTTAGGGCCGGAGCGGCTCACGGAAGCCGCAGAGCTGGCTCATCACTATGGACTAGGCCTGGAGATGGAATTTCCCTATGCGGTGTTGAATCCCGCGGCCCCGGCGCCCAACACCAATACCTATTTGCAGTATCAGGATGCGGCGATAGCCTATGGCTACAGTCAAAAGGTTCCCTTGGCATGGTATCAAAACACGCAGGGGATTCTTAACGACTACTTGGGAAAGCGGGTGGTGTATGACCAAGTCGACCGCTTCATGCAAGGGGCTTATAGCCCGGTGCAGTATGTGGAATCGGCTGAAGGGACCTACAGCTTGGAGGCAGCGACTTCGAATTTGCCTCAGTTTCAACCGGTAGACATTCCGTCCGGTCTGAGCGAGATCGGTGGCCAGTCGTTTCCCTGGTTGCAAGGGTTTATTGCGTGGAGATAATTTAGGTCCGGTCTGGCCCATGTTGGCAATTGTGGGGTAAAGCGATACTGCGCCTTCGGGCGCGGTATCGCTTTAAAGGCAGGGATGGGGTTGCAAGGCCAGGGATCGACCGACTGATGAAGGCGTTCATGGGATGATCCATGCTTCGTGAAAGTCCTAATAAGAAGGTGCCAAATCGCTAAGACCTAGGCCTGGGCTCGAAGAACGCAGATTGACGGGATTTGGCCGGCAAACAAAATAAAAAACAACTCCTTTTTATTGGAAACAGATTGAAGAAATATGCCATTTGGGTGTACTATGAAGTTAGGTTCTAGTGCCACTCAGAATCAGAAGAGGGAGTGAAGGCATGCGATTGAAGTCTAACGCTCGGATTGCGATCAGTCTGGTCGCTGCATCGGGTATGCTCGCTGGCTTCGGCGGTTTGTCCATGGGGGCTACCACCGCCCATGTGAGACCTGTGCTGACCAGTCAAGATACGGCTGCGTTTTACATCATTGACGACGGAATAGGCTTTGACCCTGCGCTTTGGTCTTGGGATGCCCATGAGGACCAAATTGGCATTTTTGAAGGCTTGGTCCATTTTGGCCCTGGCGATAAACCAGCTCCGGGGATTGCCACTTCCTGGTCAAACAACGGTAAGAACGGTAACGGCTTGGTTTGGACGTTCCATCTTCGCCATAATGCGCGTTTTTCTAATGGCGATCCGGTCACCGCACAGGATTTCGTCTATTCGATCGAACGCGCGGTTAATCCCGCGACTGCAGCGGCCACCCATCACGGATCGAGTTGGTTTGGGGACGTTCCATTGAAAAACGCTCCGGCGATCGTGGCTGGCACGGCATCGGCATCGACGCTCGGAGTCAGTGCACCGAATGCTTACACCGTGCAATTTGACTTATCGGCGGCAGATCCTACTTTGTTGCAGCAGCTGTGTCTCGATCCCTGGCAATTGCCAGTGGATCAGAGAATTGTCGAAAAGATGCCGGAAACCGATTGGACCAATCCTCAAGACATCGTGTCCGACGGCCCTTACATGCTGAAGACCTACAAAACCGGAATTTCTGCCACTTTGGTACCAAACCCCTATTACTATCAGAAAGTGCCTTTGAAACAAATTAATCTCATCTACACCACCAGTACCGACGGCTTGTTGGCGTTCAAGAACGGGGCGGAACAAATCGCCCTCTTAAGCTCCACGGATGTGCCAGCTGCCGAGTCCGATCCGGCGATCAAAAAAGACCTCCATTGGGAGTCCGCCGCGATCCAGTACACATTTCGGGTGTCGCCTTCAAAGAATCCGCTGCTGCAAGACAATCAGAAGGTTCGCGAGGCATTTGAGATGGCCATTGACCGTCAGGTGATTACCAAACGGGTGATGCTGAACACAGGGACGCCTGCCTATTACAGTCACATCCCTTCTACCATCGCTCCCTGGGTGACCAAGGCCGGTTACTACTACAACCCCAAAGAAGCGCAAAAACTTTTGGCCCAGGCCGGATATCCTGGAGGCAAGGGGTTCCCAACGGTAGTTCTCTTGGATTCAGGGACCACGGATCCTACGGCGGAAGCGGTGCAGCAGATGTGGGAAACCACGCTGCACGTTAAGGTCAAGTTGGAAATGGACGAATGGGGAACCTTTCTAACCGACCTGTACAAGCAACTGCCGGCTAACGAAGTGGGATTCTACCAGTGGGGTGACAATGGCACCTATCCCATGTTGGCGCTTCCCACCAGCATGTCGAATATTGCCAGCGTGACCTGGAGTTGGATGCCGGTCGATGCGCTGCCGCCTGCAGCGTACGCCAAATACTACGCGATCAATAACGATCAAAGTTTGAAGTCGACGGTGCGATTGGCCGAGGAGAACAAACTGATTTTGAGCAGCATTCCCAAATCCGATGTCAATATTTTGGAACTGGGCGTCAAGGCGGATCAAACTCACAATTCGACTCTGATGGAAAAGTATATTATCGATGTGGGACGGCTTGCGTACAACCTGCCGGTGTATACCGTGCGGAATGGTGTTCTGGTAGACTCCAACCTTAAGGGCTACTCCCCGGTCATTTGGTGGGACACGGACTCTCCAGTATGGATGGGATACCTGCACTATCAAGGCTGAGAGTTATTCTCGATGATCTAAACATGTGGCCGAGCGACGACCCTAGGTCGCTCGGCCAAAGGAGCAATCGCCCATGGCTCAGTTCATTGCTCGCAGATTTCTCTATATGATTTTGGCCTTTGTCGTCATCAGCTTGGTCACTTATTTCTTAATGAAGGCAGCTCCGGGGAGTTTTCTAGCGATGAACGTCGGGGTCAATGGCGCATCGTTTGGTGCCGATCAGTTTCAGGTGTCACCTCAAGTGATGCAGTCGATTATTAACCATTATCACCTGAACGCACCCTGGTATGTGCAGTGGTGGGGATTTGTAAAAGGGTTTGTCACCTTGCATATGGGGACCTCATTCGAGTATCCGAATACTCCGACCCTACAGCTGATTGAAGAAACCTTTCCGGTCTCTCTGAGTCTGGCCCTGATCTCGATTGCAGTCGGATTGGCGGTGGCCATTCCTTTCGGGATTATTGCCGCCGTTCGGGCCAATAGCTGGGTCGATTCCACGACGATGTTTGCCGCTATGACTGGGACCGCGATTCCGTCTTATATCATTGCCGTCTTTTTGATTTTAATCTTCGGGGTTTGGACCCATCTCTTTCCCATTTTAGGGTACCAGGGGGCACAGTACTATGTACTGCCGGTGTTGTCCTTGGCGATTCCAATGATTGGGGCCTCCTCGCGCTATCTTCGCAATAGTTTGATCGAAAATTTGCACTCCGAATACGTAACCGCCATCTTTGCCCGGGGTGGAACCCTGAAAGATGCGGTGTTTGGCAACGCGCTCAGAAACTCGCTGCTGCCATTGATTACCACGATAGGCCCGTTGTTGGCAGGCTTAATGATGGGAACTGTTTTTATCGAAGAAATGTTCGGTCTTCCTGGGATGGGCCACATTTTTGTCAATGCGGCAGGCCGTCGCGATTATCCTCTCATCATGGATTCGGCCATGTTGTACGCCGTGGTCATCATGATCATGAACCTGTTAGTCGACATCATCTATGGAGTGCTCGACCCGCGCATCCGCAGGTCGGGACGGATGGGATAGGAGGCTTTTGTGGCGACATCATCGCGGGTAGAGAACGATTCCGCGCCCAACATTCTTCCAACAGCGAAACGCCGTTCTCGGGCATGGCGGCGTTTTACCAAAAACAAGCTGTCACTTATTGGCGCCGTGTTTGTCGTCATCGTGGTGTTGACCGCCATTTTTGCTAGGGAAGTGGCACCGTACAATCCGCTGCAAGCCAATTTTCTTGAAACCTATCAGGGACCGACCTGGCAACATCTGTTGGGCACCGATTCCCTAGGCCGAGACATGCTGAGCCGCATTATTTATAGCCTTAGAAATGCGTGCATTGTCGGCTTTGGGGCAGAAATCGTGGAATTGACCATTGGTTTGATGCTTGGAGCCACGGCCGGGTATCTAGGTGGGTTTGCGGATACGATTTTGATGCGCGTAGTCGATGTGGTGTATGGGTTCCCCACGTTTCTCTTCGCCATTATCTTAGTCGTGATGATGGGACATACCATTTTAGCGATTTTGGTGGCGGTTTCGGCCACCAGTTGGGTGGGCATGGCCCGAATCGTGCGTAGCCAGGTGATGCAAGTGCGCCAAAGTCCCTATATCGAGTCCGCCCGCGCCATGGGCGCATCCACCTGGCAGACCGTGATTCGATACGTACTGCCCAATTCGATGGGGCCGGTTTTGGTCGCTGTCACCTTTGGCATTCCGGCTAACATGATGATTGAGGCGGCCTTAAGCGTGGTCGGGTTGGGCATCCAACCGCCTACTCCTGATCTGGGAGAGTTAATTTTGGTGGGTCAATCCGCCGTGCTCTCCTATTCGTATTTGTTAATTTGGCCCGCCCTGCTCTTTGCGCTGACCTTGCTTAGTTTTTCGTTCGTGGGCGATGGTCTGCGCAATGTCTTTGATACCAAGTCGGATCGTTAGGAGGACGGGCATGGCACTGGTGGAAATTCACAATTTGCGGGTGCGCTTTGAGACGGATGAGGCGACCATTTATGCCGTCAACGGCATTGACTTGATGGTAGAACCCGGGCAGAGCATCGGCATCGTGGGCGAAAGCGGCAGCGGTAAATCGGTGTCGGTCACGTCGATTCCTCGCTTGTTGCCACGGACGGCCCGGGTTGAGGGTAGCGTATACTTCAATGGCAAAGACATGATGCGGGCGACCGCGTCCGAACTGCAGGCTATTCGCGGCCATCAAATCGGTATGATCTTTCAAAATCCTCATGCCTATCTCAATCCTACCCGAACCATCGGCAAGCAGTTGATGGAGCCTTTGCTGTTTCATCATCTAGCGGGGGTCAAAAGGGCCAGGGCGATGGGGATGGAAATGTTAGATCGCGTGGGTATTGTGAATCCGAAGGCACGCTTCGACAATTACCCCTTCGAGTTTAGCGGGGGCATGTTACAGCGCGTTCTAATCGCCATGGCGCTCATTACTGGTCCCAAACTGGTGATTGCGGACGAGCCGACTACGGCATTAGACGTTACCGTGCAAGCTCAGATTCTCCGCTTGCTGAAGGAGATGCAGCGAGAACTCGGTATGTCGATGATCTTCGTTACCCACGACTTGGCTGTCGCCTCGCAGGTATCCGACGTGATCTACGTGATGTATGGAGGTATTGTGGTGGAACGTCTCCCCGCCAAACAATTGATCCGCGTGCACCGCCACCCGTATCTGTCTGGGCTGTTGGCCTCGTTGCCCCGAGTGGATGAGCCGGTAGGGCGTCTGCCGTTTATTCCAGGGTTGCCGGTCAACACCCGTCAACCTCTTAGCGGCTGTCCCTTTTACGCTCGGTGCCAATGGCATCTGGACCAGTGCCAAAGCGCCCCGCCGTTAACTCTGGTAGAACGAGATCACGAAGCGGCGTGCTGGCTTGCAGACGAGAGGCGCGTGGCCAATGGGCAACCGAGTTAGGAGGCAGGACAATGGCGATCGCTGAGATCTTGTCGGACCGGACCAGTTTAGTCAAAGTCGAACACATGACCCATGAGTTTCGCAGCGGACGCGGGAAGATTGTGGCTTGCGATGGGTTGAATCTCATGGTGCGCAAGGGAGAAAGTTTAGGGCTGGTCGGAGAAAGCGGGAGTGGGAAGTCCACTGCCATTCGCTTGATGCAGCGTTTTATGCGTCCATCCCAGGGGAAGATTTGGTGGCAGGGGCACGATGTGACCCGTTGGAGCGAACGTCGGCTAAAGCCTTATCGGCAAAAAATGGGCTTCGTATCTCAAGATCCGTACGGCTCGCTCTTTCCCAACCGGACGATCCTCGGTAATGTGATCGAGCCGCTCATTATCCATGGCATCGCGGAGGGGCCGGAACGGATGCGCCGTGCAGAGGCATTAATGGACCGAGTAGGAATTGCGGCCATTCATCAGCAGGTGTTTCCTCATGAGTTGTCGGGAGGCCAGCAGCAGCGGGTGGCGATTGCTCGTGCCATGGCGCTCGGACCCGACCTTTTGATGTTGGACGAGGCGGTCTCCAGTCTCGATGTCTCCATTCAGGCGCAAATTATTAATTTGCTGCAGGATTTGAAGGCCGATCTCGATTTGACCTATGTCTTTGTGTCGCACAACTTGGCGGTCGTGCGGCTGCTTTGCGAATCGGTGGCGGTGATGTATTTAGGCAGGGTGGTGGAGTTCAATCGGACGGAGGCCTTGTTTGCTACCCCCCGTCATCCCTACACAAAGATGCTGATTCAGTCGATCCCTAGGCTCACTGACGAAGGAGTCAGTGCGTTGCCTGAAGACCCAGGACGGGGGCTCATCGGAGAAAACAGCGGAACGGGGTGTGCGTATGCAGCGCGCTGTCCTTTGGCGGTGGAGCGGTGTCTCGCCGAGGCTCCGGGGCTTCGCCAACTACCAAGCGGTGGCGAGGTGGCGTGCCACCAAGCAAAATGAGGGGCGGTTAAGACCGGCGCCAGAGGAGGGCGGCGGACGGCGAACCCTCAGTTGGGAAGGCGAGGATTGCTAAATCCCTGGGTCCTGACCTGCCATGGCGCGCTCCTTATCTCCCTACGCGGCGGACGCATCGCTGCTAAATTACCGCATAGATTGGAGCGAGGCTAAGCGAGTCCCGGCGGATTGGGTTATGCCCGAGGGGTGAGGCAGATGTTGCTGCTTCCATTTCGCCCATGGTGAACTTATCGACCGATGCCGGTTAGGGGCGATTGGAGGTGGCCGAATAACGCCGCCGGCGGCAATCGTCGTAGACCGAGAAGACCATAGGGACGGTGAAGCATATGTTGGATCAGACGGCCAGTCGCGGCCAACTCTGGAAGCTTTTAGGCGATCTTCCCGATCGTAATCGGCCTATTAGCGTTGAGCACTTGACCACAGGCGAACGCGACGGGTATGTGGTGGAGCACCTGCGCTTGGATCTTAATGGCATTGAGCCGGTGCCCGCCTATTTTACTCATCCTAAACAGCGCAAGGGCCGGTTGCCGACCGTGCTCTATCATCATGCCAGTGGCCCCTACGATATGGGGAAAGAGGAACTTTTGAGCGGGCGTCCGGCGTTGGTGGATCCCCCTTATGCTCAGGTATTAGCCGCACTTGGCATTCAAGCGCTTGCCATCGACAGTTGGGGATGGGGAGAACGTCGGGGACGACCGGAAAGCGCGCTAGCTAAAGCCATGTTGTGGCAGGGACGGACGCTTTGGGGCATGATGGTGTTCGACAGCATTAGGGCACTCGATTACTTGGTGGAGCGAGACGATGTAGATATTACCCGTCTTGCCACCTTGGGACTTTCCATGGGCAGTACCATGGCGTGGTGGATCGCTGCCCTGGATCCCCGGATTTGGCTGACGGTGGACCTGTGTTGCCTTACCGACTTCGAAACCTTGCTGGAAGACAATGGCTTAGATGGTCACGGGCTATACTACTATGTTCCCGGCTTGCTGAAACACTTTAGCACCACCGAAATAAATTCGTTGATTGCGCCCCGACCGCACTTGAGCCTTAACGGCATCTACGATCCCTTGACGCCACTGCGTGGGCTCAGAAAAATCGATCAAGGACTTCGGGCAGTGTACCAAGCACAAGGCAGGGAAGAGGCGTGGAAGCTGATTCTTTCCGAAACAGGTCACTTCGAAACCCGGGCGATGCGCGTCGAGATTATTCGCTGGTTGCAAAAATGGTTGGTTCTTCCGTCTGATGGATAGGGCGACACTAGCTCCAGCGGCCGCCAACAAGAGCCGTAGTCGGGTCTGCGCTTCGTATGGTTAGAAGGAGGTGGATGTCGGCCGCCCCGTTTCGAAAGATCTCTGCAGCCGGGACAAGGTGAACGGGTAAATGTTTCTCGGATATGGCCTGGCCAACCGGTTAAGCATGGCAAAACCCCTCGAACCGTTGGGTAGGGGGGATGCTTTAGCAGGGCATGCCCCCTACCGAGGAGAATGATTGAGGCCCCGGGGTGATCTTGGGGTGTTGTCAGGGCGAAAGCGATCGCGCAGTGGGACCAACCTCTGTGCTCGGGCCAATCAGGGGATAAGATCCTGACCATAAACGGCACTGAGACTGGCCGATATCATGTCGGTCAGATCCTATTCTAAGCACCGCATGGACTCATAAGCGCGCGGATGTTGAAAGTGACGGGAGTGGTCTGGTGGGTCTGAGGCCACGGTTCGACTTTAATGACCGCGCATGGATGCGGACAGGCTAACTGAGTCAATGGGCTTAAGATGAATGAGAAGTGTTCGCCATCGGCTGCATGCCCGCTATCGTTTCATGGAGACACGCGAGAGTGGGCCGGTCCAAATACCGTATGACTTCGGTGCCTTGGACCAATGATCAGAGCAAGCTCTCGCTGGCACAAATCATTGGGCCGAAAAATGGCGCCATACCTCGGCTCGATCTCGTTGGTAGCTTCGAGTGGAAAGTTCAAAGCTTCAAAGCGGATGACGCTAAGGAGTTCGCCACTGGATTCTAGCGAATGGGGACAATGTCGGTGGTCAATGTTCGCTTCCTAGGCAGCATTCGGACTTGCTAGAGTGGCCTTCATGCGCCAAGCTTCACCGCAGTCCATCGACTAGGTCCTTTCCCTTTCGAGACGACAGGGAAGCGCTGATGGCCACAAGAATTTCGCGATGAAAAATTTCCCGCAGATTCGTTTGAACCGTCAGGGCCCTCTATAATCATAGCAGATCCAAGGATCCACTTTGGTAGCGAAGCAGGGGAGATGGGTGCTGAGGGTGCAGGTAAAGAGGATAATGGATGCGGTGAAAGTGGGAGTGACGGGGACCGGGTTAATCGCCGACTTGGGGCATCTGCCGGATTATCAGGCGGGGGCCGATGGTCGATATCGGTATTCCTGTGCTGGACTTTATCCGGTGTCTCGTGGGCAGTCCGCTGCCGATCTCGGTGGTGGCCCAGGTGAGCAAAAATTTGGGGCGTGTGCGGTGGAGGAGGGAGTCTGGCAGTCTTCGGATCTGCGCCATGGGCGTGTGTTTGATGTGGAAGACCTTGCCTTCGCCTGGATCCGACTTGATAACGGGTTGGTCATGACTTTCGAGACCGCCTGGACGGCCAATTTAGCCCGCGACCGCGTGTATTCCAATTTGCTCCCGACCAAGGCGGGGCGGCGATTGTTTCGTATCCTCCGATTCCTAGGCGAAAGAGCGCGGCTGCGGTGGAGACCGTGGAGGTGTTTATTGAGGAGGCTATGGTCGCGATCTTGCATTGTCGTATCACGCTAATGCCTCACATAGCGAGGCAATTCGCCACTTTTTAGCGGTGGTGGAAGGGCGGGAAACCCCTATCATCACGCGCTGGCACGGGGTGGCGATGCAGGCGATCTTAGTTGGCATCGATGCCAGTGCCGACAGCGGAGAGGAAGTAGCGATTCGTCAATAGCGAAAACAGGACGCCCCCGTCGCGACGGAGGGAGGAAGCAGGGGGGCTAGGCTCTCAGCGAAAATCGCAGTCGCCGACCTCTGGGACCGAGACAGGAGAGGGGATACATGATTAAAGGATCATTGGAAGTGCATCAACCGTTGCTTCGTGTGCAGGCCATGCTAGCAGAGTTTTCCAAGGCGGAGAGGCGGGTGGCTAACGCGATTTTGACGGACCAGGAAAGCACCATCCGGGATTCGGTCACCGATCTCGCGGAACGAGCCAACGTGGGCGAAACCACCGTCATTCGATTCTGTCGTAAAGTGGGCTATCGTGGCTATCAGGATTTTAAGTTAGCACTGGCTCAGGACTTGGTGGATGTACAGGGAAAAACCGAGTCCGTCTTAGGGCCGGTACATTTAAACGACACGCCGGATTTGATTAATCAAAAATTGACTCAAGCCATCAGCGGCGTCATTCAAGATACGGCCAGTCTTCTCGATCTATCAGAAGTCGCCAAGGCGGCGGAGCTGTTGCTGGGAGCCGAGCGCATTATTGCCGTGGGCGTCGGTCATTCTGGGGTCTCGGTTCGCGACGTTGGCTATCGGTTTTTGCGCTTGGGTTTGCCGATTACCATGGAGACGGATTCGCATCTGATGGCGATGAGACTCAGTGTGGCCAGCACGTCGGATGTGGTATTTGCCATCTCCGCCTCCGGAAGTACCCGCGATGTGGTAGATGCGGTCACCTTAGCCAAGGCCAAGGGGGGTGGGGTGATATGTTTGACGTCGCATGCGCACTCGCCTTTGGCGCGCTTAGCTGACTGCATCTTGTTGACCACGGTGCGCGAAAGTCCTTTTGAAGGCGGAAGTTTCGCCACTAAAATTGCTCAGATGTATGTCATCGATTTGGTGGCGACAGTCGTCGCGACCCGGGAACCTCAGTCGATTTTGGCCTCGGTGCAAACCACCGCCAAGGCGGTGGTGGACAAGCTGTATTAGATCGTGGAAGGCCCAGATGAGACGAGAGGGATCACCGCGAAAGTGCCCCAGCGTTGGGGCTGAGAGCTCGCAGCGCGGATGGTGCCCGTCTCCTGGAGGTTGCCAAAATGCCAAAAAAGTGGCTCGGCTGACGGTGTGTTTTGACAGCGACAACTCCGCATTCTCCGCCCTAAGCGGTGGGTCCGACCATCGACACGGGGATAGCGCGGCCAAGGTTTGGCGGCTGGGACGAGTGGTCTTGCAACCGGATGAGCCTAGCGGTGGTTGAAGAGATGGCCAATGAGTCGGCCGTCGCGAATGCGATGCGCAATAGGGGTATCACCAAAAATGCTTCAACGCGAAAACAAGTGCTGGGTGCTGCACTTCGCGCCACGGTACCGGGTTTCCCAGCCGGACTGCCCTAAGTGGTGCCAGAAGGACCGGCCTCGGATTCGTCGATGGCCGAGGGTGGGCAAGCCCTTGGTCCGAAAAGTGCCGTGGCGAGACCATCGTGCAATGGGGTGCCTGTCTCACTGATCGTTGGAGGCACTGCGATGACCCGTCATCGCCCGCCACATTTCCTGTGGGGCTAATTTGGTATGAGCCTCACCGCGGGGCATACCGAGCCACGGTTCTGCCATGGCGACGAATTATCTCGGCGGCACCAGATAGCGCTGCCGAAATAGTTCGACGACGCCAATCAGGGGGGAGTCTTGGCCGAATTTAGTATAAGCCAGCGGGATGGCCTTTCTCGACAGCCCCCGGATGGACGTGGTTAGACGTTCCGCCCAGTGCGCATGGGTCGTGGTGAGTCCACCGGCTAAGACGACGAGATCGGGGTCGATCACATTGACCAGGCTGGTGAGCGCCAAACCCAAATCCTCAGCGAACTGGTTCACCGCATCGCGCGCCCAAGGCTCCCCTTGAGCGAGCGATAGGAACAGGTCCTCGGGGCTTTGGAGGGGAGCATAGTACTGCCGTGCGGTGAGTAATAATCCCGGACCGGAAACGTATTGTTCGAGGCATCCGGTCTGCCCGCAATTGCACGGCCGACCGTGAGGGTGCAAAATCATATGACCAAGTTCTCCGGCAAAGTAATGCGCGCCATGGACGATATGACCGTCGATCATCAAGGCACCCCCGACTCCAGTGCCCAGGGCTAATACAATCAATGAGGAGACGTTGGGGCGAGCCATCGCTTCCGCGGCGAGGGCAGCATTGACATCGTTTTCGATCAAAATGGGAGGTGCCATGGATGGGGCAAACCACGACCGTAATTGCCGAGCCAGATCCAACCCCCGAAACCCCGGTAGATTCTGGGTCGCGTCGACCACCCGACCCGATTGGGGATTGACCTGACCGGCAGTCGCTACGGCCACCCCGCGGATACTCCGGGATTGGATCCAAGGCTGCACCAGATGATGGAGTCGTCTCAGAACGGTTTCGGCGCCATCGGCCGCTAAGGTTGGAATTTCCCGATGAGCCCGCATCACGGGATCAAACAGTGCCACGCGAACATGGGTTCCACCGATATCGATCGCTAAAACCGGGGATTCGATTGCCCCTACATCATTTTGACTGAGCGATTCCACGACTGAAACGCCTCCACATAGCGCTTGGTAATGATTTGCGGGCGAGTAATCGCGGTGCCGATGACCACGGCGTACGCCCCCCGAATGAAGCATTCGACAAAGTCTTGATGGGTCGCGATTTGACCTTCGGCCAAAACCGGGATCCGAACCTGCTCGACGGTTTCTGAAACCAGATCGAGGTCTGGCAGGCGACGGCCTTGGGTGGTCTCAGTATACCCGCTGAGGGTGGTAGAGATCAGGTCAAAGCCTAATCGTTCGGCGTGGATCGCCTCTTGAACGGTCGAGACATCGGCCATACTCAGACGTCCATGCTGGCGGATATGGGCGACCAAATCAGCTAAGTGCTGCCCGTTGGGGCGCCGTCTAGCTGTGGCATCCAAGCTGATGATCTCCGCTCCCGTAGCCAAGATCGCGTCCACTTCGCGAAGGGTAGGGGTAATATACACCGGCGAATCAGGATATTGCACCTTGTAGATGCCGATAATCGGCAGCTGAACCTTGGCTCGAATAGCGAGAATATCGCTGGGGGTATTCGAGCGGATCGCCACTGCACCGCCTAGCTCAGCGGCCCATGCCATTTTCGCCATGACATCGGAACCAAAGAGAGGCTCGTCTTCGAGGGCTTGGCAGGAAACGACCAACCCAGAGGAAAAGGGAATCGTCACGGAGTAAACCTCCCTAATTAGGTGGTATAAGAGAAATAATTCTTCCTGAAATTATTATACGACCAAATTCTCCATTTGTGCTAGCGGTTCATCGATTTAGCGGTCGATCGCAGATGTCTTGGCATCGTTTGCGGATCGCCTGGATTAGGCAGCGAGGCGCTAATCGTTAACCATTCGATTGCAGATCTTGCACCTCGCCAGGTTGTACCCTCTCAAAGATCATTTAATGAGTTTTCGCCAGAGTCTAAGGGCTTTTATTCAGCTGAGGGTTTTTCAGTGATCCTACAATTTGTTCAGATAAGACTTATTGAAAGTTTCACAGTTTATTTTGGGGCCATGGTTGATAAACATCCGACGCTCGGCGTCATAGACGAAAGGTTTGGGGGTGTGCGCCTTCAGACTCAGACTCTGAGGAAGGCGTCGCGAGACTGGGATAGACGAGTTATCTGGGTGTTGGCTTTTAGCCACGTTCTGCTATGCCGCCAGAATTCGACATTCGGACTGGGCCCATCTTGTCCCAACGGCCTTGCACGGCGGAGTGCATCGGAAGATTAAGGTCTCTTGTTTGTTCCAAAAGACCATGGAATCGAGATTGCAGTTCACCTAATATCTTCCAATTATTAAGCCTGAGGCCATAACAGAAAGGGCATAAGAGGCCGCCTCGCGCAATCACTTGACCGTACCGAAGGTTGCCAAGTTAATTCGAATCCCGCCGACCTAGACACCACTGATGAATCCACATTACCCTCTAAAACCCCACGTTGTCAGGAGTTCGATAATCAAGAGGAAACTGCGTAGAATGTGAAAGGGATCCTTGACTGGGAGACCAGCCACGGCATCGACGGGGTACCCTTGGCGATCGCGAATTTGGATCCATTCACGAATCTGGGGGTCCGACTGAGGAAACGTGGCGAAGGCATAGCCGTGTAGACGGAGGTATTGAGCTTCCCAGGATAGATCTCCGGAAATCGTTCGAGCTAACAACGTGGCATAAAGCGCTTCCACATGGGGCCACCAGAGTTTTGTATCCCAACTGCTCTGGACCAGGTCCTCATAAGCTCCGCCGATGAGGCGTCCTTTCGGGGGGCCGCCGTCGCGGTCCACATAGCGCAATAGGCCGCCATACTCGGGGTCCCAGCCAACCATCAGCGCGTGTTGCAGAATGCGCAGAGCCTGATGGAGGTGTGGGGTGGGCGTTGATAAGGGTAGAACCTGAAGGGCTTTTACGATGAAGCTCATCGACTCAATGACATGGCCTGGATTGAGGTGTCGGGCCTGCAGGGTGTCCGAATCCGTGGGATCATTCGAGCGCAACTCGGGCAGAAGGTCGCCTTCGGCTTGTCGGCTCAGAATGATGTCTACATAGGTGTGCATTTGTTCTAATAAGACGGGGGCTGGGTCGGCCTTAAGAGTGCGAGCAGCTTCATATAACGTGTGCGCGGTATTCAACAAAATCATCGGGTGGGCGTGGGCTGTCCACCCGGGAGATACGGGATAGGGTTCGCTTTTGGCCGTCCCCTCCGCCAACCGAGTGCGCACTCGATGCCATAAATCGAGGGCCTGGGTCAGCCAGTGGGCATCTCGGGCTACCCGCGCATACTCTGCCCAACCGAGAATCACAAAGCAGTCGGAATAGAAACTGGCGTCCAAGCCCTGGCCCGGGTTTGCTTCAAAGGGCACCCCGGTACGTGTGAGCCAAAAGGCGGCCGACCCGTTGTCTAAGAGGGCGTGTTGCATCAGAAATTCTGCCCCGAGCCGGGCGGTCTCGAGATACTGGGCGGCGTTTTCAGCGAGCAGGCCGCGTTGGCACGCTTCGGCTAAATGGGCCCAGGTCCATACGAATCGTCCTTGCGACCAGACAAACTTATTCGTCGATAACAACTGAGCTCCGCTATTGCTAAAGCAAGTAAAGATGCCGCCGTACTGCCGATCCACGGCTCGGTTCCAAAAGGGCAGGAAATTGTCCGTGAGTTGGTCTTGGTAAAATTGCTGCAACGATTCGGCCTCTAGGGGTAAGGACAGCGTCATGATACCAGTCTCCTTTGCGCGAATGCCATTGGCTAATAGGGGGTCGAACGCTTGGCCAGTTGGGCGCCAATGGGGCTTGGTAGGTTCGATTAACCCGCGTAGGGACAAAAAACAAATCTAGGAATGCCTTTACATATTAATGTAAATGTTGCTATCATAAAAGAGCATGCCGAACTATTCACCGTTTCACCGCTTCGCCTGACGGTGCTTCACGGTGGTTCTCCACGTGGAATCCCGTACAAACAATCCGTGCAATCGGGTTTTGGGGCACGGTTGCTTGCCAAATCAGGTATTGTCTTTAACACGATCGAGGCATCTAAACGCTTGAGGAGGTAACGTTTGTGCTGGGCGTTCAATACATGAATCGGATTCGAGATTTAATCGATCATCTGGAAATTAACGAAGCGGAGCACCTAAGGACCCTGGCCGAGCACGCCGCTGACCTAATCGCGACGGGCTCGGTGGTGTATCTCTATGACCATGGGCACATGCTGAACCATGAGCTTTTCCATCGAGCTGGAGGCCTGGCGCTACTGGGCCAAGTGGCTCTGACCTGGCCCGAGGTGACAGCGCCTCCGGTGAGACCCGCGTTGGCGGGTCAAACGCCTCATCAGAATCTCGCCGACACCGGGGTGGATCGCGCTTTAGCACGGTTTACGGTGAATCAAACGGCGATGCGTTCTGGAGATCTCCTTTTGATCGCGTCAGCCGCGGGCCGGGCTCCGTTTTTGGTGGAATTGGCGTTGGCTGCCAAAGAGGCTGGAGTCGAGACCGTTGGGTTGATTGCCTCTCAATATGCCGAACAGTTACCTCCTCTTCACGCATCCGGGCAATTGCTCCATCAAATCGTGGATCACGTCGTCGATTTACAGACTGCTGCCGGCGATGCTGAGTTGTCGGTGCCGGGACTGGATGAGCGTTTTGGGTCCGCATCGGGGATCATGGGAGCGCTGATGGGATGGATGTTCATGGCGGACCTCACCGAAGCGATGATTGCTCGCCAAATGATGCCTACGGTGTTTCGCAGCCTACAATACCCGGACGGTCCCGAGCGTCTGCGCCAAGCTCAGGCTCGCTATCACGAGCTCGGCTATTAACCGCTGAAGGATGGATTCGGGTCGGCCATCGAGATCGCTGGGCCCCATGGTTTGCCGAATGACCTGGTTGCGAACGGGTTCGATGGCCTCGGACTTCTGTCAGCGCGTCGAAGTCATGGGTGAACCCAGGGTCAGGTCGATGCCGCAGCCTGGGTCGTGGATTAGTCAGCGGTGTCGAGCCGTAGCCCCTGGGTCGAACGATTTGACGAAAAATGCGCCTACGACTCGGGGCTAGGGACAAAAACGCGCACTGCCACTCACCGGAGATGCCATTTTTCCGTAATGCGTGGAGGACCATGAGCCATCTTCGAAAAAATTGGGCGTGACCGACCCGATGGGGCAGCTAGCCGACCTAGCGGATAAGAAGGAGGGGACAGGGGTGGATGGTTTAGCGGGGAGACACGCCCTGTCCCCGGCCCATCTGCGTCATTATCATCAGCGGATGGTATTGAAGGAGGTCTTTTCCCAGCCGGGAGTGAGCCAAGCGCAACTGCGGGAAGCGACCGGGTTGTCGCGTCCCACGCTCGCCACGATCTTGGAGCGTTTGGTGAAGCAAGGCTTCTTGATTCGGGATCGGACCGAAATCCCGCGCCGAGGGGCCCCTGTGGGCAAGTACTTTTTAAACGATCGGACCCTCCGGTTTTTAGGCATTGATGTGGGGCCGGAGGGCATGTTTGGTCAATGGATGGATAGTTCCGGCCAGCGCTTGGAGTCGGTGCAGTGGAGCCGGCAGGAGATTTTACAAGCCTGTCTAGACCAAGCCCCCTTGCCCTGGTCTGGGCAGGCGATGACCGCCGGGGCGATTGCGGTGCCAGCGATGTTTGATCCCCGTTCGGAAGTCCTCGAACGCTCCACGGTGTTTCCCGAACTGGTGGGCTGTGGGCTTCGCGAACACGCGATGGCCACGACTGGCCGACCCTTTCATTATGTCCATAACGCCGCGGCGGCGGCCCTGACCGAATGGGAGCCGGGCTCCGAGGATTTTGTGGTCTATATGATCGTGGGCACTAGCGTCGGGGTGGGTTATGCGGATCACTATGGGCCCGCTGGCCTCGGTCCCCATCATGGGGAAGTGGCCCATTTGCCTGTCGGTTCGGCAGGGCCGCTCTGCCCAATTTGTGGACGCCATGGGTGCTTAGAGTCCTGGGTGGGATTACCCGCGCTGGCTCGCGCCGTCGGGATGGACCAGGCATTGCCGTGGAATACGCCCGAAGGCCTCTACGCGGTTCGAGCCAAACTGTTGGCGTGCCAGGGTGCTTGGCCGCCCTCGGTGGTGCCCGCCCTGGATGCGTTAGCGACGGCCACCGAGATTCTCACCCAGGTGGTGGGGGAAGTGCCCATCATTGTGGGCGGACGCATTGGCGAAGTGCTCCTCGAAGGCGTCTTGGAGCGGCTCAGTCTTCGTTCCGCTTGGCTGAGGCCGGTGGTTCAACCGCCGCGGTCCGCGCCATCCGAACGTTGGCGCGTAGCCTTCGGGGCTGCATTGTACGCAAGAAACCGTTGGTTGCAAGCGTTTCCCGAAGATTCGGGCCCCAGCGCCGAGGGAGCGAATTGATCGCCTCGGCGCGGGTCACATTGGACGGTTTGCTATCCAATCGTTAGGCGTCTCCACACCTTGTTGCATCATGGGGTCCCAATCCTGGGGCGTTCTCCTAAAACAGGAACTACGACCCGCACATTGGATCGTTTCACCCCGGTGGGCACCTGTCCGTCCCTGAGGTGGGATGGTGGCAAGTGATGGGGCGACGGTTAGTCGAGACGGTAGACAGGTGGAAGGGGGCGAGGTGATCCCCACCCGGGAGGGCACCGATCTACCGGCTCACCACAAGGAGGGGTTTTGATGATTCGGTTGGGATTACTCGGTTGCGGAGGGATTGCCCGCGCCCATGTGCAAGCTATCCAGGAATTGGCGGATCGATGTCATTTGGTGGTCCAATTCGATAGCAACCCGGAGCAGATGCGAGCCGTGCAAGCCCTCTATCCGGCGGTAGAGTCGGCGGCGGCTATCGAGGATTTTTGGGCGGTGCCCATGGATGCGGTGTTGATCGCCGTGCCTAATCGCGACCATGCTCGGTACGTTTATGAAGCGGCCGAACGAGGCTTGGCCATTTTTTGCGAAAAGCCGTTAGCGAATTCGACGGCTGAGGCCCAACACATGGTCGAGGTGGTAAATCGGGCGGGAGTCACGAATATGATCGGCTTCAAAAATCGGTTTGCTCCCGCCATTGAACAGTTGCACCAGTTACTGCAAAGCCAGGGATTAGGCGATATTTTCGCGTATCGCGAAGTGTGCTCTGGGGCGCGTTTAGTCGATCCCGAGATTGGGTTGGAGTGGCGCATGCAGGCCCATTGGGCGGGGGGTGGAGCCGTAGCCGATTTTGGCTCGCATTCCTTAGATATGGCGACCTGGCTATTGGGACCTTACGTCGGTGCCTTAGAGTCACTGTCGGTGCGGCTGGCGACGTTTGTGCTGAGGCACGGGGTCTATCCCTCCAACGACGACATGGCCCTGCTGGACGGTCGATTTGCGTCGGGGGCGCTCTTGTCCGTGCTCAATAGTCGTGTGGGACCGGGCCGGTATGAGGTGGAAGTGTATGGTGCTCGAGGGTTTGCCATGGTGGACATGAATCGGCCGGAGGGGATGCGGGTGACCTCCTATCGCCCGGACCAAGCGATTGCGATCCCTCCCGTGTCGGCATCGAGGTCGACGCCCTGGGTGCGTCAACTCACCGTGTTTTTGGAGGCGGTTGAGCGCGGTGAGGCCGTTGAGCCAAGCTTTGAGACGGGCTTAGCGGTGCAGCGTTGGATTGATGGGGCGCGCATTCAAGCTCATTAAAGGCTCATCGCTGGGCGGTGTGCGTCACGGAGCGGAAAGCAAGCGCGGTTGACCGGTGCGAGAGGCTCATGAAGACCGAGAGGCTTCAAACGGGGCGGAGATAACCACTGGTGTACAGGAGGTCGTAACTGCCACATCACTGACTCATCAAGAGTATTAATCGATGGTCTAACATTTTTCGGTGAGGATCTCCCCGTCGCCACCACAGAGCGAAAGGAGCGACGGGGTACCTTGAAGAGGGCCGGGGTAACACCCTGGCTGAGGGCATCACCTGAGGGACCCCGAAACGGTCGCCCGGGCACGGCGCCCTGCGGCTCCTTGGCAGGGAGCGAGGGAACCGTGTCCTCGCTCCCTGGGGCGGAAGCCACCCCCGAGCAGTTGAAGCCTGTGAGGACTGCGGGTATCGCAAGGGACCGAAAAAGGCCGAAAGAGATTATCGTAGGTTTTTCTAACCAGGTTTGCACAGTGTTGGATGATCGTAGACAGCGAACAATTACCGGAGGTCGGTAAACGTGTCAGAGCAAGAGAGGATGTGCATGGGCGAGTGGGAAACTGACGTTGTGGTAGTCGGCGGTGGCCTAGGAGGGATCGCGGCCGCCTTAGCGGTGTTGGAGGCGGGCTATCGCGTGGTGCTCAGTGAACCAACAGCTTGGCTCGGGGGGCAACTGACCAGTCAAGCGGTCCCGCCCGATGAGCATCACTGGATTGAAACCGCAGGTCTGGGTGCTACTCGCAGCTATCAAAGGCTCCGTCAGCGCATTCGCCAATACTATGGTCAGAACTATCCGGGCATGGCCGAGAGTGCGCTGCGCGATGACTGGAGTCCTGGCCGATCCTGGGTCAGCCGTCTGGCCCATGAACCACGCGTGGCGCTTAGGGTCATCGAGGACCTCTTGGCGCCATACCAGAATAGTGGTCGCGTGAAAATCCTTCTTCATTACTACCCGATTCGAGGCGAGGTGGATGGCGATCGGATCAGGGCGGTCATCTTCGCGTCGCGTAGGACCGGGATTGATTGTAGTGTCGTAGGCCAGTACTTTTTGGATGCCTCCGAACTAGGTGAATTGTTGCCTTTGGCTGGAGTCGAACACGTCACAGGATCGGAATCGGGTGGAGATACCAAAGAAGCCCATGCTTCTTTGGTCGCTCGCCCTGACAATATGCAAGCGGTCACCTGGGTGGCCGCCGTCGAGTATTGCCAGGGGGAAGACCATACCATCGTGCCACCGGCGCAATATTCCTGGTGGCGCTCCTATCAACCGAAACTACAACCTCCGTGGCCGGGGCCATTATTCAGTTGGGAATACACCGGGGCCTTAACCGGTCAGCCTGAGACCCGCACTATGTTTGGCTCCGGCGAAAGCGCTCAGAATAACGAAGGACAGGACGGGTGGTGGCATTATCGACGGATTGTGGATGCCTCGATATTTGGGAGCCTGTATCCGAACGATCTCTCTCTGATCAATTGGCCCCAAAATGACTACTTTGAGGGGCCGCTGTATGGAACCGATGAAACCAGTTCTGATCGCCATTGGCAGGGCGCTCGGACTTTAACTTTGGCCTGGATTTACTGGTTGCAAACGGAAGCACCCCGTTCGGATGGGGGGATCGGTTATCCGGGAATCCGACTTCGCCCGGATGTTCTCGGCAGTGACGATGGGTTAGCCCTTTATCCCTATATCCGAGAGTCGCGACGGATTCGCGCGCGCTTTACCATTCGTGAGCCTCACGTCAGTCTTGCGGTGCATCCCGATGGGCGAGCTGAGCCTTTTCGCGATAGTGTCGGGGTGGGGGCATATCCCATCGATCTCCATCCGACGACAGAAGGCGACAACTCGATTCATGTCCCCACCGCGCCCTTTCAGATCCCCCTGGGCAGTCTCCTGCCCATACGAGTCATTAACGTCCTCGCCGCTGGCAAAACGATTGGCACTACCCACGTGACCAATGGGTGTTATCGTGTTCATCCGGTGGAATGGAACATTGGCGAAGCCGCAGGCTCGTTGGCCGCGTATTGCCTTCAGCATCAGGTCCTTCCCGCCGCGGTATGGGAGCAACCCGACCACCTCCGTGCTTTACAAGCTTGGTTGCGGGTACGGGGCATTCCCCTGCACTGGCCCCATCCGCTGCCCTAGACCGAAGACGACAGGGCGAGCTAACTTGGACGGAGCCGAACTATTGGACTTGGCACCAACCTCTTGGGTGCGGAGGCGAGGTTGGCGTATAAAAGATTCTGCACGCACGTGTCACTCACGCTCCCTCTTCGCCCATGGAAGTTTTTACGACCGCGTTGCCCGGGAATTTGGCATCGTGGTAGGGCGCTGAGTGCTGCTAAGGATGTACCCAAACAACGCAAGAACCGGATGGATCATCACCATCGAAGCGCACATGGGGTATTCGCCAGCAAGGAGTTTCCCCAATTACCGCACTCGAGAGGTGAGGTCGGTTATGGTAAGGGCTATACCGATGCCTTCACAGGCGGGATGCGCCAACTGGGAAAAGGTGACGTCCACCCGATGCTCCGGCAAGGTAGTTGCCGCCAAGGCCTCAGCCATCGCGGTTGCTAAGTGCACATTCACCTCGCGAAAATGTGGCCCTAAGACGATGGTTTTGGGATCGAGGAGACCGACGACATTCGTCAGCGCAACGGTTAGCCAGCGCACCACCTCGGCCAGGACCCAGGCGTCATCCCGGTCTAAGGATTGCCCTTTGCCAGCCTGCTTCACATCTCGGCGCCGGCTAAGTTGGGGCAGGCTAATCAACGCTTCCAGGCACCCCTGTTTGCCACACTCACAGACTGGCCCTTCAGGCCAAACCACCACGTGACCAATTTCCCCACTGGCATGATGGTGGCCGACCAGGGGCAGATAATCGTGGATCGCGCCGCCACCCACGCCCTGGCCGGTATCGATGTAGAACAAGTCCTTTTCTTGGCGATAGACCGATTCCGCGAAGGCAGCGGCATGGGCGGCTCGGTCAATCACCACCGGTACGTTAAAACGCTGGACCAGACTGTCGCGCAATAGCACATTGCGTAAATTGAGGTGCAACGCTTGGACCACGAGGCCCCGTTCGCTGTCGATGATTCCAGGAAGCGCAACGCCAATGCCGGCTAAGGGGAATGCCGCGGCGGCCAACTGGTGGTCAATGCCTGCGATCAGCGCCTCGGTAATCGTGGCTCCACCGCGATGAGACTCGACCCATTGGGTGGCGTCCAGATATCCGTCCCCAGGACGAAACCAGCCTAAGGTGACTTCGGCGCGACCGACCAAGGCAGCCAGATAGGCGGGCTGTTCAGCGTGCCAGTCCAATAGCGTAGCAGGTCGTCCGGGCTCCCCGGACAGGGCCTGGACTTCCATCAATACCTTCTCCTGCAGCAGCCGATCGGTGATTTGGACGGCATAGGTGCGGCTAATCCCGGCCGTCTGGGCCAAGTCGGTCCGGGTGACAGGCCGTCGGGCTAACAATCGGCGAAAGATGGCCTCGGAAGCGGTAGTCATAGGGAGCCTCATCCTTTCTAAAATACTTTGGCCGAGGCAGCAGGAAAAAGAAAAGGCTCGGCGAAATACCATACGTATAATTAATTATAGCTTATGTCTATTAGTTATGACAATGAGTGGTGTAATGGGAGTCGGCGCCCTGCCCCGCCGACAGCGGCCAGAGGCCGAGGAAGAGAGGGATGACGATGTCGTCGAGATTCCAGCGCCCCATCCGGTTTGGCATTATTGGCTGTGGGGTCATTGCTAAACTTCATGCGGAGGCGATCGCGCGTTGCCCGGAGGCCGAACTGATTGCGGTTTCCGATGTGATTGCCGAACGCGCCCAAACCTTTGCCCAAACCCATGGTGTCGGCATTGCCTTGGCGGATAACCGGGCTCTTTTGGCCATGCCAGAGGTGGATGTGGTGAACGTGTGTGTTCCCAGTGGCCTGCACGCGACCGTTACCATCGAGGCCGTGCAAGCGGGAAAGCATGTCCTGTGTGAAAAGCCCCTGGATATTCGCAAGGATCGCATGGCCGCCATGATTCAGGCGGCGAAGGTGGGCGGCGTACAACTCGGGGCCGTCTATCAACGCCGGATGGCTCCGATGGTGACCCAGGTCAAGGTGGCCTTGGATCAAGGCCAACTGGGGACCCTGGTGTTGGCCGATGCCATGCTGAAATATCATCGCAGCACGGCCTATTACGAGAGCGGGGATTGGCGCGGCACCTGGGAGTGGGACGGAGGCGGTGCCCTGATGAATCAAGGGGTGCATGGCGTCGATCTCTTGCAGTGGCTGGTAGGCGACATCGTCACAGTGTCTGCTCGTACCAAGACGCTGACCCATGACATTCCGGTCGAGGACACGGCCGTGGCTACCGTCGAGTTTGCCCACGGGGCCTTGGGAGTGATTGCTGGAGCGACGTCGGTCTATCCGGAACTGCCCACTCGACTGTCGATTCATGGCGACGAGGGGTCGTTGGTCTTTGGAGACCACGGAGTGGAACATTGGACGATGGAACGGCGCAATCTGACCGAAGAGATGGCCAAAACGCCCGTGTTTGACTTCGCCCACGCGCATCAACCCTTCATTGACAACATGGTGGCGGTGGCCCGAGGCGAGGGCTCAGTGCTGGTCTCGGGTGAATCGGCGCGCCAAGCCGTCGATGTGATTTTGGCCATTTATGAATCGGCCCGCACCGGCCAACCCGTCACGGTGACCCATGGCGAAGACTAAACATGCGCCTTTTCCGCCGTCGCCGACACCCGCGTCCGATCGAAGCGGTGTGGAACATGTACGCTTTCTCGGCGAAAGGAGCCACCGATTGAAAGTGAGGATGGCCGATGCGGGCCTATAATTTGTTGAACGAACGTTGGGACGACGTGGCGCTCAAGGCCTCAGAGGGCCGAGCAACACGGCATCCGGCCAGCCGGCCAGGGGATTTAGGCCAAGAGACGGCGGGCTGGTTGGTGAGTCCCGGATTTATCGATATCCAGGTCAACGGAGTGGGCTCCGTGGACTTTAATGCCCCCGACCTCACGGTGGCCGGAATCCGGCAGGCGGTGGACCAGTTCGTGAGCGAAGGCGTGGTCCGCTTTTGTCCGACCCTGATCACGGCCCCGACGGCCCAGATCGATCAGATTGTCACGGTCTTTCGGCAAGCCTGGGAGAGCGATCCCCGGGTGGACCAAGCCATTTGGGGCTTGCATCTGGAAGGGCCCTACCTGTCCGACCTCGATGGCCCGCGCGGGGCCCATGCGCGAGAATGGATCCGAGACCCTCGCTGGGACGAGTTTCAGGGGTGGCAAAGGACGGCAGGCGGCCGCATTCGGCTGATCACGGTGGCCCCGGAACGCCCGGGGATGGTCGAGTTTATTCGCCAAGCCACGGCGTCGGGGGTGGTGGTGGCTCTGGGGCATCACGCTGCCACGACAGACCAGATCGGGCAAGCCGTGGCGGCGGGGGCGCGCTTGACCACGCATTTTGGCAACGGGACGCACGCCGAACTGCCTCGCCATCCCAATTATCTCTGGGACCAGTTGGCCCATCCCCAACTCGCCTTGTCGGTGATTGGCGATGGTATCCATCTGCCGGCTTCGGTCTTGCAAGTGGTGTTTCGCAGCAAACCGGATCAGGTGGTGCTGATTAGTGACCGAGTGGCCGAACCGACCTGGTCGGCCACGGGCTCGGCGACGGCCATTGGGCAGCCGGTCCTCGTCGACTCCGGTCGAGTGGCCTTGGCGGCATCCCCGGGGCTTCTGGCGGGGGCGTTGACGCCGTTCAACGTGGCCCTCGCTCGCACCGCCAGCGTGCTGGGCCGCTGTCCGTCGGTCATCGCGGCGGCCACCCAGTCGCCAGCGAGGATCTTAGGACTCGATCGTAGGGACTTAGCACGGGATTGGGTAATGTTTCGGTGGACAGACAAGGAAGCCAAGATCCATTGTGTGGTTCGGGACCAGGAAATCATTTACCTGGGGGATGACCCAGAGCTTATGGAGAAGCCATAACGTGGGATTATGTTCACCGAAGAGTCAGCGATGTCTGGGTGGACCTAAGACTGGAGATTAGCTCGATCGCTAATCGGGGCGTGATGGATCATCTTAGCTGGCGTGGGTAGAAAGCACGCTGAGGGTCATCATGACGGTAAAAGCAAGTCAGGCTGGCGAGCGATAGGACTTGATGGGGCTGACTGAGGGAATTGTTTGCCTTAGTCGCTCGCAGCAGCATGTTGGCGGGTCCGAAAAGGATTCGCGTTGTCATTCGGCTCATAAAAACGGCTAACGAGGAGCGGGGTCCGGGTCAAAGGGTAGATTTCTCGATGAGGAAGGGGAGGCTCTGACAATGTTGGCATCGTTTCGCCGATTTGGCCTCTTGACGGACGAGGTGTCGGAGGATTTGGACGAGGCGCTGGCCTGGATCGTGGGACAAGGCCTTGGCCACGTTGAATTGCGTAGTCTCTGGGGCACGAATGTCGTCAACGTGACGGCGAGCCAAGCAGAACACTTGATCGCAGTCCTCGAACGGTATCGATTACCGGTCTCGGGCATTGCCTCGCCCATCTTTAAATGTGCCTTGGATGCTAGCCATCCTCCCGCGATCACGGGAGATCGCTTCGGCAGCGACGAGGTGCCGGTAGCCGCCCATTATCCCTGGCTAGAGCGCACCCTGAGGCTGGCAGACCGTTTGGGCGCCTCTCACGTGCGAATCTTTTCGTTTTGGCGGGAAGCCCAGCCTGAGGAGCACCAGAAGGCGATTGTGGCGCACCTCAATCGCGCTTGCGATATGGCCCAGGCGTTTGGCATGCGGTTGGTCTTAGAAAATGAACCGACCTGTAACGGTGGATCGGCCCCGGAAGTCGCGGCCCTGGTCGCTTTAGTCAACCGACCAGAACTGGGGATGTTGTGGGATCCGGGGAATGATGCCTATGGGGGCTTTCCCGTTGCAGCGGACCAAGCAAAGCTTTGGGGACCTAGAGTCTTTCACGTCCATCTCAAGGATGTCAAGACCCACCTGGATACGACTCGGTCGATTGTGCCGTTGGGACAAGGGGTGGTTCCGTGGGCGGAGATTTTGTCCACCCTCGATCAAGCCCCCTATGAAGGACGTTTTAGCCTCGAACCCCACGTTCGAGGCCTGGACCAAGTCGAGGCCTGTGTCCGCGGACTTAGTGCATTGTTGCAAGAGCGGTGAATAGTGCAAGGGTCTCCGGGGCCAAAAAGCGCCTGCCATGCTCACGATTTTCGCCCTGAGACCTTTTCAGAGGGAAGCAATCCGGAACAGCGGTTCTTACAAGGCGGTTTCGGAAGACAAGGATTGCCAATACCTGGACCAGCGAGCCCGGAACCCTCGAATGCACAAGAAAACCGAAGGAGGTAAAATCATGAAGATTGAGATCTTGTCATCGTCAGACCGTTTGGGAGAAGTGGCGGGCATGGAAGCGGGGCGGCAGATTCAAGCGGCCATCGCCCGTCAGGGGGCGGCCCGATTGCTCTTAGCCACCGGTCAATCGCAAAAGGCGACATTAGCTACGTTACGGGCGCAACCGGTGGATTGGCCGCAAGTGGAGGTGTTCCACCTCGATGAATACGTAGGTTTGGACCAAGCGCATCCGGCTAGTTTCCGGCGGTATCTGCATGAAGAGTTTACGCAATATGTGCCGATTCGTCGCATGGTGTGGATTGCGCCCAATGACGGTCCAATCGAAGCGGTGCTGGATCAGTTGACGGCGGAGGTCTCTTCGGCTCCGATGGATGTCGCCTTAATCGGTATTGGCGAAAATGGTCATTTGGCCTTTAACGATCCCCCGGCAGACTTCGAGACACGGACTAGCTATCACGTCGTTCAGTTGGATGCACGATGTCGTCGTCAGCAGGTCCGAGAGGGCTGGTTTCCCGACCTTGAAAGCGTCCCAACGACAGCTATTTCGATGACCGTGCCTGAAATTTTGAATAGTCGCACGATTGTGGTGTCTGTGCCCGATCAAGTTAAAGCGGAGGCTGTGCGTCGCACTTTAGAAGCCTCCAGAGGCGATCCCTGGGTTCCGGCTACAGCACTCCACCAACATCCTCAGGTTACATTGTACTTGGATCGTGAGTCGAGCTCGGAGTTAAACCAGGAGCTTCGCTCACGTTACGGTCTTGCAGGACGGTGAAACTATTCGCGGCGTCGAGTCGTGGTTAGCGCACTCAACCGAAGGTACCGCCCATCACGATGGCGAAGGTTATTGGCCCTACGAGTGTCTTTTCGGCGCGGCTGGTCCTGGTCTTGGAACCCGCCGACTGTGATGGTGTGGAGGCTTACGAACCGAGGGATCACGCTCGCGCCAAATCGACGATCGGACACGATGCCGAGCCGCCGGGATTACAAAATCTGGTGAGGTCAAACGCTTTATCTAAGGCCGTAGGTACGATGGGCCAACGCCCATCGTACCCAGGAATGCACCGACGAGGCGATTCCCGGTCGCATCAGGGGAACGCGAGGGGTCGCTCGTAGTCTACTGTGCGCGGTTGAACAGGTTTCGTTTTTTAGCAAAGTGACCGGATGCATGGAAGCTTTGCTTAGCAGGATGTAGGAGCGATTACGGATCCGTGGTCACATCGCCAAGTTCGGTTCGCGTGCAGTATAATCCAATCAATCGGAACCAAAAACAAGACGATTTGCGGTCTCATTTTCAACAAGTCTCGGAGAGTTTCGCCGCGGCCAACGGCTGGACCTAACATTGGTCGCGGCGATCCATACCCCTGCCACAGCGGCAAAAACCCCAGAATTGCTATGTAGGCTAGTAATGAAAGCAAGTCACCACCCGTTGGCCAAGTATGCTAGTGGGTCGTTGATGGCTTCAATGGGCGAACCCACGATTGCAGGACTGCCATTATTGTGGGCAGATAGGATAGGATGGGAAGTGGGGAGTGGCCGGTCCTGACAAGCCTGGCGTGCATTGTTCAGGTAGGGGTAGAGGCTTAGATTCCCAAGGCACAAGGGAAAGCGTCGGAGCCCGTCTGCGGTCGCTCGGACAGCTCTGAAGAACGTAATTTGGAAGTGCCTGTGGGGACCACGTTCGAGAATGTGCAAAACAAATTCTCGCATACAGGCCTGGATCTCTGCACGGACCTGTGAAATAATCGAAAATGGGATCGTATGGTTGGTCGCCTCGACCTGGGAGAAGTGGACAAAACTCGGATACGGGGCTCTTGCCCACTTGCCCATCGACTGATGGACGCCCACACCAAGCGGTTGCTTGTTTAAGGAGTCTTGGCGTACCGAAGCATGGGGAGGGGGTATAGCCAAGGCCGAACCCATTCGTTCCAGCACCACACCGAACGGAGGCCTTCATGCGCTACCAAAGTAACCGACCAGTCGGCACCCATATCAGTCGATGGGCAAGAGCCGGATACGGTGCGATGATGGATTTCGATCGGTTCGCATCTATCAGCGGGTGACGGGGAGATTCCGTGGCGCTTCCGTGGCGCTTCCGGAGGGATTGTTATGGCCAACCCAGAAAAATTGCATGCAGATACCTAATCCCATCGTAAAAGTTCGTATGCGTCCGTGGCAGAACCAATGGCAGCCGAGGCCGAGGCGCTCGATGCCTGGTTCACCGGCCTCCTCGTCCGGTTTGGGCCCGTGATGGAGGACCTTGCTCGGATTCCAGACCCCCGCAAACCCGAGCGCATCCAGCACCAACGGGTCGTCGTGCTGGTCTTCGGAGTTCTACTATTTTTAACCCAGGGTACGTCCCGACGTGAGGGCAATCGTCCACTGACGGAACCGAAATCATAGACGACGCTCCCAGCGGCGTTCCCACAATGGGACAGCGTGCCGCCCAGGGATACGGTGGCCAACGTGTTGGAAAAGATTCCGCCGGGCGAGGTGGAAGCGGTCCTCACAGACAGCATTAAAGACTTGTTGCACCATCGGCGATTCGAGCGATGGATGGTCCAGCAGCGATCTCTGATCGCGATTGATGGGACCTTGAAATGGAGTGGCATCGTGCCACATGCTCAAGAAATGCTGCAAAAACACTCCGCCAACGGCCCCACGATCTACCCGGGGTATGGGGTCAAAGCCGTGTGGGTGGGGCCTCAAGGCATGGCCATCCCGTTGCTCACGGAACTGGGTGCGAATTCCGAGGAGCCCACGGAGGAGCCCCAACAAGCGTCGGAACGCAAAGCCTTCCGTCGGTTGGCCAAACGGTTAAGCGAGCGGTTTCCCAAACTCCCGCTGACCCTCCTTGCCGACGGCTGATTCCCCAATGGGCCGCTATTTGCGCTCCTGCGGGCGTACCGTTGGGATTTTATGATCGTGCTCCAAGCCGGGAATCTGCCGACCTGGCAGGATGATGCGCGGCGGATGCACACAC
>JAMCVM010000067.1 GCA_023475835.1 Bacillota bacterium | reverse complement strand
CGCATCCGGCGGGTTGGGGGTGGCCGCCAGTCGATCACGGAGATCTATCCGGATATTGAAACGGCACTGCTGGGTCTCGTGAAGGAAAGCCCTCAAGGAGACCCAGAATCGCCGTGATTATGGACAAACAAAAGCCTCGACCATCTCGCCGAAGCCCTTACCGCGCAAGGGATGCCGGTGAGTTCTCAGCCGGTCTCGCGATGACTCGCTGCTCATCACGATTCCATGCCAGCGAACCGCAAGCGGTTCGAACCGGGGTGTGATCATCCGGATCGGGATCAGCAATTCCCCTTGATCGCCGAGCCAGTCCAAGCGTTTCAATCGGCCGGCAACCCCATGATTTCTATCGACGGAAAAAAGAACGAATGAGTCGGCCATGATAAAAACCATGGCCAGGAATATCATCCGGTGAAACCGCCCGTGGACGTGAATGGCCACGACTTTTCGGATCCCAAGGTGCCCAAGGCCATCCCCGATGGCGTGTATGATCCCGTGCGCAACACGGGATGGGTCAACGTGGGCACGGACCACGATATCGGAACCTTGGCCGTGGAAAGCCTTCGGCAATGGTGGCTCAATATGGGTCAAGAAGCCTATCCGAATGCGACGGAACGCTTGATGACCGCCGACGGCGGTGGTAGCAAGGGATCCCGTTTGCGGCTTTTCAAGCGCGAACTTTCAAAAATTCGCGGATGAGACCCCACTGGCCATCACCGTCAGCCTTATCCGCTCGGCACGTCCAAATTCAACAAAATCGAGCATCGTCTGTTTTCGGCCATTAGCAGCAATTGGCGTGGTCGCCCGTTGATCCATGATGAAATCGTCGTGAATCTGATTCGGCACACCACAACCGAAACGGGGCTCAGGGTCCAGGCAGCGCTAGATACGGGCACCTATGAAACAGGAATGGTGGTGGACGACAAGGAGATGGCCAGCCTGAATATCGAGCAACCAGAAGGTCAAAATCAGCCCTGGAACGATACCATCCGACCACGCGTCAAGACTTCGGAGCCCAAAATCGCAGGTTAATATTTGGCGGCTCCTAAGGCAGCAGGGATGGACGGGCTTTTCTTGGAAGAGCCCGGGCCCAGTTGGTACCATTTCCCTGGTGGTAAAACCTTTAGCGATACGAATCTTTCTTTTATGCCGGTGCATTTAAATCAGTTAAACCAGTCCGAGAGCTGACGAATTCTCTCTCGGGGGAAGTTTAGACACCATCCTGCGTCAAGCCTTCAGGTCCAATTGAAAACGCATTCCGGGATGGAGAAACAAGAAGCGATGGATTGCGGGAATTCGAAGCACTCCATATTCAATTTGGTTGCCGGCAACATAAACCTCTATGATCGTCGTCGTCGGTATAATCGCTAAGAATTCGTGGGTAGTCGTTGAATCTTTGCCTGGGCGGGAGGATTAATAAAAATTGGCGGAGAGAGGCGGTCTAATTCGCAGAATCTTATGTAGACCAGGCAAAACAGGATTAGCTAGAAAACTTAGCTATAATAACGCTATGTGACGGCGCTAATCATATCAGCGTCAAGCAAAATTGACGATGGAGGCATATCTATGGCAACAAGACGAGCATGGATCCTGGTGGGGGGATGGTCAGGCCATCAGCCAGAGCAGGTGGCGGAAATTCAAGCAGAAGATCTCACTGCCGAGGGGTTTACCGTCGAGATCGTTCAAAATTTAGACTGTCTGACGGATGCCGAGCGACTGCGTGATGTGGATCTGATCGTGCCCAATTGGACGATGGGCCAGATAGCCGCCGAAGCGCTCAACTCTTGGCTGGCGGCGGTGCGAGCCGGCACCGGAGTGGCAGGGCTGCATGGAGGAATGGGCGACGCTTTTCGCGACGCTCCTGCCTATCAGTGGATGGTGGGCGGGCAATGGGTGGCTCATCCCGGCGATGGCGGGGTCACCTATGACGTGCACGTGGTTGATCCCGCCGATCCTCTAACCTCCGGCATCAACGATTTCACGGTCACTACAGAACAATACTATATGCACGTGGATCCGGCGAATCGCGTCGTGGCCACCACCCAGTTTGGCGCCGTGACGATGCCGGTGGCATGGACTAAGACCTTCGGCCAGGGCCGCATTTTCTATTGTTCCCTCGGGCACAGTCCTGACATTGTCGAACGCCCCGAGGTCCGAACCTTGATGCGCCGAGGCATGGTGTTTGCCGCTCGGGCAGATCAGGAGGGAATTCGATGAAAGCAGGTCTCGGCATCATTGGCTGTGGCAACATTAGCGACATCTACTTAAAGAACTTGAGTCAAGCGGAAAATTGCCAGATCGTGGCGGTCGCCGATCAACTGCCCGAACGGGCTCAAGCCAAGGCGGAGCAATACGCCTGCGAAGCCCGTTCTGTGGACGCGTTGCTAGCCGACCCAGACATTGTGGCGGTGCTGAACCTTACCATCCCGGCGGCCCACAAAGCCGTAGCCGAACAAATTTTGACCGCGGGCAAGCACGCCTATGGGGAGAAGCCCTTGGCGCTGACCACCCAAGAGGCCCGAGCGCTGTTGGCCCTTAGCCAATCGGTGAATCGGCGCATTGCCTCCGCCCCGGATACCGTGCTCGGCGGAGGCATCCAAACCGCCCGCAAATTGATCGATGAGGGATGGATTGGGCGCCCGGTCGCGGCCACCGCCTTCATGACGGGCCACGGCCACGAAAGCTGGCATCCCGACCCCGCCTTTTATTATCAGCCTGGAGGAGGACCCTTGTTTGACATGGGGCCTTACTATTTATCTGCGTTGTTTCAACTGTTGGGTCCAGTGGCTCGGGTGAGTGCCATCGCCAGCCAATCGTTTGCCGAACGGATCGTGCGCAGCGCTCCTCACCGAGGGGAGCACATTCCGGTTCAGACTCCGACCCATGTGGCTGGGAGCCTGGAATTCGTCAGTGGGGTGGTGACCACCCTAATCATGTCCTTTGACGTCTGGCACGCGCATCTGCCGCGCATCGAAATCTATGGCAGCGAGGGCAGCCTTGCGGTGCCGGATCCCAATACGTTTGGGGGACCGATAGGGATTCGCCGCCACGATGCCTCGGACTGGAGCGAGGTCCCGTTACTTTTTCAGCCCTCCGATAACGCCCGGGGGTTGGGAGTCATTGACTTGGTCGATGCCATCGCGGAGAATAGGATGGCCCGGGCTGACGGGTCAATCGCCTTACATGTGGTCGAAATTATGGAATCGTTGCTCAAGTCGTCGGTTGAGGGGCGGCACCAGAATATTGTCAGCCGTCCCGAGCGTCCTTTGGCCATGCCGTTGACCGCGCCAGGCCTGCCCACCTAAACCTGGCACGGAGCGCCAAGAGGACTGGTCCAGCGAGACTGCTGGACTGACGAAACGAAAAATGGGAGGGAATTATGGGGATTTTCGTAGATCACCGTGGGCGACGGTTTCATTTGAATGCGGGAGATACCAGCTACGTCTTTGAAGCGACGGCGGAAGGAGCGTTGGCCCATTGGTATTGGGGACCTAAGATTCGTCCGGGATCCACCTTGGACCGACGGGCTCTTTTGCTTCCGCGACCCTTTGCGCCTAATCCGATACCGGTCCAAGAGGAATTCTCCTTCGATGTGCTGCCCCAAGAGTATCCGACGTGGGGCCGAGGAGATTATCGGGCTCCGGCCTACCAAATACGGCTGGATAACGGGAGTGCGGTGACCGATCTTCGGTTTCGGGAATATCAAATCGTGTCGGGCAAGCCTCGGCTCAAGGGACTCCCTCACATCTATGTTGATGATCCCAGCCAGGCTGACAGTGTGGTGGTTGTTCTGGAAGATGCGCTCGCTGGAGTAAGGGCGGAAATCACCTATACTGCCATGGCAGAAACGAACGCCATTGTGCGGTCGACAACGCTGTATAATCGCGGTCAGCGTCCATGGGCCATCGAACGCGCGCTTTCAGCCAGCGTGGACCTACCGGAATCAGGGTGGGACTGGATTCGGCTGACCGGATCGTGGGGACGTGAGCGGCAGATTGAACGCAGTCGGCTGGGACCAGGCATGAGTTCCATTCAAAGCCGGCGGGGGGCATCGAGTCACCAAGCCAATCCGTTTTTAGCGCTCATCGAAGCCACTGGCGGAGAGATGCACGGTTGGGTGTACGCTATGAACCTCGTCTATAGTGGGAATTTCGTCGCCGCCGCTGAGGTGGATCAGTTTGATGTGACGCGCATGGCAATTGGTATCGATCCCTTTCAGTTTCAATGGACGTTGGGACCGGGAGAATCCTTTCAGACCCCCGAGGCGGTCCTTGTCTTTTCGGATCAGGGCTTGGGCAAGATGTCGGATAGCTTTCACCGTCTCTACCGCCGTCACTTAATGCGTGAACCGTGGCGAAGTCAGGAACGTCCGATTGTTTTGAACAACTGGGAGGCGACCTATTTCGCCTTCAACGAAGAAAAACTGCTAAATTTGGCCGATGCTGCCCAATCTTTGGGAGTTGAAGTTCTGGTACTGGACGACGGCTGGTTTGGTCAGCGCAATGATGATCGCAGTTCCCTGGGGGATTGGACAGCGAATCCCGAAAAACTTCCTCATGGAGTTGCTGGATTGGCTGCAAAAATACGGGGATTGGGTCTCAAGTTTGGACTCTGGGTGGAGCCCGAGATGGTCTCTCCGAACAGTGACCTATATCGAGAACACCCGGACTGGTGCCTTCATGTACCTGATCGTTCGCCGAGCGAGGGGCGCCATCAACTGGTGCTAGATCTTTCCCGCGAGGATGTGGGTGATTGGATGATTGGGTGGATGACCAATCTTTTAAGCCATGCCCCCATCGACTACATCAAATGGGATATGAATCGCCACATGACCGAGGTGGGTTCCGAGCGCTGGCCTGAGAATCGACAAACCGAAGTGCAGCACCGATATATGCTCGGCTTGTATCGCGTCCTAGAAACGCTGACCGCTACCTTCCCGGAGGTATTGTTCGAAGGTTGTTCGGGAGGCGGAGGCCGTTTTGATCCCGGGATGCTGTATTACATGCCTCAGACGTGGACGAGCGACGATTCCGACGCCATTGAGCGTTTGACTATTCAGTATGGAACGAGTTTAGTCTATCCTCCGATCGCTATGACCGCTCACGTGTCGGCAGTGCCTAATCATCAAGTCGGCCGAATGACCCCCATGGCTACTCGTGGGTGGGTAGCCATGTCCGCCAATTTTGGCTATGAGTTGGATTTTACCCAACTCACAGCAGAGGATCGCCTGGCCGTAGGCGAGCAGATTCTGTGCTACAAAGAGTTGCGGCCTTTGATCCAATTTGGAAGATTTCTTCGTCTGCGCGATCCTCACCAGGGCAACCAGGCGGCCTGGATGTTTGTCGATGACGACCAAGCCCAAGCGCTGGTGGTGTGGGTGAATCGCATGGCCGAGCCTTCGGCTCCCGTCCGCTGGCTGCGACTTAAAGGGCTGGATGGCGCCCGCAATTATCAGCTCTCGGCTTGGACGTCGAATGAGAGGTGGCAGAACCTCGAAGTCCGGGGGGGCGATGAGTGCATGATGAGAGGCTTAGACACCCGAGCACTGTCGGATTTTTCGGTGCGAGCTTGGCGACTGCAAGCGGTCGGTAGCTAATCTCGGCGTGGTCCCAAACCCGAGGCGTTCTTGTGCGAGGGCGCCTCGGGTTTGGGGTGTGGTGGGCTTACGAAGATTACCAAGGGGTATCCACCGACCAGGAGTGGGGTGAACAGGGCGGCGACGAAGTCACGGGACGGAATTGGGCTGGTGAGTGTCGCAGGCAAATACCGGGCCTGGTCAGCTCGCTTAATCCTTGGGGATAGCGAAACAAGTTTTCAGGATCCCACTGACGTTTCACAGTGAGAAGGTGGGACAGATTGTTCCCATAATAGGCGTCGGCCCAGTCAGCGATGGATCCATCGCAGTAATTGACATACGCGCCAACGGTCCATGGTTCCATCGCCCGGCGAAAGTTTTCTACCCAGCGGATGTGGCTTCGAGCTTGATGCGGTTGCGTCCAATAGGCTTGATATTGAAGGTCAGAGCGGGCTTTGCGATGGTAAAAGGCAGTCGCGTCCGGCGCAATGTCGGCGATGCGCCCACCCATGATGCCCAGCTGGACCAGACAGGCAGGGCCGGGAGTATCAGAAAGTGCCGCGACTAATAGGCGAATGGCCGGATCGGAAAATTTTTCATAGAGAGAAGCTGAGGTATTCTTAAAGACGTCGTGATCGGCTATCCCTTGCGCTACCCAGAGCGAGGGCCGAGAAGCGACTCCCGCAAAGTGCCGTACCGCTTCAAGATAATTCATTTCTTGCACCGTGTAATCCGTGCGACCGGGAATTTGCATCAGGGGGGTCAGGAGCGGACCCAAAGCGTCCTTTAAACCAAGAAATTGTCCGACCACGCTGACTCGCCCAGACGCTTTAGAGGTAAGCGTCAATATAGCGGTAAGCTTTCGATTTAACCCTTGTGGATCCGCCCAATCTTGAAAGCCCTGAAGCACACCGGGCAGACGAGCCCACTGCCAATGAATGGCGAAGATGCTGACGGTTGACACGGGGAATGCCTGAAACGTGAGTTCTGTAATGACACCAAAATTATTGGCCCCAGCCCCACGGAGCGCCCAAAAGAGTTCTGGATGGACTTGGCGGGAAGCGTACAGGGTTTGACCGCGAGCGTCGACCATTTGTACTTGTGCCAGGGCGTCTATGCTGAGCCCACATTGCGAGAGTTCAGGCCACCCCCCCCCCGCCCAATGTGAGCCCAGAGAGGCCGACCGTAGGGCAGGAACCGCCTGGGATGGTCATATGGGCTTGATTCCAAAGGGTTTGATAGACGTCGAGGAGCGTGGCCCCAGGGCCCATATGCCAGAGCCCGGTGCTTTCCTCGCGGTGAATGAAATGGAGTGCACTGACGTCGATAACCAGTCCGCGGTTCAGTAGCGAATAAGCCTCGTAACTGTGTCCGCCACTACGAATGCGAAACTCGATGTGATGGTGGGAAGCCCATGTCAGTGCCCGCACGATATCGCCAATGGCTTCCGCATAGACGATATAGTCGGGGAAAAACGGAGCGAAACGGGCATTGTAGTCGACCCGAGAGACGTCATAAGCAGGATTCCAGGGAGCGACGACGCGGCCGGTTAAAGTGTTTTGAGTGCGCACGAAAGGTTCTCCCTTCTTGGCGGGCGCAACTAAGATGCCGACGTCGGACCGTTTTTCAGGATCGTGGCTAGATGCGTGAATCAGAATCTTATCGGTAATGTATGGGGACCGCGGTAAAAGGTTCCATCACTAGAACCTGCCAAAAATATTATCGTGAACAGGAGGAGGATGGAACATCGTGGCGAATTGTATAAATTCCTAGTGGTATGCAACAGCGGTTTCGTTCCTGTAATTGATGAGGGAGATTTTGCGTTGGATTCGATCGAGGGGTGGAGGTTTGAGGGCATGGGATTGGATTGGCTGAGGCGAAAAGCCTGGAGGAGACGATAATGCAACCAGAACAAATGGAGCGGGCTCTCGGATGCTGGCTGGGCCAGCTAGCCGGCGATGCCCTGGGATGTATGGTAGAGGCTCAAACGTCCGAGTCGATATGGGCTCAGTGGCCGAACGGACTGCGAGATATGGGCGACGGGATGGTATGGAACACGCTTGCGGGACAACCCAGCGACGACTCAGAACTGGCCATGGAATTGGCTTATGCTTTGAAGGAAACCTATCCTCGGTTCGAACCTAACGTGGTCGCTTTCCATTACCGGAATTGGCGGGATAGCCAGCCGTTCTCTGCCGGCAAAACCATCCGACAGGCGGTCAACGGGCACTATAGTGTAAATCTCTCGTTTATGGCGGAGAGTTTCGAACGTCAGGCGGATAAGAACAGCTTGGCCAATGGGGCACTAATGCGGCAAAGTCCGCTAGGGATTTGGGGCTATGCCAAGGAACCTACAGAATTGGCGGAGTATGCCCGTTTGGACGCACGCCTGACCCATCCTCACCCGGTCTGTCGCGAAGCCTCGGCAGTCTTTGTGGTCACCTTGGCGCAAGTGATTTCTCAAGGACTTTCGGCTAAGGAAGCGTATGAGTGTGCCTTGGACTTTCAAAAGCAGTATGGAACAGAGCCGTCGGTGCTCGACGCCATCACCCGGGCGCGAGCGCCGGAGTTGGTTAAACCTCCTTATTCCCCGCATTCGGGCCATGTCCTGCTGACCTTGCATAATGCTTTTTATCAACTTTTGCACGCGAATGACCTCGAAAGTGTCATCGTGGACACGGTCATGCTGGGAGGCGACACCGACACTAACGCAGCGGTTGCAGGGGCGTTGGCCGGAGCCGTATATGGCAGTGGACAGGTTCCTCTGCGCTGGCGCAACGCCTTTGATGCCTGTGCCCCGGATAAAGACTTGGGGGCCAAACAGCCGCGTCCGGAACGATATTGGCCGGGGCATTATCGAGAATTGGTGTTGGCGCTGGTCGAGGCGCCTAAACCAAAAAAAGTTCGTGCCAAATTTGGTGAGTGGTGAGTGGCGAAGATAAAGAAGACCTTTTGTAGGATGTCGCCTTAGCGGAAGGCCAAGATCGGTCGAGTTCTCCGTCTACCCAACGGTTCTGCGAAACCACAAAGGCAAGACGTGCGCTCGACTTCTCCTGGCCCGAGGACGCGGGGATTCTGGCTGGAGCCGGGCAATGACGGGATTTCTCTCGCGATTTGGTGAGAAGTCCACGAGGCGTTTCGCGCTGTCCAACATCCAGCCTAAATCTGGCGAAGCGTTATGGAGCGGAAGCCAAAGCCTGCTCGCCAATTTTGGCTAAAACTGCTTGGCCGGCCAGGGTGGGGTGAAAATTGGCAGCTTGCACATATGCCGACTGGTGTCCTTGAAATGCGGCATAAGCATTCACCAAAGTCACGTTGGCGGCCGCCGCGTCTTTAGCGATCAACCCGTCAGCCATGCCAACCAGGCTCGAAGCCGCCGCACCGACGAGGCTCTTGTTGCTAGCCATGGGATCGTATAGATTGTAGACGATGATGCGAGCGTTCGGAGCCTCGTGTTGCACATCACTGAGAATGAGGGCCAGATTGCTGCCTATAGTCTTAGTTGCCGCTTCTAATCCATCTAAGGCCGAGGAAGAGAGAGAACTGGGCGGATTGGCCCCCAAGAGGCCATCCTTAGTCGCAGGTTGCAATAAGTCATTGTTGCCGATGTCAATGGTTACCACCGAAGCCGTGGCTAAGGTAGAGGTGTAGAGTTTGGTCGGCAAGGCGTGCAAAAGATTGGCGGTCGTCCAACCGGGATAGCCGAGGTCGTCTACCGGGAGTTTTTCGACCTTGCCCATCAAAAACGGGAAGGCGTCGGGCGAAGGATTCCAATTATTGCCTAAATCCCAGCCAAAACTAATCGAATCCCCTAAGGCCACCAGGGCATGACTTTTTGGCACAACCTCGACCGTTCGTTCCACTGCATGGGCGTTCACGTCGCTGGCGCCTGGGGCTTTTGTCATGGAGACCATGTGATAGGTTCCCGGGAAGAGCGGGGTCCACGAGGTGGGCTGAGAGGAATAGGCGCCTAGGGTCAGCCACTCGGCAGCGGGGTTTTCGAGCCAAAACCGGCCCAGACCCGGTTGGCTCAAGCGAATGGAAGAGTCGAGGGAAACGACAAGAGGCGAAGCCGAGGTGGGCTGAATTCCATTAATGGTTCGAACTGTCCACTCGGTGTTGGTTGTGCTTTTGACGGTTACGCCGAGTTCTGATGAGCCTTTGGGCACGGTCCACGTCACCTGGTTGGTCGACGAATAGGGTTCAATAATGTGGCGTACACCTTGAGCTGATTCGGTCCAAAATTGGTAGTGAACGGTGCCGGTGATTGAAGTCGTAGCCGTCCAAGAAGCGGAGGCGCCGACAGGAATATCGCCGCTCGGACCGAGCAGGTGTAAAGACGAAGAAGCGGCCGGAGCAGCAAAGGCCAGTACCGGAACTGCCAGTAACGATGCCGTCAAAATGGCGGTTGCGCCTAGCGTACGGGAAAAAATTCTCATTCGAAGTAGATCCTCACTTTCTAAAGGCGAGCCACGTTTGTAACCAGTGGGCACGCTTATCGTATTGTCAAGGAAAGGCTCTCTGAGGATATCAGAAAATGTCAAGGCATTAAGAACCTCATCGCCAGCATTCGAGTCGACAAGGCTTGCCCATGCTATCATACAATCATAGTCTAGATGAAATGGGAGGTGGGGGATGAGTAATGAAGATCGTGACGATTGAAACGTTTACCAAGAACCCGGTGAGCATCGTGCGCGTCACCTTGGATGACGGCCAAGAGGGAATTGGCCAAATCGCTCCTTATCAAGCGAATATTTCCGCCTTGGTATTGCACCAGCAGATCGCTCCGTTGGCGTTAGGCCAAGAGTTTGAAGACATCCCCGAATGGATTGACGCCTTGATTGAACACGAGCACAAATTTCCTGGATCCTACGTGTGCAGAGCCGTCGCTGGTTTGGATACGGCGCTGTGGGACGCCAAGGCCAAGGCATCGGATAAAAGCGTTACGGAATTGGTTGGGGGCCGACCGCGGTCGATTGCCGTCTATGGGTCGAGCATGCGCCGGGATATTAGCCCAGATGACGAGGCCGTGCGTCTACGGGCGTTGGCCGATGATGCGGGCTATCGTGCGTTCAAGATTCGAGTTGCGACCCCCTTCGGTCACGATCGAGACCAATGGCCGGGTCGGACGGAGGCGGTGATTCCGGCGGTGAGACAAGCCCTAGGCGACGACATCTGGCTCTACGCGGATGCCAACAGCGGCTACACGCCAGGACGCGCGATTGAGGTGGGCCGCCTGTTGGAAGATCACGGTTATTGCCACTATGAGGAACCCTGCCCCTATCCCGAACTAGAGTGGACCCAGCAAGTGGCCGATGCGCTAGAGATTGCAGTCGCTGGAGGCGAACAAGACACGTCAATGGCGACCTGGCACCGTATGATTCGCATGCGCGCGGTGGATATCGTGCAGCCTGATATTTGCTATGTCGGAGGATTTAGTCGGGCACTTAAGGTGGCTCGGTTGGCTGCTGACGCCGGTCTTCCCTGCACACCTCATGCCGCTAATCGTTCGTTGCTATCGATATTCACAATGCATTTGTTGGCGGCAATTGAGAACGGCGGACCGTATATGGAGCATTCGATTGAACCGACCGCGTGGACAGAGCCGCTCTTTGATTCCTCGGTGTTAGCCGTCCACGAGGGAGAGGTCCAGTTTCCGACAGAGCCGGGTTGGGGAGTGAGCATCGCCCAGGATTGGCTTGACACAGCTGAGCATCAGGTCACACCCCTGCAGTGAGGGTCAAGGGGCCAATTTCACCTCCTTTTTGGGGAACCGCGTAAACAGAACGACCGATTCGGGCGGCAAATGATGCGGTGATGACAAGACGGGAGATTTGTGGACGCTGCAACCTAGTCTTAAGACAAATTATTCGAATGAGGGACTTATGAACGACAATCCGATGTTGGTATTTGCTGGCCGTGGGAGCATTCAGTTGACCGCAAACATTTGCAGTTATTTGGGGATTAGCCCGGGGAGAAACGAAACTTTACAGTTTTCTGATGGGAATACGTTCGTGCGCATTCTAGAAAATGTGCGAGGCCAAAGTGTCTATTTGGTCCAGTCCACGATCTATCCCACAAACGACCACTTTATGGAACTCTTGTTTTGGATCGATGCCTTTAAGCGTGCGGGTGCCGATGTGGTTACGGTGATTATTCCCTATTTTAGCTATGGCAAGGGCGATAAAAAAGACGAACCTCGAGTGTCCATTCGCGCTCGAGTGTGCGCAGATGCCATCGAAGTCGCCGGTGCGGATCGGGTGGTCACCATGGATCTTCATGCTCCCCAAATTCAGGGGTTTTTTCGTAAGCCCGTAGACAATTTGTATGCCCTGCCAGCACTTTGCCAAAAGATCCAAAGTATGGAACTAGACGACCTGGTGGTGGCTTCTCCAGATGTGGGCTTTGCTAAGCAAGCGCGGCGATATGCTTCGTTTCTGGGTACGACCATTGTCATTGGAGACAAGGAGCGGCGCACTCACGACGAAAATGCATCGGTCTTGCAAATCATCGGAGACGTGCGTGATAAGTCGGTGGTCGTGGTTGATGATTTTGTAGCTTCGGCAGGAACGCTGGCCAACGTAGCGAAGGCATTGGTTCAGGCAGGAGCCCAGAGCGTGTATGCGGCGGTGACTCACGGAGTGTTGGCCCGAGGGGCGATGGAAAAAATTGATCAAAGTCCGATTATTCGGCTGTGGATTACGGATACGGTAGAAAATCATCCGTTCGAATTCTCGCCGAAGGTGGAGGTAATCTCGGTCGCTCCCCTGTTTGCTGAGGCGATCAAACGCATTCATCACCGGGAGAGTATTAGTGAAATGCTGAGGTTTCGAAGCGATCAGGATGTGCTTGACTGATCGACCCAAAACCAGGCTAAGGCCTTCGGCGCTGGGCTTGGGCCTTAGCGAGATCATCCGGCATTGGGCAGGAACTTTTGCTCTTCGGCTGCAGTAATACCTAGCGGCCACTTGGGCTCACTAACGGGTGCCCAGCCAAGGTTGGTTTCCGTATAAAGGGGGGTGGGAAGCCCAGCTTCGAGGCGGGCTTGACGATAAATGCGCATCGTGCGGTCCGTCCAGCCGTCGATTTTGTGCCAGTGTTTGCGGGTGCGAAAGAAACTTTGCAACTCGCGATATCCGCGGGCTGAGCGAATTTGGTAGAAGACGACGGCGGCCTCGGGATTGCGGCTGGTGTATACCGCTAACACTTTCGGGAACTGGTTCATCATGACTCCTTCTTCCTATATTGTGATTGTGAGTACAATCACAATATAGCGCGTTGGTGAGGTTTTGTCAAGGCGTAGAGGGGTTGACGTGAGAAATTGGTTGGCAGGCTGACACCGAGGAAAATCCAATGTGGTCTGGAACCGTTTGTGATGGCAAGATTCGGGGCGGTCAATATTCTCCCAGAAGCCGTGCGGGAAAATGGCTGGTGTTGACGGAGGTAGTGCAGGCGTTGTAAGTCAGCACCGCCATCCATGATGGCAGAAACGATGGTTATTTTCGACCGCTGACGGGGTTTTGCGTGCCGATGGAAGCCTTGTCAAACGGTGCGCCAAAAAAGGGGTGGTCTCGTGCGCTGGATATTTGCTGATGACTTGACTGGGGCCATGGAAGTTGCCGTTATCGGGCCCGAACCGACTTTAGTGGCGTGGCAGCCGGGTTCGCTTGGATCGCGGCAAAGCGTGGTAGTCAATCTAGCCACTCGGGATTTAGATTGCTCTAGGTTGGACGATTCCATGGCGCGTTGGGGTGAGATTGGCGAAGAGGCTAAGGCCACGGATGTCGGACAAAAGATGGATTCTTTGGGACGTGGGCATTGGCCTCACGAGACGCGTTGGTTGGCAGAGCATTTCAACCGGTCTCGAGTCCTGGTGGCACCGAGCCTTCCCGCCGAGGAGCGCAGTGTCAAAGAGGGATGGATTTGGTATCGTAAGCAAAAAGTTTTGGACTTGCGACAGTCTCTCGCCAGCGTTGGACTGTCCGTAGCCTCCTTCACAGAGGAAGGTTCCTTGCCGAAAGATCTCGGCACTTCAGTTACAGTGTTTGTAGCCGACGCTTCCACCGACGAGGATCTCCGCCACTTAGTCAGGACCTGGCCCTTCGAAGCCCGAGAAAGTTTGTTTGTCGGCAGCCGCGGTCTTCTTTCAGCGTGGATTTCGCCGACCCCAGGAGGACGAGAAATTCCCAATGTTGATGGCCCCATTTTGGTGATCATCGGCAGTCTTCATGCGGAGCGGCTAGGGCAACTGAGTGCCTTGAAGACCGTCTTGCCGATTTGGTCATTATCAGAGTTGGCCCGAGGGGCTCAGCTGCCTTGCGGGCAAGACGGCGTGGTGACGTCGGTCGACATGGAGGCGGACGGTCCGGGGGTCATCCAAGCGTACTGGCAGAGCGTGCTGCCCAAGGTCTTAAGACGAGGTTGGGGCGCTCTCCTGGTGAGCGGAGGGGCTACTGCAGAAGTAGTCCTAGCATCGGCGCAAGCGGGGTCGGTAGAGGCCCTGGCAGCCTTGCCTGAGGGTAGTGCGTTAGGCCGAATCAATGGAGGTATGCTGCACGGAACGCTCATCGCCACCAAGTCAGGATCATTTGGTACCGAATCCGCACTGGCAGCGTTGTACAATGGACTAGTTAGCCGAAGAAATGAGGACACAGAAAATGGTGCCAAGACTAGGAATTAGTATGGGGGATCCACTGGGAATCGGTCCTGAAATTGTGGTCAAGGCATTAAGTGTATGGCGTGGCCGACCGGTGGTGGTGTTTGGCGATGTAGAGCGCCTAGAAGCCATGCGTCGAATGCTTGTCGCAGATGTTTCCTGGCAAGTCGTCGAGTCTTTGGCCCAAGCCGAAAAAGCGGGGGAGTTGCAGGTTTTGGTCGTGCCCGGTCCTGCGGTGACGGGCCCATGGGGCGCTGTCATGGCGGAAGCGGGTCAGGCTTCCTACCAGTATATCGTCGATGCGGTCAATTGGCATCGAAAAGGCGGGATCTGCGGATTGGTAACGGCCCCCATCCATAAAGAGGCGATCCACCGGGCGGGGGTGAGTGAGCCCGGTCACACCGAAATCCTTGCTCGTCTGTTGGCCGCACCGCGAGTGGCAATGATGCTGGTAGGAGGAGGCCTTCGGGTGACCCATATCTCTACTCATGTCAGTCTGGTGGAAGCCATCGAGCGAGTCACTGCAGACAGGATTCAGGCAGCGGTCCACCTGACCGCTGAGATTTTGCCTCAATTTGGTCTTGTTGGGGGACTCATTGCCGTCGCGGGCTTGAATCCTCACAATGGGGAACATGGTCTCTTTGGTGATGTGGAGGAACGAATCATTCGACCGGCGGTCGAACAACTAGCGGGCCAAGGCATGCAGGTGGTGGGCCCAATTGCGGCGGACACCGTCTTTGCCCGGGCTAAACGGCAGGAATTTTCCGCGGTGATCGCGCTCTATCACGATCAGGGGCATATTCCGGTGAAGTTGTTAGCTTTTGATCAGGCGGTCAATCTCACCCTGGGGCTTCCGATGGTGCGAACTTCGGTCGATCATGGCACGGCGATGGACATCGCTGGGCAAGGGGTGGCCAACGCTGAGAGTCTCCTGGCCGCGCTTTCTCTGGCCGATAGGTTAACCCAGCCATAGGTGCCGGCGAGATCGGAGCCGGTGCTGGAAAAAGATAGGGAAGGGGATAGGCACGATGTGGGATTATCGAATCGAAGGCGAACCAACGCAATGGCCCAAATTTTGTCGGGTGCGGCAGCCCTTAAATGGCCCCGAGGAAACGGATGTCAAAATGGCCGTGGAGCGTGAACTGGCTCGGGTGGATGATCGTATTGTCGCTGGCAAGACGTATGCCATCGGCGTCGGATCTCGCGGGATCCGCGCCATCGCCGACATGGTGGCCGCGCTGGTGCAGGGACTGCATCAGCGCGGGGCCGAGGCGGTGATCATTCCGGCGATGGGCTCACACGGCGGGGGGAGTGCCTGGGGTCAGCTCGAGGTGCTCGAAAGCTTCGGCGTGACAGAAAAGAGCGTAGGCGCAGCCATCGATGCAGACATGGCGGTGGAGTCGTTAGGCCAATTGGCCGACGGCACTCCCCTTTATTTTAGCCGGGCGGCCTTGGCTCGCGACGGGATTATTCCAGTCAATCGGATTAAGCCGCATACGGATTTTCACGGGCCTCACGAAAGTGGGCTGGTCAAGATGCTGGTCATTGGATTTGGTAAACACCGTGGGGCCGCTTCCGTGCACAGCCGAGGCTTTGGAGCTTTTGAGCGCGTGCTGCCGGAAGCGGGCCGCCTCTTAGTCGACCGGCTATCCATCCCATTTGGTATGGCCATCGTGGAAAATGGATACGAACGGACGGCGGAAATTCGAGCGTTGCCGGGTGAAATTCTAATGGACCAGGAAAGGCAGCTATTGGATCAGGCTCGTGCTTGGCTCGCCCGCCTGCCGTTTGCGGAAATTGATTTGTTGTTGGTCGGCCGCCTGGGGAAGAACATTTCGGGCTCTTGTATGGACCCGAATGTCACTGGACGCTGGATTTCCAGTGCTGCCAGTGGCGGGCTCCGAGCCACTCGACTCACCGTCCTGAATCTGACCGAAGAAAGCCATGGCAATGCGATTGGACTCGGTGCGGCCGACACGATTCCCGATCATCTTTTCCAGGCCATCGACTGGGAAAAAACCTATATGAATGGGCTGACTTCGACGGAACTATCGGGAGCGCGCATCCCCATGGTATTGAAAAACGATCACCAGGCTGTGGAAGCAGCGATTCGTTCGATTAACGGACGCACGACCAAGGAGAGTCGAGTGGTGGTGATTAGGGATACATTGAGTTTGGAGGAGTTTGCCATCTCCGAAGGATTGGCCGACGAGGCGAACGCTTTGGGGCTTTCTCTACTCGGCGGTTGGGAGCCGATCCAATTTGGACCCAGCGAGGATTTGCCCTCGGTAGCGGGTATCCGTCTCACCAACTAAGCCGACCCGCACGGGCAACGGACGAGAAGACGCTCTCAGTGAGGCCGGTCAGCGACCGAGAGCGTCTTCTGTTCGGGCAAGCACCAGAGCGGAAACATAGCCGCGGGGGTCTAGCGATCAGGGCTGTGGGGTAAAAGACAACACTAACCAGGCCAGACAGCCAAGGCCAAAGACAAAGACGCCGGACGAAAGCGTCAGAGGATTGGGCGCATTGACCAAACCGGCAATCGTCGATCCCATGCTGACGAAGACCAGTCCCGAAAGCGCCATCCCAAGAGAGAGGCCGCCGTAGATTTTCCAGGCAGTGAAAAGCCAAGTGGGCGTCCATTTTGGCCGTGCTAAAGCAAGAGCAACAATTAAGATCGCCACGATATCGCCAGCGAGCCATCCCCAACCGGCGTTGCCAAAGTGATAGACGTTCCACCCGTTGTGACCGGCGGGAAGCGGGGTCACCCTGACCCAAGCCAATAACGAGCCGATGAGGGTCACCAAGGGAGGAACAAAACGAAGCGCCGTCCAAAACCCTAGGTTCGAACCGTGTGGGGCCAGGGGCAGTCCACACTGTGGGCAAAACCGACTGGCTGATTCCAAGATCTCATTGCCGCACCTAGGGCAGGCAATAGCCGATAAGTCTACGCTCATCAGATCCTCCTCTCGTAACGGGGGCCAACGATCTTTGTGCAAGATCGTTGCCCCAGACGGATAAGGTGGTTGAGGGCGTCTTTAATACCCGCCCCCACCTCCACTCGACGATTTGGTAGTCGTAGTCGTCGATGGCGTGGTCCAGGATTTAATCATACTGGGCGTTGCCGTGCCGTAGGCTTGTAAAAAGTTTGTGGAGGCGAACCAAGCATCAATTGACCCTTTAGGTTTCCCTGGAGGCCCAATCAGAACAACGGGGTCGGCGACGGAAGTACTAAGGTTCAGGTTGACATTGAAGCTAAAGGCGCCCGTCTTGCTCAGCGTGACCGGGGCGGTGATGACGCTTTTGCCATTGGCAAAGGTAATGTCAGCCACCACCTTCGGAACGTCAGCGGTGGTTCCGACCAATTTCTTGGGGACAGCCGCGCCAGTCCCAAGATAACCTGAAGGGATCACCAGCCAAGTGCCGGAAGCGGTGAGGTGGGTACGGGTTAACGTGACGGTACCATCAACCACCCAGGGTGCTGGGGCTGCAGCCACGCCGCGAACGGTTACGCCGGGAATGTTTCCGTAAATCGGACCTTTAAGAAGCACACTGCTCGCAGGAGCAGCGGCCGCAAATGCCATGGCGCCAGCAGCCACCAAGCCTACCGCTACCGGAAGCGCCACCTTCCATGTCGAACCCAACCGCATATTCAAGCCTCCTTCACATATTTCCCATAGCTATTTTGAGACGATTGGGTATTTCACCAAATCTAATGGATCAGCTTTAGTATGCGAGTTTTGCATACGGGTAACAAGTGCTTTGTAGAAGCTAAGGCCTTGTCATAGCCCGATAATCTCAATTGTTCTATCTAATTCTCGCGAATAAAAAGTGGTTGAACTTATCACGTGCGCCGCAAAAATCCGCAGTTTAGGGCGGAGATACAAGGCGTTGGCCTTAGCGTTAAACAAATCTTTTCCTAAAGTGTGCATGTTCGCCCTTTGACTACTGGATACGTTCGTGCGGTTGTCTCTCGCAATCGTGGGAGATCGAAAACGTATCGCGTCGTCAAGGCTAGACGGAAACAGGATTCGGCGAACCAAGGTGGTTAGCGAAGTCTAACCATCAGGTCAAGTAACCAGAGACCTTCGGGCGACTGGATCGCGGGTGTTCGGTTCACCCATTGCGAGTAAAGCTCACATGAGTGGGTTCCTCGTGAGAATCCCCTCCCTGAAGGAAGGGGATTCTCAAATAGATTCCACGGGCACAGAAATCGAGTCAATGAGTGAAAGGATGACGCGCTCGGGTCCTAAACGTTCCACTGCCGCATCTGCTCCCAGGACCACGCGGTGCGACAACACGACCGGCGCCAAGACTTTGACGTCGTCGGGAGTCACATAGTCGCGGCCCAGGGTGAGGGCATAACTTCGGAGAACCCGAACAAACTGTATGGTCGCTCGGGGGGAGGCCCCTAAGCGTATTCGACTATAATCGCGGGTGGCACGACACAAACGCACCACATAGTCTAAAACCGTGTCATTGACTAAGACTTGCTCCGCCGAAGCTCTGAGGGCTAACAGATCTGCCGGTTCAAGCACTGGCGACAATCCAGTCAGAGGATCATTGGCGCTGAACCTGCGAGCGATCTCGATCTCTTCTTCAGCGCTAGGATAGCCCAACGAAAAACTGAGCAAGAATCGATCCAATTGCGCCTCAGGCAAGGGGAAGGTGCCTTCCATCTCCACCGGATTTTGGGTGGCTAAGACCATAAAAGGTTCTGGTAGAGAATGGGTGACGCCGTCAGAGGTCACTTGATGTTCTTCCATACATTCCAAGAGCGCTGCTTGCGTACGCGGCGTGGCCCGGTTAATTTCGTCTACCAAGACGAGATGATGAAACACTGGTCCGGAGCGAAACTCCAGTCCGCCGGTTTGCGGTTGATAGATCATGCCTCCGGTGACTTCGCTTGGCAACAAGTCGGGAGTCCCTTGGATACGGGCGAAACTGAGTGACGAAAGTCCGGCTAAGGCCCGGACCATGCGCGTTTTGGCCACGCCGGGGACGTCATTTAACAAAACATGTCCGCCAGAGATTAGCGCAGCCAATAAAAATCTGGCTTGCTCTCGCTTGCCGATGACCACCGTGTCCAACTGATCTAAGAGCTGAGAAATGCTTCCAGCCGTGTTAGCCATTAGTGTTTGACCTCCCTATGTTCACGTAGCACGTCATAACAAACGAATGTCATTTAGTTAAGCTTCTAGACTTGATCCGAAAATCCTCCACCGCGTCCATTGACGGAAAGGTGCGACAATAATCGCGTCTCAGTCGTGTGAAAGAGAGCCCCCATCCCAGGCGATCTAAGGGGTGCTGGCTGTTACGTTCAGAGGATGAAAAGGAGGCGGGGATTTTAGATCGTGGCGAGTGCGCCTACCCGTCTTATGAGAAACCCCGACTGGCTCGGCACCATATCGTTTTACGCGATTAGGAGTTTGCTCATAACCATAAGCAGTCGATTGCCAGCGCTCAGGAGCGCTTGCTGAAGTGATATCATAGTGATATCATCTCTGCGAGGAGGGCTTTTGCATGCATGCAATGAAGGAACGCTCCGCTTGGCGGCTGCCAGGATGGGTGATGGCGGTGGTCGAAGCGGCGGTGCTGGTTGAGTTGATTGTGAGCCAACGCCACGGGGGGACCGCCGGGATTGGAATCTGGGTGCTGGTATTTCTTTTGCTGGCGCGAGGATTTTTTGTTGTGGCTCCCAATGAGAGTGTTGTTCTCACTCTTTTTGGCCAGTATGCCGGCACGGTGTCGAACGGCGGCTGGCACTGGACGAATCCGTTTAGTGCCCGTCGTCGTATTTCTCGACGAGTGAGAAATTTTACCAGTGAAAAACTTAAGGTCAATGATGCCGATGGTAATCCCGTCGAAATCGGGGCAGTCATCGTCTGGCGGGTGGTCGATACCGCCCAGGCGCTTTTTGACGTCGATGATTTAGTCTCATTTGTCCGCGTGCAGGCAGAAACTTCTATCCGCGTGCTGGCGGGCAGTCATCCCTACGATGCGGCCTCGGGCCAATTGACGCTGCTAGGCAGCCAAGATGTAGTGGCCGCCGGTTTGGCGCAACAATTGCAAGATCGTCTGCGCCTGGCCGGCGTGGAAGTGTTAGAGGCTCGTTTATCCCATTTGGCTTATGCCGCCGAAATTGCGCAGGCCATGTTGCGACGCCAACAGGCTAAAGCCATCGTGGCGGCGCGTCAAACCATTGTCGATGGCGCTCTAGGCATGGTGCATATGGCATTGGACAATCTGATTGACAGCCGATTGGTCGAATTGGATGAAGAACGCAAGGCCTCCATGGTCAACAATTTGATGGTGGTGTTGGCGTCTGACCAAGCGGTTCAGCCTATTGTCAATGCCGGCACCCTGTACACGTAATCGGTGGAGAAAAAGCGGTTTTTGCTGCGCTTGGATCCACAGATTTATGATGCCTTGGAACGATTGGCCGCCGATGAATTAAGGAGTGTAAACGGGCAGATCGAATTTCTCTTGGCGGATGCCTTAAAGCGGCTAGGCCGTCTGCCACGTGCGAAAACTTTGTCTAATCCGTCGCAATCTGAGGATTCGTCAAATGAATAACATCATCTCAAGGCGATACTAGCCGGAGGGCAAGTCAGGGGGAGTAGAAGTGGACGGTCAAGAGGCAATCGCATTCCAGGGCTTATCGCGCCGATTTGGAACCAGGACAGCCGTATCCGACCTTCAATTCAGTGTGGCGCATGGTAGCGTATTTGGGTTTTTAGGACCCAACGGAGCGGGTAAAACCACCACGGTGCGTATGATGGTGGGCATGCTTCGCCCCTCCCAAGGGTCCATTCGCGTACTCGGACGCGACCCCATGAGCGAGGGAGAATGGGTGCGGTCGCGTTTAGGGGTAATGCTCGACAATGTCGGTCTCTACGATCGTCTCTCAGCCGCCCAGAATCTTGACTTTGCGGCACGGATCGCACGTCTAGGGGCCGCCGAGCGTCAAGCCAGGGTGGAGGCTGCGCTCAACCGAGTCGACTTGTGGAGTCGGCGCCACGACCGAGTTTCCGGGTTCAGTAAAGGTATGCGCCAGAAATTGGGTTTGGCACGAGCCCTCATTGCCGAACCGCAATTGCTGATTTTGGACGAACCGACGGCGGGGCTGGATCCCGCCAACATTGTGATGGTGCGAGAACTCTTAATCTCGCTGGCCCAGGAATCGGGCCGCTCGATCTTTCTTTGTACCCATTTGTTGGCCGAAGCGCAGCGCATGTGTGATCGCGTAGCTATTTTGCAAGAGGGGCGTCTTTTGACCATCGGCGATCCGAACCAATTGGGCAGCCACGGCGTGCCCACGGTGCGCCTCACCCTATCTGGAGGCGATGGGATGGCGGTAGGGATGTTGGCGCTGCCTCAGGGTGCGCAACTGCATGCCTTGGGAGGCAATGAGTGGCGGGCCACTGTGGCAAGTGACGCTGACATCGAACCCATCGTGGCCGCCTTGGTGGCCGCCAAGATAGGGGTTCGCGCGGTGATTCCCGAACAAATATCTCTGGAAGAGGAATATTTACGCTTGGTAGGAGGTAAGGATAATGCGTGATGTGATAACTGTAATGTGGAAAGAGACACAGGAGTTTTTTGGCAATCGGCGATTTCTCTGGGTGTTTGCACTCGCTGTACTAGCGATGGGCGTACTTCCAGTGCTTACCCTGGCGCACCATTCCGGACCCCTAGCTTCCGCGACATCCTCTCTTGGAGCACTTTTTCGAGGCATGTATGTGCTCTTTGCGGCCGTTATCGTGGTCGGGAACACCGCTCCCGACTTGGTGTTGCATGAACGAGTGGGGCATACTCTCGATTATCTTTTGACCACGCGCCTTCCCGACTATGCCATCTTTGGAGCCAAAGTGCTGATCTCCTTTGCCATTGGCTATCTAGCGGCTATGCTCGCCCTGGGCATTCAGCTGGTGGCAACCGGACTGATTGGGGGGGCGGGCTGGCATTGGTTAAGCCTAGCTCTTCCGCTTGGGCGCGTGGTGATTTTTGGCATTAGTGCCGGACTCAGCCTGTATGTCGCGGTCGTGGGAACCTTTGTCGCACTCAGAGTAGGTGAACAGCGAGCGGCGTATTTAGTCTCCATTTTGTCGGTAGGCGTATTATTGATCCCTTTCTTGGTGGGATGGATCCATCTTTCCCTTACCCTGCCCTGGGTGTCGCACGCGGCGATGATTTTGGGGGCGGTGGCAGTGTTCTTGGGTTTGGTTGGTTTGCGCATTTTTCGCCGCGACATGCTCGTTCTTTATCTGCAAGAGTAGGCCGGTCGGGTGTCATCCGGTGCAGGCCGGGTTCGCACCCTCAGGGAACGATGTTTAGGATTGGCGGCTAGGGATTTTGGGGTTCACTTGGGTTCGAGGGTGCGAAGTGCCAACTGCGGCCCCCGTTATCGGTCCAAAGACGCTGCGAGTAATAGAGCGTATCGGAAGGGCCGAGTCCGTCTATGACCGTGGCCGCCTGATTGCCCTCAGTATTGGCGAGCATTAAGCCGATGAGCTTGCTCTGGAAGCCATCAGGATAGCGATACGAGACGGCAGGCAAGGATGCCTTGGTCCATGTTTGTGCTTCGTTAGTAGTATGCCATAAGGTCATACCACACGCCCCCAGAACTTCTGGGCACTGACCTGACAAAGCCCAAGCGCTTTTAACGGACGTCATCTTAATCGACTGCAGCGGAGAGCTGGGGAGAACCCATCGAGAGAGCCGGGTCCAGCGGAAACCGCCATCTCGTGTACCCCAGAGAGTCTGCGGAGGACGTAGGGCCGAAAGATCGGGAGTAAGCACCACCCAGCCTTGCTTGGCAGAGAGCCAATCCATTGCTTGGATCGTGCCATGCTTGGGGCCGATCGGATACGCTCGGGAGGCCGTTCGCGGCGACTTGATGCGGACCACAGCCGGAACCCCCGACATTGTATGGCCTGCTATCCAGAGATCGCCAGAGGGGGACTTTGTCAATAAAGGAGCATCGCCATCGACTGAATCGGACTGAACCGAGATGTTGCTTAAGGATAGAGTGGTGGGCAGCCATGTATGGCCGGTGAGAGACGACCACATGGTGTGGCCAGCAATGAATCCGAAATCTTGGTAGCCCGATTGAGGAAAGATGAAGCTCAACACATTAGCAGCCCCGGAAAAATTCAAGCGCCATCGCTGCCACAGCCGTCCACGGTCGCTGGTATGCCAAATACTGAGCCCATAGGGTCCGTTGCCCACCGCCCAGAGCGTTGTGGAATTGACCAATTGCGATGTGGTCCAATAGACGTGAGGACTGCGCCAAATCTTCCAGTCTCGCCCGCCGTCGCTCGTGGTTTCGATCGATCCACCGCCGAATGGATTGGCTTGTACAATCCATCCGGTCGTGGCTGAAGGCCAATAGATTTGGCCTTCAAAGCCATTGACTGTCGAACTCGCTGCGAAGCCGGCGGCCTCGGTGCTAAAGGGCATCGGAGAGGCGAGATATCTGACCGTGGCCAACTTGACTTTATGGGGATGGATGATTGCGGCGGGCTTGATCGTGAACCCGACGATAAAGCACGAAGTTACCAGCGGAGTAAAAAGAGAAACCAGCGAGTGAGCAACCTGTGGCCGTGGCATAATTTTCCTCCATCGCTCTATGTGTCATACGGTTGTCGCAAGGGGCGAGCTCAGCCAGAAACCCATTTCTCAATGCCCCGAGAATTCGTGTGTTAGTAGACGCCTTGCTGACTATAACGTCCTCGTGCGGTGTTTGGTTTCAGTAATGGGGAAGTGCCGGTGATAAGGATGAGGTTTTAGAAAAAGGACATCGTCCCTAAAATGACCGAGCCGGCACTGGAGAGGACCTCCTCGCCGAGACACTTCTATCGAAACGGGTAGGTCAAGGGGATGTTTTGCGAAAGAGAGCCCTTTCCGCAGTTTAAATTAACCAGTGTAGGCCAGGGTTAACCGTAGTCGATGCATCAGTGCTCAAGGCACTGGGTGCACAGTTTGACTTCCGACGGGGACAGTCTTCTCCTCATGGGACGACGATAAGATCAGAACACGAACGGCGATAGTATGGCATCATAATCCAGGTTTCCGCCATGCCCTCTCTGGGTTATCTGCTGCCGACACGGCCTGGTGGCAGCAAATCCTTCGGCTGTCCAGAAACGGTACCTATCGGCAATGCCGTCGGTGGGATCGGGATAGGCTTGACGACCAATGTGGCCGATCGCCCTTGGAGCTCGCCTGATTCCGCGGCAAGTCAAGCGTTTGCGACAGTCAATGGCATCTGTGGTTCGATCAAGGGCTGGTGGCCCTGGAAGCCTCTATGGTGGACCCACTCGATTGGCAGGCGGCCACTTCACGACAAGCGACGTCAGTGGCGTGATCCGTACGGTACACCGGAGACACCACAAGGTTATCAGGTTAGGAATAGAGAGAAGTTTTGTGCTTATCATTACGATGATTACGGAGGTGGCGGTGAGAAATACCCCTCGCAGATGGCGTTTGCGCTGAGTTCTCTGGCGACGGTTTCGTTCTATTCCGCCCGTGCCACTAAAGACCTGTTCAATACAACAGCGTGGCAGCGCTTCGCGTGGGATTATCGAAAGCTACGACACGGCAGGGGGCTCAAATTCTCTCACAGGAGCGCTAGTAGATTGATGGACAAAGTGAATCAGCATGCCACCCTATTGATCGTTGCACAACTGCACATAATAAAGAGCGAATTATCGGAAGTCCGTGGAACGTAAAGAGCCTCGGGCGAGGACCCCAAGACTTTGGATAACTCTATTGGATTAAACCGCGCTCGACCGGTGCCGTCTATGGGCAATCAATCGTGTGAACTCGTCAGAACGAGCATAACCGAGGAACGGCCCAATCAGGAAGTGCACCAGCGTGATCGAGAGACGTTCGATGACATCCAACGATGCCAACCTCCTTCCACCCAGTTTCGCCGACGTCTGTTTGTCAATGTAGCATACGACCACGCTTGGCGTTCGCGTCAGCGCCAACAGTCTAAGCCATCCCGGCACCCGTTTTTTAACCACCGCGAAGCGGTTTAGGCCAAATGGAGATATCGTCGCTATCGATCCGATGAGAAGCTACGACTTTTCGGTAAAGGCTGCGTGTAATTCCGATGGCGTGGTCTGACTGCGCCCAATCGGGGGAACCGGAATGATGGATTCCTTGGCGGAAGTAAGCAGAGCGGCATGGCTCCACCCGAGCTATCCTGGATGCCTGTCTCCGTTTTTTCTGCATCCAGAGCGGCTCTATTCGCCTGAATGTGGTGCGCGCTGGGCTCTTTGGGCGCCTTTACCTCGATGTGCTGGTGGGATCCGGCAATCTCGTCTTGTTCGGGCATCTCCCTACAATATCCTGGATGCCGATCGCGAATCGCGCGATCTTTGACGGTTAGGGGGTTAGGTCGAGCTCGGACTGCGAGTTCCGCGAACCTCTGGAGATTAGGTGCCATGTTGCAACGCAAAGACCAGGCAGAGCCGTGGTCGGGCCTCTGCCTGTGGATTATTGCTTCGGATTAGGTGCACTGAGACAACGCGCCTTTGAGAACCAACGTGCCGTAGGTACCACCACCAGTTGGATTGAATGCGTATACTGCAACGGTGCCCTTCGGAATCGTGGAGACGCCAGGAGAATAGGTTCCGGCCCAGTCACCAGGGTTATCGTCAGCAGTGACCAGAGTCATCGGCCCCGTAGCTACCGTCTGACCCGTGTTAGGGTCGGTCAAGAGGAAAGCGTAGCCATTGAAATTACCGTAGGTGGACGGCGGATTCAATAGATTAGCGACGACGTCTAAACTCTCGAAGCCTTCGGCCTGATTGATAACCAAGCTCGCTTCTCCATACGGGTGGAGGTCGGAGGTTTGTGAGATGAGTGGGGCCGAACATGTCGTCACCTCGGGTGCTGCGGTTGGAGGCCAGGCAATGGAGAGGGGAAGGGGGGCGCTTTGATTGTTGGCCAGCCCGAGATAGTAGAACGTTGTCGGGCCGACAACTCCGTCTGCAGTGATTTTGGACGCGGCCTGAAAATTGAGGACCGCCAACCGGGTTAACGTATCGTAATATCCCGTGACGTTACCCGAGTAGTAGCCAAGACTGGTGAGAACAATTTGCAGGAAGACCACATCGAAACCATTGCGACCAGTTTCGATGGCTCGGCCGCCTGCAAACGTGTATAGCCAAGAGGCGTTATAAAATCCAAATCCGGCGATTGCATTGGCCGGAAACCCGGTGTCGCCGCTGCTTTCCGCATCCTGCTTGAATGCTAGGACGGCTGATGCCGTGGCTGCGTTAAACGTGCCGGTGGCGGGACCGCCCAGAATAGCAGCATAGCGAAAACAGTTGAGGCGATTTTGTAAAATCGTGACGTCGCCTCCGCTACTTTCGAGAGACAATTGACGACTGCCATAAACTGGACCGCCATAGGTGGTATTACTGCCCACGCTTTGGCCGAAGGCAAAAAAGGTTTGCGGGCCTACGATGCCGTCGGTCGAAAGCCCGAAGTAGGATTGGATATTTCGTACCGCATTCACGGTACTCGCACTGTACCTCCCTTCGATTTCAATGGGAGTGCCAATTGGGCCACCTGGTGGGTTCATGGTTTTCAGCATCAAGTTGTAGACCGCCTGCACGACGGCAACATCGCTGCCGACGGTTCCAAGACTCAGATTTCGTTTGCCGAATGGGTAATAGGGTGGAAATGTGCTGTCAAACAGGGCCATAAACTTAACCTCCTTATTTTCAGATATCCCATCGTATGCCAATCGAGGAAATGTGTGCCGTGACTTTCTGGCTGATGGGACCGCAGCCGACCATCAACGTAGTGTCGGTCGCAGGACGTTGAACTCCATGCGGGATTCTTGCTGTTTTGGGGGCCAGCTATCACAACGAGAGACTTGGTAGGGCCGCTGGACCCGCCAAGTCTCGAAGACAGTCATGAAATAATGCCGGCCCGGTAGTCACGGGCCCGGCTTTGGCAGCTGGGATCAGGCTAGTGATGTCTTCCCAGACTGCACTCTTCCGGATTAGTTGACCCAGTAAGTACCGAGCCAGCCCCCCGGTTATTATCGGATCCTTCTTTCTCGTCTTGTCTCGGTTAGCGTTGCGACTATCCGCTATAACGTGCTTAAGCATATTTACACAGACCCATGCAGAAATCTCCTAGATCTGCACATTCCTGAACACGTCTGGAATTGTTCGCTCTTTCGGAGGCCGCAGTTTTGCTCCTAGCCGTCTCCGGCATCCCTCCGCAGGGTCGGAACCGCCACCTCGAAAGTCCTGCCGGTAGCCGTGGCCGTTCCCGTCATCGCAAAGCCCCCAGGCGGCTTTGCTCGGGTACTCAGTTTCCTTCCGGCGACAGGGGGGATTCGGCCCCCAACCGCCACCTTCTTGCCTGTCCCGTTCCCTTGCGGGTAAAGCGGGCACCGACGCTGGTACTCCGTGCGATGCACGGCGGATTTCCCAGCGGCGTTTCCCCTTAGCCGGTCACGCAGTCCGGTAGCTGGCTTGCTCCGGCGGGGAACATCCCCGCCACGCAATCAGGAAAATTATACACCTTATGATGCGATGTACATAGATGTCATGTGATTTGTTTTAGCAGTTATTTACCCCAATGGCAAATTCCGTGGCCCGGGCCATGAACGCGTTGGATCCCACCGGACGGTATCGTGGACGCAGCAATACTGACAATCTGGGCGGCTCGCAAGTATTACAGGGGATCCCCGATGAAAGCGAGGATCCAAAGTGCAAGGCCCAAGAGACCTGGGCGGTCCTCAAAGAAAAAACCGTTATTCCCATAGCCGCCGCAGGGCATTCTCCCGCGGTTATGGCACGGACGAAAGCGCCAACCGTTAGACAACTTTCTTCATGGCGTCCAGCGGGAAACGTGCCCAACGCTGCCAAGAGCGGAGCGTGGGCGATATGGTCGAACGTTCCCGTTAGTTCCGCATCCAACATCCAACATCCAACATCCAACATCCAACATCCAAAGTCGTCGGGCGTGCGGCCCTCGGGCCACATGGAAGATGGCCTCGATGGCATCATGGGCCCCAGGGACCGGTCGGACCCCATACGAACGGGATTCGAACCGAGCTTCCCATTCGGGCTCCAACGCATTGACGACCAGCGCCTTGCAGCAGCTCGCCCTACTCGACCAACGACCGCCTTCCAAGCATGCTGCGTTTTTGGGACATCTGTTCCCAATCGGATTATCAGGCCGCTTCGGACTATACGGGCTTAGCCGAACCCACCATAAAAAGAGGGAGCCGTAACCGTGTGCCCGGGTGAGATTTGGACCTGCACCCGGTCCTGTCGTCTCTCACGCTGGTTCTCGACCTAGCCATGCGGCTTGCGATGCTGACGCGCTTCTGCCATGCTGAAGTCTACCACCCGGGTGGGTCAAGGCTGGAATCAGATTTTTTAACCAGAGAGTTTGGACCCGAGTGCTGTCGGTTTGAAGGGCCAAGCTTGGTCACTGTGGGAGCCTAAAAGCTTTTCGATGAGTAGCGGGTTAGACGTTGAACCTACAAACCGGGTCTGGAGAAAACAATAACGAGAGCGAGGCGGATTATATTGACACGGGTCACCGTTTGGAATGAATATCGGCACGAGCAAAATGATGCAGCGATTCGCGAAGTGTATCCAGAAGGGATTCATGGAGCGATCAAGAAGGCATTGGCAGCAGAGTTTGAGGTTGAGACGGCCACGTTGGATGAGCCCGAGCATGGGTTGACGGAAGAGGTGTTGAATCACACCGATGTCTTGACTTGGTGGGGGCATATGGCCCACGGAGACGTATCCGACGAGGTGGTCGAGCGCGTGTATCGGCGAGTCATGGATGGAATGGGCCTGCTCGTGCTCCACTCCGGTCATTTTTCTAAGATCTTCAAACGCCTGATGGGGACCACGTGCAACTTGAAGTGGCGGGAAGACGGATTGAACGAAAGAATTTGGGTGGTCAATCCTGGACATCCGGTGGCTCAAGGGCTTCCGCTCTGGATTGATTTGCCCCACGAGGAAGCGTACGGAGAATTTTTTGACATCCCGACGCCGGATGAACTAGTTTTTGTGAGTTGGTTTCCTGGAGGCGAGGTGTTTCGCAGTGGCGCCGGATTTTATCGCGGTCGAGGCCGCATCTTTTACTTCCGGCCCGGTCATGAAGCGTTTCCTACCTATCACAATCCAGAGGTTCAAAGAATTTTGGCCAATGCGGTTCGTTGGGTGACCCCGACGACCGGCCCGGCTCCTGACTTCGGATGGTCGGCTCCATTGGAAACCGCGCGCGAAGCTTCTTCGTCCTAAATGACCGCCCAGGGATAGATAGCTATCGCTGAAGGCGTGAAGAAGGAGCCTTGACCCCTTGTGGGGGTTAAGGCTCCTTCAGGATCTCCCGATCGCCCAATGAGGAGTAAGGCTGTTTGCCTATTGGCCGAGGACCTACTGGAAAAATACCGGTTGGCCTGAACGGGCAGATTGATAAATGGCCTCTAAGATTTGGGTCACTATCATCGCCTGCTCCGGTTTGACGACCGGTTCGGCCTCGCCTTTAACCGCGGCGACGAAGTTCTTGGCCTCAGTAAGGCCCGCGTCGTCGTCGGAACTGGCTTCAAAAAAGTCTGCCCCACCACCGTGCAATTCGGGCTTGAAGGTGTACAGCTTGCCGAGGCGTTCACCATTGACTCGGAGACCATCCAACATGTCGGCGCCCGCCTTAGTGCCGCATAAAACCGTCTGAGCTTCCCCCACTTGCAAGGTGTTCAGCGCCCAACTGGATTCTAGCAAGATGGTGGCGCCATTTTCCATCTGGACCATGCCAAATGCGGAATCTTCGACAGTAAATTCCGCTGGGTCCCACGGCCCCCAGGCGTTAGCGGGGTGGGGTTGGTCAGACAATTTATGGAAGGTAGAACCCATGGCTGACCGTGGGCGATAGTTGTCCATCATCCAAAGCGTGAGATCCAGCGCGTGGGTGCCGATGTCAATGAGCGGACCTCCGCCCTGTTTTTCTTCAGAGAGAAAGCTTCCCCAAGTAGGCACGGCGCGCCGGCGAACCGCTAGGGCCTTGGCAAAATAGATGTCTCCAAATTCGCCATCTTCGCATAGGGCCTTTAGATAGCGCGAGTCCGAGCGGAATCGATTCTGATAGCCAATGGCCAGGATCTTTCCGGAACGCTTTGCCGCTTGCACCATTGCTTTGGCTTCTACGCTAGAGACGGCCATGGGTTTTTCGCAGAGTACGTGTTTGCCCGCGTCTAGAGCGGCAATGCTGATTTCAGCGTGCGCATTGTTGGTGGTCAGGACATAAACCATGTCCACATCCAAATCGACTACCTGGCGATAGTCGGTGGTGACTTTGGCTCCGGCGACTCCGTACTGGGCAGCGGCTTTTTGGGCGCGTTCGAGCACCAAATCGCAAAAGGCGACGAGTTCCAGACCTGGGATGGTGGCTAGGGCCGGCAGATGCTTGCCATGGGCAATCCCACCCAATCCCACGATTGCAGCTTTCAACGTCATTCTTTCACCCTTTTCTTGAAATCGTCCCACAGGACTTTTACGTCCTCTACGATAGCATTTTTTGGCTGGGACGAGCGAATGGGGAAAAATTCTGCTGCCAGGGATAGCAATTTTCTCTTGAGGTCACACTATCCTCAAATTCCGGAAGTCAGGAGGTTGTAACTGCTACACTAATTACTCATAAAGATTGAGAATATATGGTATAATGTTCCCAGATAATCAGCATATGGACGAGCAATTCGTGAGTATCGGCAAGGCACCCAAGATGATTGGCATGAGCATTCGAATTCTTGGACTACGCTAAGGACTTTCAACGGC
>JAMCVM010000183.1 GCA_023475835.1 Bacillota bacterium | reverse complement strand
AGATGGGTATACTTAAATCGAAGGTCAACAATAGTCAAAGTCAGGGAGGCGTGTTATGATGCAAACGATTCCACAAGGAGCAGAAGTATTTTTCGCCGATCCGTTTGAGAGTTTGGTCCGATCCGTCATCAACCCGAAGACGGTAGCGACGCCGGCGATGGACTGGTCGATGGATGCACGCGCATATTACCTGGACCTAGATGTTCCTGGCATGGCCCGGGAGGATCTCACGATTCAAACGCTGGATCGGCAAGTGCGAGTGCGGGGCGAGCGAAAGGTGGCGACGCCAGAAGGGCGGACGTTGCTTCGGCGGGAACGGCCGAGCGGGACTTGGGAGCACACCTGGACCGTGCCGAAAGACGCGCGCGTGGAGGAAATCAGCGCCGAATTGCACGACGGGGTGCTGTCGCTGACCATTCCGAAGAACGAGAAGGCCGAGCCACGGACCATCGCCATTGCAGGAGAGGCTCAAAAGGAACTTCCCGAGAACTGAAACAATTTCGTGCCCCGTGCGCTCTGAAAACAGGCTACGGGGCTCTTTCTTCAAGAATTCCGCGGCATTCGAATGCTCATCCGCACTTTTGATGCCAAATGTATGGCGGATGCAGGTTAATGATCACAAACCAATGGAAGGCATGCCACCCATCCGTCCAAATTCTGGGGCGGATGGGCTACTGTGTCTTGAAAATCGACCAGAAAAGGTGCAAGTGGTAGCGATCAAGCGTAAACGGTAGACAGGCATCACCCACCTAATCCGCGAATAGTCGTGGTGCCATCTTCTTCCCTACGCATCGCAGCACTTCTTTTGAACCGAGTCGATTCGACAATCTCACCAAGTTCGCATCAAAAGCAGGAATGATTCTCTTCGGCAAATTCGGTCAAAATCTGATTAAGAACGAGGGTCGAGGTAGATCGGAGTGAATGCCATGGGCTAAGTATGCCGCCCATATTCCTCATGTTCGAGGACCTATGGATCTCGCTCTGGTGATGTAGACCAGGAGCGATTTAAAGGGAAAGGAATACGCTGAGCTCATCCGCCGCGGACGAATTCTCGGACTCGGAATTGGCGGGCTTTATCGAGGACTTGCCCATGGTTTAGGGGGCTCCCCTCGGCATCGTTGACTCCGCATTCGTCTGCTTTGGTCGCCCGACCCATGCATACATGCATAAAGCGGCAATGGCCAGCTTCAGGAGATTGGCGGCTGAACGGTCCATGCAGACAGGACCGATCGGAATGATAAAGAGGGACCTGATCGCCCGTGTGAGAAGACACGATCAAGGACTAGGATCAATTTACAAGAACAGTTTAAGTCTCTCCAATGTCCTCAGTCCGATGATGGTGGGCAGGCGTTGGTAAGCTCGACGACTAACTGAATTTCGGGACGCGTCACATGATTTCCAGACTAAGGAGGCAAAAGGATGCATGCATGGATTCTTTCAGGCGGGCGGGGAACACGGCTCTTTCCTTTGACCGAAGACTACCCTAAGCCACTGCTCCCTCTGATTCATCGCCCCATGATCGAAACGCTGTTGCAAAAGATGGAGAGCGAGGGCATCGATTCGGCGACGATTTTAGCCGGGCCGATGGCGGCACGGTTTGCCTATTTAACAAGGTGGGCTTCATCGAAAATGCCGATTACGGTGTGGGCCGAACCGTCTCCTCTGGGAACGGCCGGGGCAGTCATCACGGCCCAAGGAAAAAAACCGTCTTCGGAACCATTTTTGGTCCTGAGTGGCGATGGCCTCTTTGACCTCGACATTCGAGGGTTTGTGGCCAAGTGTCGTGCGGCTCATGTGGAAGTGGGCATATTGCTGGCTCAGGCGGCAGATCCTCGAGAATTTGGCAAAGTGGTGACAGATACTGAGGGATGGGTGACGCATTTTGAGGAAAAGCCGCTCAATGCGGACCAACCGGCGTGGGTCAATACCGGCATCTATTACCTGAACCCGCAGGTCTTCCATGGTCTTTTGCCACAGCAACCCTATGATTTCGGACTGGATTTGTTCCCGAGATGGCTTGAACAGGGAAAACGAGTCTTTGGGGTTCGGGACCACGGGTATTGGTCGGATTTAGGGACGTTGGCACGGTATCATGGGGGTATTAATGACCTCATGCAGGGCAAGGTGAGTGCAGGGCGCATTGGGATCTCGACCAGTGCTAAGCTGGCGCATCGTGTCCCGGTGGGAAGGCCCAGTTGGATCGCGGATACTGCGGAGGTGGCTGAAGGAGTTACCATTGGCCCTCGTACGGTGCTCAACGACAGAGTGAGGATTGCCCAAAACGCCGTGGTTAAACAATCCCTTATTCGATCGGGAACGGTGATTCATCAGGGAGCTCAGGTCATCGGTGCGGTCATTGGCGAAGATGTGGTCATTGGAGCTTATGCCCGCATCGAACCCGGAGCCGTCATTGGGTCACGGTGCCGCATTGAGGAGAACCAGCGGGTGCCAGCGGGCACCGTCATGTCCGCGGATGGAGTGCGCCCGGGTCGCTTTTTTGCCGTCGCCGCGGAACTTCAGGTGAGATAACGCGCCTTTTTAAGCGACCGCCTTCGGACAGCGCGCTCGCTTGTTTAATCTTGGGACTTAGTAGGATCTTTCGTACTTGCCATGCTGCTGGTATTGGATGTGTTGGCGGCATTCTGAGCGGTAATTCCCAGACTATAGGCCACCACGCTGGCAATGACGGCGGTGGCGGCGGCGGTCAAGTCGCCTAACACAGCTAAAATGACGACGGCAATAATCCCGAGAGCACCGACGGCAAAGTGCAAGAGAACCCAGTTAAAGTGGGTTTGAGGGTGGATAAGGCTCGTTCTGGCCAAAAAATGGCACCGCCGCTAATACCCGCCGCGACAACAATGAGGGCAAAAATGATAGGCTCGACCAAGATAATCGCCTGCTTTCGCTGCACATTTGTGGATGGCAAGAGGTCCCGACATTATCATGTGCCCTATTCGGCTGCCCGATGGAAAGACGTGATTCTTGAAGTCTTTTCCCAGACTATGCGCGGAGGCTGTGGAAGGTTCCTTCGCGAGATCTGTCCATGGGCTACTCAAGCCTAAACCCATTGGCGCAACCGGGCGGTCTTCGGCATGGTTCCGACCAACTCGGACATCCTACTCGGGTATAGGGTTGGTAATGCCAGGGGAGGGCTAAAATGCAACCGGTTCGCGCAGTGGTGCTGGGCTCGCGTTTTGGCGGGATGGCGGTCATCACGTGGCTTCGGCGATTGTTTTCGCCGAATTTATTGTCGATTACCGTGATTGATCAATGGCAGGAAATGATTTTTCGGCCGGGATTGGTGCATGCCATGGACCAATCTCCCGACCGTTTGGTGTCCTCGGTCACGATTGCCTTGCCGGCCTTTTGGAAGAAACTTCGTCTGGATTTCATCCATGATACCATCGTCAGCGTGGATCCCAACCGCCGATGGGTGTACACCGCCGCCCATGATCCAGTCGCCTACGATGTGCTTTTCATTGCCACCGGCAGCACCCCACTATGGACGGCGATTGCCGGTCTTGAATTTTGCCATCAAGGGATCTGTGAAGGCTATTTGGCCAATCGCACCGCCTGGTTGAATCGCACCCAACCCGAAGGAGCGTGTGTGTTTGCGGTCGGACCCATTGCCGGCAATCCCTCGTGGTCGCCTAACATTCAGGTGGGCTGTGAATGCCCGCTGTTGGAATCCGCTCTACTCTGGGATCAGGAACTCAGACGACGTCAATTGCGGGACAGAGTGGAGATTACGGTAATCTCCCCGGCGGCCCAATTGGCCGAAGACGGAGGGCCCGTTATTCGCCAGCGCATTGAGGAGATGATGGCCCAAAGGGGCATTACGGTGGTGACTGGGGCTCAGTTCGTCGAAGTCGGCGACCGGCACATCCAACTGCAGGATAGGCGCATCGCGTACGACCGGGCGGTATGGATTCCGCCTGCGGGAGGCTCTCGCTGGCTTCGGAATTCAAAGTTAGATGACGGCTATGGTTGGGTGCCCACCGACCAGTTTATGCAGCACCCGGATTGGCCCGAAGTCTATGCAGTAGGCGATGTGGTCAGTCATCCCTGGCCCAAAATGGGACATTCTGCGATGGTCCAAGCCCGCGTGGCCGTCCATCATTGGGCGGCCGGGCGACAAGCAAAGCAACGCGCCGTGGCGCCTTATCACCCGAATTTAGTTTGGGCTTTGGAAACCGGCCCCGGCCAAGCGTTTTTTGCCCTATCGGATGTGTTTTACGGTGGCCATCGGCAAATCGTCTATCACGGACGATCGCCCTTTTGGGCCAAACAAATCTTTCAACGGGCTTACGTCGCTCGAGCCGGCGCCTTGCCGATCATGCCCTAACGCCTACCCACCACCCAAGCCTGCTTCGTGAGGCAGGTTGACGACGGTAGCGGACCAGAGCAGGACCACGTCCGAAGCCTGAGTGTGGACCGTAAGGTCGCGATAGCCGAGACGGTACAGGAGCTGAGGAAACGTGGGCAGGGATTGGTCCCAGAGGCGGTGAGAGCGGGACAACCATCGATACGGGGACTCATCAGGCTGTCCTGCCCAGTCCCGCGTGCCCACCCGCTCGGCCCACCAGGGCAGTGCATGGTGCACATAGGCTTCGAAGCCCCATTTGCGCCAGCCCGCCGGGGTATGGGTTTCTAATAGGACCAAGTGGCCTCCGGGGCGGAGACGGTCATAAAGACGAGTGAGGGTGGCGGCGACGTCGCCTTGATCGCGCAAAGAAAAGGATAGGACTCCGACGTCGAATCGTTCGTGGCCTGAGGTGGACCAGTCGGCCATGGTCGCCAGTTTGGCAGGCACCGATGGCGGCACTTGGGCAAGCATCTCGCTGGCATAGTCGACCCCTACCAGGCGGGCGTCGGGCAACATAGATTGGAGTCGGCTAAGCAAATACCCCGGCCCGCACCCTAGGTCGACCACCGAGTCGGGGTGCCAGTCGGCAATGAGCCGAGCCGTCTGGTGGATCCAGCGGGAATACCCGTTCCAGGTTACGCGCTGGGTTTGTTTGAGATAGCGGCTGGCCATCCAGTTAAAGGTGTCGGCGGGCACGTCCCCTACGGTTGTCATTTGAAAATCCGATCGCGCCTCATTTTCCATCGCTCGCTACCGCCCCTCTTCACAACGCCTAGCCTGCCGCTATCGACCGATCCATCACCCTGGCCGGGGCGATTTTCTAAGACTCCGTCCCCGTGAACTCCTGAGACTCTGAATGGAAAGCCGGGCTTCGATGTCGGCTAAGATGTCATTCATCTCACTGTAGGATGCGATCAGGGCGTGCAATTTATGCTCGAGGCTTGTATCTTTTGAATGCCCACCGTCGAAGGGCAATTGAAAGACTCGGGCGGCCTCTTTAGTACGGGCAATGAGCGGCCGTTGCTGACGAAACTCCGAAAGCGTGCGAACCCCGGCGACTCGGAGAATGCCAGCTAATTCTGCCCGGGTCGCTTCGAGCCAGTTAGTGGCGTGATTAGCGGCCTGAGAGACGTCTAGCGTGTGCCCCGAATTCGCTCGCGAGTGAGCAAAGGCGAGTGCGGTTGGCGGAGTCGGCAAGTGCTGACCAATTTGGTCATGAAGGGCTGCGAATAGGAGAGAGGACCCAATGGCTGCAGCATCGGCCCCTAGTCCAATTAAACGAGCGATATCCGCTGCCCCACGGATCCCTCCGGATGCGACCAATGTGATCTGCGAGCGCATCCCTCGGGCGACTAACCACGTATGGGCGCGATGGATGGCCAAGGCCGTGGTAATGCCAAAGTGATCGGAAATGACGGCGGCGCTGCCGGCACTTCCCGCCCCGGAACCGTCCAGGGTAATGATCTCGATAGGAAGCGTCAGCAGATAGGCGAGGTCAGATTCTAGGTGCTGACTGGCCGGAAGTTTCACGGCGATCGGACAATCCGCGCGCTCGATCTTGAGTTCGCGGATCCAGGCGTCAAGATGGCCCTCGGGCGCAGCGTGGATCACGGCTGGACCGCCGACGGCATCGATGAACCGTCGCGGCAACTCGGATTTCGGCTTGGTTAGTCCCGTCGCCCCCTCGGACCCCTGACCCCACTGAACCTCAATGACGTCGGCTAAAGCTAAAATCCTTGGATCGTGCGCCCAAAATCCGCGACTTTGCTGCAAGATCCAGCGTTGAGCATAAGACCGCTCTTCCGGCAGATAGAGACCTTCGCCGGTGCTAATGGCAATGCCTGCCAAACTCGAGGCCTGGGCCAAGGCAACTTTCGTTTCGGCGTTGAGCGCCACTCCATAGCCCATCGGAGCGACGATGACGGGCATGGAAAGGGAGATCGAACGCGGATGGCCGGCTCCTAGCACCGTAGTAAGATCGACCGGCGAGTGTTCGGGACGAGGGGGAGGCTTGAAGGTGGCCGGGTCAATGCCGATCACCTGAAACCAGTCCACGCTGGGTGCCGAGCCCATGGGGTGTTCGGCCAGTTTGCTCCTCTCGGCCCGTTGCACCGTCAGCAATATAGAGGCCAAATGACGGGCTCTTAGCGTGAACAAAATTTCCCACAGGGTATATTGGGGAGAATGGCCGGCGGACGCTTCCAGCTTTCGAGCCACCCAGCGGGCAAAGAAGACGCCCACTCCCAAAATCAAGGCAAGGGTGGTTAAGGTAGTCAGGATGGCGAGCAAAACCGCCTTCATCGGGCGACCATCCGGGCCCGGCGATAGCGGGCGATGAGCCAAAGACCAGGATCCGAGATGGCCGCCCAGCTAAAACTGAGCGGATTGACCCAGTGAAACACGAGGGCGCGCGCCATCAGTTCGGACGGGACAAAGAGCGTTCCCAAGGTCAAGGCCGCCACGAGGCCAAACACTAGCGAGACACGCGTGAGCATGGTCGCTGGCTCAGCCATTTGGTCGAAAAGGTTAAAGGACAGACAGAAGAGATGGACAGCTAGATACAAAACGATGGCCGAGGTCCAGGTGATCAGCACGAAGACCCCAATGCCTTTGAAAAAGAAGGCTTGGGCGGAGATTAAAGAGAAGACGTAAATCACCGGCCACCACAACCGGCTGACGGCGGGCGCTCCCAAGGTGGCCAGGCAGACGACATAGAAGATCAACAAGACACTGGCTTGCATGGCCATGGCGGCTGCCACGGTGGTATAGGCTTGACGGGGATGCGTCCAGCGTACGTGCGGGGTTAGGGTGATGACAACACTGCCGTTGCTAAAGAGAAACCAGGTGCTAATCGTCCCTTGAACCCATGGACGAAGGGTGAAATCCGACGAAGGGAGGAGGGCCGCCAGATGAGTCATATTGGGGATGCTGAAGGTGACGACGACCAGGGTGAGCAGTAAGATGATGGGGAACCAGAACTGCACCGAACGGGCGACCGCACTGAGGGTGCGGAAGGCGACCCAGCCCGCGCTGGCGGCAATCAAGCCGTCGATGACCACGATCGGCGTAAGCGGGTAGAAGAAATTGTGCATCATCTGCCCGTACAAGACGAGCAAGAGCAGGTCGGTAAACAGGCAGGTGATGGCGCTGATTGGGAAAATCAGGCCAATGCCTAAAACGGGCAGGAGACGCCGGATTCCGCTAAGAACGGTGGCTTGGTTGAGGCGGTGGGCTAAGGCCACCTGAAGCATTAGCAGCGCTGTAGCCAGGCCGACGCTGGTTAGGAGCGCGAACACTCCGTTGGGACCCATATGTTGGACTAGGTATTGCGGCCAAAGATAGATCCCTCCCGCCACTGTGGAAATAGCCACCATCCAAAAATATTGCCAGCGTGAAATCGGCTCGACGATTTGGTTCATTCCGACACCCCCTGGCTCGTCATCTGCGTAGTGACCGTGACTTTGGCCTGCACCGGTGAAAGATGGGCGTTGATTCCGACGCGGGTTGGGGGAAGCATTCGCGGATGGCGAAAGAGATAGGAGCGCTGCCAGCCAAAAGGGTCGGTGTGGCTTTGTTCGGCCTGGGCGATCGCCCGGTTGGCGAGGGTGGCCAAGTAGAAAGAGACCTTGCGGGCGATGGCTTGGTTGCCAGCCAACGTGGGAATTCGCGACGGAGGCCATTGATTCAGGCAGGCCCGCACTTGAATTCGGACGTTGACCCGAAGCCCGTCTCGACCGCTCACGACCTGGGTCATGGCATGGCTTCGGATGTGGTCCAAGCCGATGAGGTCGCCCTGGGTGTTGAGGGTCAAAGACTCGTTGACGACATGGTTGGTCAAAAGCGCCCAACCTTCGCTGGCTTTAGGCCCGAAGATCACCGGGAGACCCTGCGGGGGATAGACCAAGAGGCGACGGACGGTCAGAGCCGACGTGCTGTAGGGTAAGACCGGGGATACCCCTGGGGTGACTAGCCGGTCCCAAAACCGCCATGCCCGCATCGCCAAATATAGGGGATGGCACGTTCGGCAGTTGAAATAGTTGTCAAAGAAGACCGTTGGCGGAGGCTGCTGGATCTTGATGGGAAAGGCTGATGCGGGAGTTGCACTGGCTAAGACGTAGGCGGATTTGGGCAGCATCGCCTGGCGGTTGTAGGCACCAATCAGACTGGCCAGCTGTTGGGTAGAAAATCGAGGAGAGACGATGAACACTTGCAATTGTTCGGTATACAAATCGTTGGCCAGCTTGTCTTGAATCGCTTGCAGCGCGGCGGCTAGGGTCGATGCCTCCACGTGGTACTGAAAAAACTGATCATGGGACGAAATTTGACTGAGACTGCTGACGTTGACCGTGGGATTAGGGAAATAGGCGCGCCATTGGATGGTTCCCCGAGGACCCGGTTTGGCACTGATAGCCAAGGCGGTTTGCCGCTGATCTAACGAGAACTGATCCCAGCAGCCACTGAGGCCCAATGCTAACATAGCGGCCAGGACCCCGCCTAAGGCTCTCCGGGAACGTCTCATTTGGGGGAGTCCTGAGCTTGGTTGAGATGAGCCTGTAGGTCTGGCGCCTCGGCAGTTCGCCAGGTTTGATTTTGGGGTCGAGCCGCGGTCCAGCGTCGCTGAAGATTGGTCCAAGGTAGGCGCCAGATGGCGTCGGACCAATCAGGGCGCCGAAACGGCGCCCAGGGCGCGAAATACGGACTGCCAAAAGTGCGCATATCGACCAAGACGGCCATGACACCCACCGTGACGATGACGATGCCAAAGATCCCGAAGATAGCGCCGGCCAGGGTGAGCAAAAAGCCAATCACGCGCCAGGTGGCGGTGAGTTCATAGACGGGTGTCGAAAACAGGCTGAGAGCGGTCAGAGTCATGATGACGATGATTTGCGGGTCGACGAACCCGGCTTTGACCACGGCGGTGCCAACGACGATGGCCCCCACGGTGCTGATGGCGGTGCTGAGCGCCTTGGGCAGGCGAAAGGCGGCTTCGCGCAGAGTCTCGATGACCACGATCATGAGGATGACCTGGACCAGCGGGCTAAAGGCCAAACCCGCGTTGCTGCCCTGGATAATGATGAATAGCGAACTGGGTAAGATGCTGGGATTGATTTCAGCCAGCGCAATATAGAGGGCGGGCAAATACATGCCCATCAACCAGCCTATAAATCGGATCATCCGGACAAAACTGGTATCGATCCAACTGCTCGAGTAGTCCATGGCCGTGCGATAGAAATCGACGAGGGGAGCTGGAGCCACCAGCACAAAGGGATCGCCATCCATCAGAATGACCACGGCGCCTTCCAATAAACGCCACACGGCCAGATCGACGCGCTCGGTCTGACGAATCGTAGGAAAAATCGAGCGCGGATGATCGCGAATTAATCCAGCGATGGCGGTGATTTCTGTGATGCCGTCCACGTGCACGGCGTTCAGCCGGTCAATCGCGGTCGCTACCAGCGAAGGATTGGCGAGGCTCTCCAGATAAGCCACGGACACCGTGATCTGTTGCAGACGGCCAAGGCTGACATCGCGAAACAGGAGCGCGGGGGACCGGACGCGACGGCGGATTTGCGTTTTTTGAGTCAACAAGACTTCGTTAAAAGCCTCTTCGGACCCTCGTGCCGCCAGTTCGGTTTGCGGGCGTTCGATGGCGCGCTGAGGATACTTTACGGTATCGACAATCCAGACATGGTCCACCCCCGGCGCGAATACGAGGGTGTTGCCGGCGGCTAACTTCTGTAAAATATCGGACCAGGTGCGGCTGGTACTGATGTGAATGGGAGTCATAGCGCCTTGGTCCCAACGATCGGGAGGCAGGTCGGTGGCTAAGAGCGGCCGAATGATATCTTGATCGATCATCTGCGTATCCGTGAGACCATCCACGCTGGCGATTAACACCAGTTCCTGGCCACAGGCGGGCACTTGAATCTTTCGCAGCAGGACATCGCCATTGCGACCCATCCCTTCTTTCAACAGGGCCCAAGCGGTGTCGAGGTCGTCAACGTAGGTGTCGACGGGAACGACCGGACTTTGACTGGCGCTTTCAAGCCAACTCGAAAGCTGAGTGTCTAATGCCTTAAGTTCGGTGACGAGATGGCACATCAGTTCTCCATCGTTCATGATGGCTAGGATGTCTCTTGAGGTCGACGCTTATGTATGAAGCTTAGAGCGTTGGTCCCGGTCCGCAACCGGTGGGCAGGTCGACTTTTATTGAGCGCGACCGGTTCTGAGACGATGGCGTCTCGAGGGTAATCCTCCATATTCCGAGGGGGCCGCGTTGCGGAAGACTCCGGTTCGCTTCGGATTCGGCGAAATCGTCATCTTGAGCGTCTGATTTGGCATACGATGTGTGCCAGCACTGACCGCGTGGTTGGGATCGAACGGGCAGAGAATAGAGGAATGTCCTCGTACAGTCCCCGTGTCCTCAGAGGGCGTGGCTGAGGCCAGCAGGAATCGAGCCCGAGATAGCGAAGTACTGTCATTGTCCCGAATCCTCGCCTAAGACCACAATTTGAACGTGCGACCGGGGCTGGATGACATCAGAACGATAGCTAGGTGGGCTCTTGAGGCCAGAAAGGGTGAGAAGAATGATACGCTATGTGTTAGAGTTTCGGACCAAGGCGGGCCAGGGAGAAGCCGCCGTCAAACTGTTGCAAGAGATGAAGGCCTACTTTAAGGCCAGCCATCAATCGACCTTGGACGTGTTTTATCAAGCCATCGGTACCCCAGGAACCTTTCAAGCGGTGATGGATTTTGGTGCGTTGGCGGATTTTGAAAAAGTTTCGCATGCCATGCGCACGGATTCAACGTATCACGCGTTGACGGCTAGAGCTCGCGACATTTTCTTCGAAGAGTCGATGCATACCAGCCTTTATTATCAAATCTAACCTGGCCTTTGGGCTGACCATGGTCGGACCGGGTGCGAGAGCCAGCATCCTTGCAAGCGAGAGGGCGCCAGTGCCGTACATCCAGGAGATCAGGGCCATGGCTTTAAAGACGTGCTGAGCACGCATCGTCGAATGGAACGTTCAGGAGCGACCCACCGGGACGACTCGTACGATCGGTAATCGAGGCCGATCGCATTGGTCGTCCCGGCCTTTCAAGGACCTCCGACCTGACGGACAAGCGCTGGGTCAAAATGACTCCGGGCGACTGATGGGTTGGTGCTCGGGATGCTTCTTCTCGGGCTCATCTCGAATCACCAGCACCGGAATGGAAACTGCGGCGGATACCTGTTCCTCGGTGCGGCCCATCATGCGTCGCGAACCCCCACTGCGGTGTTTTTGTCCCATGACCAACCAATCGGCTTGCACCTCTCGGGTATAGTCGGCGATGGTGGCCGCAGTGGGTCCAAACAGTAAACGCGAGATTACGCCCGCGCAACAGCCAGGTTCCAGCAACTGACGCGACTGTTCGAGGGCGTGCTCCCAACTGACGAGGTCGGTCGCTTTTAATGCCTCGCTGACCGATCCGTCAAAGGGGGGACAGACGGTGATGGCGTGGACGGTGCTCGATGGCTTCAGCGCATGGCGGACGAGCCAACGTCCTGCGCGGTGGCTGGCTTCGGAACCATCGGTGGCCCAGACGATGGTAGTGCCCAATGAAGGGATCGGGCTCAGCGCCAGGGCTTCCTCGGCATAGGTGGCGACCACCATGGTCACCAGATCGCCGAGCCAGTGATGCGTCGATTGCACGCGAAACCCTTGCGCTTCCATCCGTGCGGTGAGCTCGTCCGAGGTGGGTGCATGGAGCAATGACCGGGGCAACCAACGAAAGGGTTCGAGTTCTTCCCCGGACATGGGTGTGGTAATGGTTTTGAGCCCATGCATGGCCAGGCTGCCTAGGGTGGTGGTGGGTTGCAGCATATCCAGCAGCACGACGCGGCCCCCCGGGTTCAAGACGCGGCGCATTTCGTTCAGTCCTATCCGCCAATCCTGCATATTGCGCAAGGAAAAAAATGCGCTGATGCGATCAAACTGCTGATCGACAAAGGGCAAGGCTTCGGCACTCGCCAGGACCCATTCGGTATTGGGCAATCGACTTGCTTGGGCTTGGTGCTGAGCCTGCGCAAGCATATCGCGGGACGGGTCGAGGCCGGTGACGGTCCCTTGGGGCATGACCTTTTTCGCCATCTGCACCGTGGCGGTGCCCGTGCCACATCCCACGTCGAGCACCTGCAAACCGGGATGCAAGTCCATATGATCCATCGCCGCTGAGCGCCAAGCGCGAATTCCGTCGGCCGAGAGTAAATTGCTTAAACGATCGTAGCGAGAGGCAATGGTATTAAAAAGCTCTGGCGTTTCCGCCATGGTGGATTCCCTTCTTTCGTCTCCAAATGTTGACTCGACCATCCGAACCCGCTGAGAAATGAGAGCCCGCTCACTTCGGGTCCCTGCCTGAGCGCCAAGTCGCTGCGATCTGGCTTTGAGTGCGCTTAGGATCGAAGGACGGCTCGGCCTGCTTCGATGTCGCGGGCAATGGCTGCTTCGCGATGGCCGCGACGTTGTCCCAAGTGGTGTCCGTCCCGCACTAATTCTTCGACCAATAGGGTAAACCCAGCCCACAGTAAGGACCAGGGTCCGGCATAGTTTCGGCGCACCTGCCAGCGGAGTTCCTGGGCACCGCAAATCTCTGCTGCGTTGGCCGCGTCGATGCGTTCTTTGATGGCGGCCAAAAGCCCCGGTTGTTCTTCTTTGGGCGCTTTTTTGATGGCATCGATCGCAAGCATATACTGGACTGCCTGATCAATTTTGGTATCGACTCCCTGGTAGATCGAGGCACTAATCAGGCCGCAACGAAACTTGAACGCATTCAACTGTCGTGCACTGTCGTAGGTAGCCTGAACGATTTGATCTCGAGTCATGGCATCGGTCTCATAGTTCAACGTATACTTCCACGACGGTTCAAGCAATGCCTGCCGATATGCTTCGAACGTGGTAAACAACTTCCGATAACCAAAACGCTCCGGTTCTTCAAAAGCGGCACTGCCTGGGTCCAAAAACGGAGCGAGGGGGGCGATGAAGTAGCTAATCCGTCCATCGTGGCCGAGAGCTTGGTCGATCTCCTCGCAAAAGGCGACGTTGGCCATCGCATCGTCATAAGTTTGGTGGGGCAGGCCCACCATGAAAAACAGATCAATTTTCTTACAGCCGTGGGTCAAGGCGGCTTGCAAGGTTTTCAGCAACTGTTTGTTGGAGGCGACGAATTTGCCGTTCAGTTGACGCGTTTTCGGATTGGAACTTTCTAACGTAATTTCTAGGCTGTAGCGTGGGACGGCCTCCTGCAAGCGGTGAAAAAACACGTCGTCGGCGGCCTGAAAGAGTTCGAACACCAAATCATTACGAAGCGACATCGTCTCTAGCTGAGCAAATAAGGCTTGGACATAGTCGGCTCCGCCTTGACGGATATCTCCAATGAGGAAAATGGGAGCTCGGCTGAAGCGTTGAATAAAGCGGATATCGCGTGAGAGGGTGGCAGGCGAGCGGAGCGCCACCTGTTGACGCTCCGAGGTTAGGCGATAGGCGGCCCGCGATCCCCCACAGAGAAGACACGACTGCGTGCATCCGCGCACGGTCAACACCATCGTATTGGGGTACTGGACCCAGTCGCGATAGGGTAAAGCGTCACGAAAGTGTCCGTATTTGAAGACCGACCGCATGGTGTAGCGATAATCGGGAACGTCGACGATATCTAGCGTCTCTGGAACATAAGACAGGGGGTTGAGGATCACGTCGTCACCTCGGCGCCAGGCCAAATTCGGAATGGCGGCGAAGTCCGTTTGGCCTTGACGCAGCGTTTCCATGAATTGCGCCAACGGAGGCTCGATCGAATCGCCGCGGAGCACAAAATCGATCGCGGGATACCCGCGCAAGAGATCTTCGGCAAAGTAGGTGGCGGAAAGCCCGCCAAAAATAATGGGCGTTTGCGGATGATAGCGTTTGACCAGTCTAGCGATTTCAATACTTCCGTGGGCATGGGGCATCCAATGAAAGTCAATGCCAAAAGCTCGGGCCTTCAGTCTACGGATTTTTTTGTCGACATCGAAATGCGGGTCCACCACCATGCGATTGGCGAGATTGACGATGCGGACGGTATAGCCATACCGTTCCAGATACCCGGCCATGCTGGTAAAGCCAACCGGGTACATTTCAAAGACCGAAGTGGACGGAATCACATCCGCGACGGGGCCGGTGAGCTGCACCGTCCGACGAAAATCATACACGCTCGGAGCATGCAACAGGACTAAGTCGTATCGCATGATTGCATCCTTTCGGCGGTGAAGGGGCTGATATCGCCGCATCGCCGCCATTCTTGCCGCGGAGAAGGCCATGTGCGTCTGAACCTTGGCCGAACCAGAAGCCGCGTTGGTGGTGGGTCTTGGGTGGATTCCTCGAAGGGCTAGGGTACGATCAGGGGCTAGACTGCCTGAAGAGGGCATTCGACTGTTGCGGAAACGGGTGCCTTCATGGCGGCCCTGCGGCCAGAATCCGTCTGAAAAATCAAAAGGACGAGCGCCAGTGGCCCCGACCCGGTCCATCCTCTTGATGAATGTCCAACCTAATCTAGGCTCTTGCGCATCGACTGATGGACGCCCACACCGGGTTGTTGTGTGTTTAAGGAGTCTTGGCTTATCGAAGCATTGGGAGGGTGTGTATCCAAGGCCCAACCCATTCGTTCCAGCACCACACCGAACGGCAACCTTCATGCGCTACCAAAGTAACCGACCAGTCGGCACCCATATCAGTCGATGCGCAAGAGCCCCTATCTACGCGGATGTCTTTTGAGGAGTGGTGGTCTCGGACAACTGCTCATGGGTATCCGTCGGACGACTGTTTAAGGCACTCCACCAGAGGCGTATGATAGCATAAGCGATGGTCAAGAATCCGAGGGCGATGACCAGGTAACCGACGCCGTAGCGGGCGGGACTCCAAAACACGTAGATCAGGCCCCCCAAAAACGCCACCGGTAATCCGACCAGGATGGTGTTGGCGAATCGCTCGGCAATCCGGGGAAGCAGATACCGATCCGCCAGGTAGAGCACGGCGATCAGCGCCGGGACCAAGAAGAAGGCAAAATCTTGGTGCCAGAAGGTGAACACCGCATCCCGCGTCGCTCCTGCCGCTTTGGGATTGCCCATCCCGAAATAGGTTTCTCGGAGTTCGATGGAGTATCCAGCGCCAACCACGGTCACGACGCTTAAAATGAAGGCGACGATGGTGGCTAATCGAACCCGATAGCTGGAAGGCGAGATGCCTTGGTTTTGGAATAAAAATCCCGACAAGGCAATCAGTCCACCAATGAGGACGAAAATGCCAGTGACCAAGTCGTCCCCAGCGAGCCCATTAATGCCTCCTGGGCCAAAGGCAAACAAGGTCGGAGGTTGATAAAGCGTAAACCCGGCGACGAGATAAATGAAGGTCATGGCGATAATCCCGAACACGACCATGGCTAGCCCCGCTTTGGTAGCGCTGGGAACCCGGGTGCTGGCGCTTCCATGATACCCGTAGTGCCAAGCCAGGGTACCAATCAAGGTGCCAATCAGCGCAATCACCATTTCGTGAGAGTGCGACGTAATTAAATTGGTCACCCACGCCGGAAACGGCACTCCGATGAAGTGGGCGTAGTTGGACGGCCAATTGAACGGGGCGTGCTGCCCGAATTCCAGCAACCAGCCGGCGAGGTGTCCCATGAGGGCCGCCAAGAACATGGAGATGCTGCCCATCCAGGCGACCCAAAAGGCGAGAGTCTTGCGTCCTGGATGACTCTGGCGGTACTCGCTAAAAAAAGACCAACTCAACAGCAACAGAATTTCGTCGAGGGAGAAAAACCCTAGAATCTGAGTCCATAAGGCCAGCGTGTCCGTAGGATGGGCATCGAAAATGCCTCCGATGCCAGCGAAGATTGTGGCGACCATGGTCCCCACCAGAATCCAGGAACGAGCGTGGTACGAACGGAAGTGAAAGGCGTCGACGACGCCAATGGCGACCAGTCCGACCAATCCGATCAGAAACCCATGGAGAAACATGGTGTGCTGCCAGTTAATTGCCGCACTAGCCGACGTTTCATCCCAGAAGGGATTGGCGATGAAGAAGGTTAGAGCCACGTACAGACTGAGCCAAGCGATGAGAAATTTAATAATCCGAACCGGAGTAAACCAGCCGTAATGTTCCACTTCGGTAGAACGGCCTGTGGATGCCATCGCAATCACCCTTTCCAATTGAAAACATTGCAAATAGCCAACGAATCAGCCCATGCAATTTCTACTGTCAGCATGACCTTTCCCCAAGCCATGGGGGAGGGCCCATTGACCGTAATCATCCCGGCCAATGGGCCCAGGGCTAGGCGGCCGAATGCCGGATTGGCTGATGGCAGTCGATGTTCGAGGATGCTGATATAATCGGACAAGAAGGGCGGACGTTTCTTGAGGCAAACTATTTTGGTGTTTGTCGCATCGAGGTGCTCAGTATTTTGGAGTCAACTACCCCGACCTAAAGGGCAGAGCTTGAGGATGCTCAGGCTGGGGTGACCAGGGAGAGCGGGGCCTCTCGCATCCCGAAGTCCTTCTCCGGTCTGACCGTGTCCTTGATGTCGTCCTAGGGAAGGCCGAGGGTTCCCGTGCAATGGGATGACAAGAGACTGCGAAATGGAGACGAAAATTGATGTTCGCTCTGGAATTTGATCGTTTGTCTAAACGCTATGCGAGTGTTTGGGCCAATCGAGAGATTACTCTCCACATTACGTCGGGATCCATTGTCGGTCTATTGGGACCTAACGGGGCCGGAAAGACGACCTTGTTGCGCCAATTGGTTGGCCTCACCCGCCCAACCACGGGAAGCATTTCGATTAACCAACAAAGAGTGGTTCCGGGAATGCGCTGGGTTAAGGAAACTATCGCCTATTTGCCTCAGCATCCTTTAGCGCTCGCGGATTTGACGGTGTATGAGGCGATTTGCTTTAGCGCCCGGCTCCGCGGCCAATCTCCCAAGGACGCCGAGAATCACACCCGGGAGTTGCTCGAACGCCTAGATTTGACCGGCTTGAGCCAGCGCCAAGTCGTGGGCCTATCCGGCGGCGAACGCCGATTAGTCGGCGTGGCGAGTGTTGTGGTGGCGCCGACGCCGATCATTGCTTTAGACGAGCCCACGAACGAACTGGATCCTTTGATGCGCCATCGCATTTGGGACTTGATTCAAAACCTTCGTCATCCCGATCGCATTCTGCTCCTGATTTCGCACAATGTATTGGAAGCCGAGCGTGTTTTAGATCGCGTGTTGATTATGCATCAGGGTCAGATCATCCGCGATGGCAGTCCGGGGTCTTTGCGCCAAAATGCCGGCGACTTTCTCAACGTGGTGGTGACGGTGTCCGATGATCCCAAACGACTAAGCCCGGACCTGACGGGGGTCAGTCCCGATCTCCATGTCCACGGCCGGGTGGTGGAGTTTACCGCGCCGCGCGTTCAGGCCTTAGGCTACCTGGCTAAGTGGTTGGCAGAGCCGGGATTGGTGGACCGCGTGGCAGTCAATGAGCCGACGCTGGAGGATGCTTATCTGGCGATTCGTCAGCAAAATGCGCCCGACCGCCCGCAAGCCGGGAGTAAATGATGAGCGGGCGCAGTGCGGATTTCGGGACAATGTTTATCGTACTGCTGCGAATGCAATTGGCGCGACTGCGCCAAAGCTGGCGATCTTATATTATGGTGAGCGCAATGATGCCGGGGGGGATTGTGTTGCTGCTCCATCTCATGAATCCTCACATGGCGCAACTAGAACGATTGCACATTATTTCCGGAGCCATGATCCTGGCAGAGTCGTTGACCACCATCGTCATGTTGTCGCAGTATGTCTCCTTCCTCAAAGTAAGCCAAGCGCTCGACCATTACCGAGTGATGCCAATTTCGTTGCCCCTGCTGATTATCGCCATGACCAGCATGTACGGTCTGTTTGCTTGGCCTGGAGTCCTGCTGGTGGCCTTGGAAGGCTCCGCCCTCGACCACGTGCCGATGCATCTAGCTCCGCTGGCCATTGTCTTGATGCTGGTGGTTGGCTTGACCATGGGAGCCATTGGCACGATTATCGGACTGTTAGCACCAGACGAGGCGTTGGCGGGTCTATTTGGCAATCTTTTGATGATGGGGGTGCTCTTTTTGGGGATGGCGCCCGTCGAATCGCTGAAGTCTTGGTCTCTGGTTTGGTGGATTTTGCCGTCCACCGCGCCGTTGGCCATCCTCAAGCAATTGGTGTTTTTTGGGCCGAGGGTATCCTGGAGTGAGTGGTTGGGATTTTTACTGTATGCCAGCATCGCCCTGACGGTCAGCGCATGGTTGCTGAGACGTCCCAGGTAGGAGCGGCCCCGAGACCAGCCGATGGCGGAACCTATCGGCTGGTGCGAACCGCTTGCGGATTGGAGAGGATCGAATCAAATGGCCAATACGGCGGCTAAATGGGCTAAGTCTAAGTCGGGATCTTTGTGTTGGTTTACCGCGTCCTCCATCGGGGTGGTTATCAGCGATCCACATTTGGATCCGACCATCACCCCCGATTGACCTTCCTGGAAGAGTTGGACCGCCTCGGCACCTAAGCGCGATGCCAAGATTCGGTCCAAGGCGGTGGGCGGTCCACCACGCTGGGTGTGTCCCAAAACGGTGAGTCGAACTTCGTAACCGGTCTGTTCTTGAACGGCGCGGGCCACGTCTTCACCATGGGCGGCGCCTTCGGCCACCACAATTAAACTATGCCGCTTGCCTCGGGCATACGAGCGCTTGAGTCGGGCAATCATGGTGGTGTAGTTCGTCGGAACTTCAGGAATCACAAGGGTTTCGGCTCCTCCAGCCATTCCCGCCGCAACCGCGATGGCCCCGCTCTCTCGCCCCATGACTTCCACCACAAAGACTCGCTCATGGCTGCTGGCGGTGTCGCGCAGCTTGTCCATGGACTGGGTCACATTATTGATGGCGGTATCAAATCCAATCGCCGAGTCCGTCCCGTAGATGTCGTTATCGATGCTTGCGGGAATGCCGATGACTTGAACCCCGAGTTGGTGCAGGGCGAGAGCGCCGCGCAAGGATCCGTCTCCGCCGATGACGATGAGCCCATCGATGCCCCATTCGCGAAGACGGTCTCGGCCCTGGGCTTGCCCCTCGGTAGTGAAAAACGGGAGGCACCTCGCGGTGCGAAGAAAGGTTCCTCCGGTCTTAATGACGTCGGCTACGGAGCCGAGTCCCAAACGGCGTCGGTGGCCTGCGAGTAGACCGTCATAACCGCGCAACACCCCCCACACGTCGTGGTGCATATAAATCGATTGCCGTACGATGGCGCGAATGCAGGCGTTCATTCCCGGAGCGTCTCCGCCCGATGTCATGACTGCTAAGTGCACGATGATTCCTCCTTGTCCAAGCCTTGGTCTTTCCACTGCTTCTCGCGAGCGGCCCGCTCACCCCACGGGACGCCGCCTTGACCCTGAGATCCCGATCCGCGGGTGTCATGGCTTGAACCGGATCGGCCTGGGAAGACTCGGCGAAACTAAAGAGACTCCCATCCCAAATGGGGATCTCGTTCACCTGAGCCGCCTATCGCTGATACAGATGGCGATAGACGGCGAGGTTCAAGGCCAGTACATTCACGCGCCTCACCCCGATGAATCCTAGCAGCGGGACTTTAGTGGCTTGATGAATCATGTTCCGCAACCGGGGCTCGGAAATACCGGTGGCACGGTGAACCCGAGCCACTTGGATTAGGGCCGAATCGACGGTGATGTCGGGATCGATCCCGGAACCGGAGCTTTCCACCAAACTAATCGGAATCTGAGAGGTTTTCAAGCCCGGATCGGCCGCTCGTAAACGCTGAAGTTGAACCCGGATCTGCCGAATCAGTTTAGGATTGGTAGGCCCAAGGTTGCTGGCGCCGACTCCCAACGGATTGTCAGGCGGATTGGTGGCCGACGGACGGCCCCAAAAATAGGCCTTTTGGTTAAAGGACTGGCCGACATGCTCTGACCCTACCACCCGGCCATTTACGGTGACCACACTTCCGTTCGCCTGGCGGGGAAAGAAGATTTGGCTGACCCCGGTCATCACCAACGGATAGGCGAGTCCGACGATGAGCCAAAGGCCCACTGTAGCCACTACGATAGGGCGGAGGTATCGCATCCTGTAATCTCCCTTCGTGCGTTCGATCCATGCTTTGCCATCCGAACCGGTCTAGCCCATCCCAAACAATCCCAAAATCCTATCAATCGCGAAGATCCCAGCAAAAGGAATGATCACTCCCAGCACTCCCCAGTTGAATAAATTTCGGACTAGCATTTTGGCCGCACTCTCAGCGCGGTAACGCACCCCACGGATGGCAAAGGGCACCAGGGCAGGGATGACCAGCGCGTTGAAGATCAAGGCGGACAAAATCGCGCCGTGAGGGGTGGTTAAATGCATAATGTTGAGGGCGCTGAGTCCCCTGAGCGTCGGGACGGTGACGAAGAGCGCCGGAACGATGGCGAAATATTTGGCGATGTCATTGGCGATAGAAAACGTGGTCAGAGCCCCCCGGGTGATCAGCAGTTGCTTCCCAATCATGACCACGTCGAGTAATTTGGTCGGACTGGAGTCCAAGTCAATCATATTTCCGGCTTCCTTGGCGGCCATGGTTCCGCTGTTCATGGCCAAGCCCACGTCGGCTTGCGCCAGTGCAGGGGCATCGTTGGTGCCGTCGCCGGTCATGGCGACTAGACGGCCTGAGGTTTGCTGCTCCTGAATCAGATGGATCTTGTCTTCCGGTTTAGCTTCCGCAATAAAGTCGTCGACGCCCGCTTCGCGAGCGATCACTTCGGCCGTAATCCGGTTGTCGCCAGTGGCCATGACCGTCCGAATCCCCATCATGCGAAACTTCTCGAACCGATCTGTGAGACCGGTTTTGACCACGTCCTTGAGGCGAATAATGCCCAAGGCGACGCCGTCACGGCTGACGGCGAGGGGGGTTCCACCATCGCTGGCCACCAAATCAGCTATCACTTTTAGTTCTGCAATGGGCGAGGTGACCAGTTTTTCGATGGCGCTAACGGCTCCCTTGCGAATGCGAGACCCGTCGGAGAGGTCGATCCCACTCATCCGGGTTTCGGCGGAGAATGGCACCGGCTCGCCAGAGAGCGAGGGCGGGCTGGTGAGGCCCAAGGTTCGTTGTGCCAAGTCGATAATCGACCGCCCCTCTGGGGTAGTATCCGCTAAAGACGACCATAATCCGGCTTCAGCCAATTGGTCGACCAAGACGCCGGGGAGGGGTAAGAACTCGGTAGCCATTCGGTTGCCAATGGTGATGGTTCCTGTTTTGTCCAAGATAATCGTATCGATATCACCCGCCGCCTCCACTGCTCGGCCGCTTTTGGCGATAACATTGACTAAGGACACGCGATTCATGCCCGCGATGCCGATGGCGGACAACAAGGCGCCTATGGTCGTCGGCATCAAACAGACTAAGAGCGCAACCATGATGGGGATATTCGTGGTGCGGGGACCATAATAGTCGGCGATGGGTACGAGGGTGACTACCACCAACACAAAAATCAAGGTTAAGACTGCCAAAAGCGCGGTGAGCGCAATTTCATTGGGCGTTTTTTGACGTTTGGCTCCTTCAACCAGAGCAATCATGCGGTCCAGAAAGGTTTCTCCAGGGTTTGCCGTCACCTCAACAATGAGCCGGTCGGACAACAACATCGTTCCTCCAGTGACCGCATCATCGGGGGCTTTCAGCACGGGAGCAGACTCTCCGGTGATCGCTGATTCGTCGACGGAACCGACGCCATTTAAGACCACGCCGTCACTGGCAATTAAGTCGCCGGGCTCGACCACGATGCGGTCGCCCTGGTGAAGGAGGGCGGCATCGACCAGGGTGGTGCCGCCCTCCGAGTCGAGCAGACGGGCTTTGGTAGACGACTTGGTGCGGCGAAGGAAGTCGGCTTGGGCCCGACCCCTGGCTTCGGCATAGGATTCCGATAAGGTGGAAAACCACATCGTCAGGAACAAAATGACTGCGATGGTCCAGTCGTAGCCAACTGCACTGCGGCCCACGGCGCTCCACGCCATCCAGCAAACGACGGCGGTTCCAATCTCGACGACGAACATCACCGGATTATGGATCATCTCTGCCGGGTTTAATTTCTTGAGGGACGATTGCAACACGACCCACCGATATGAGGCTTTTGAGGAAGTCTGCATAGCCAATCCCGCCACTCCTTACCATCGGTTATGTGTGATAGCCCACGAACAAGGTCGTCCAATTCATACCCGTTCCTTACCTGATCAAGTGATGGGCCAGCATTAAGTACTGTTCGGCAATGGGAGCCAAGGCCATTATCGGGAAAAACGTGAGCGCGTTGAGCACCACAATCGAACCCAACAGTACGACTGCGAAGACAGGCGTATCAGCCCGCAGCGTGCCTTGAGATTCGGGAATGCTGCGCTTGGTCAGAAGAGACTGGCCAATGAACAGCATGGCAATCATGGAGGCGTAGCGTCCGATTACTGCGACGACGCCGAGGATGACTTCATAAAAGGGCAGCGCCGCTTTCAAGCCGGCCAAGGCGGACCCGTTGTTGGCCGCGGCAGAGGCAAAGGCATAAAAAATTTCGGATAATCCTTGAGGACCGGGATTGAAGATTCCGGCCTGTCCTAGCGGGGTGGCCACGGCGATGGCGGAGCCGATCAAAATCAGGGCGGGATGAATCAAAAAGGCGAGAGCGGCGATGGAGACTTCTCGGGCCTCGATTTTCTTGCCTAAAAACTCTGGGGTTCGTCCCACCATTAACCCCATTAAGAACGTGGTCAGGATGACGAACATCAGCATGTTCAAAATGCCCACGCCTTGGCCACCGAAGACCACGTTTAAGAACATGCCCAGATAGAAGCTGAGGGTCGACAAGGGCAGATAGCTGTCATGGGCGCTGACCACTGAGCCGGTGGCAAATGCCATCGACGAGGTTTCAAAGAGCGAGGTTCCGCCGAGGCCCAAGCGAATTTCCTTGCCTACCATGTTCACCATGCCGTGCAGGCCCAGCGAGTTAACGAGGGGATTGCCGGCTAATTCTGGGAAGTAAACCAGGGCCAACATGCCGATGAAAAAAGTGCCCGCGACGCCGATCAGCGTCCAGGCGAAGCGGCGTTTTCCGGTCATAGCGCCAAAGGCGTAAAAGAAACCTAAGGGCAAAAGGCCCATGGACAGAATTTCGATGAGATTGGAAAAGGCCGTGGGATTTTCCAACGGGCTGGCGCTATTGGCTGCGAAATACCCGCCTCCATCTTGACCTAAATGCTCGATAGATTCAAAAGAAGCGATGGGACCACGTGGGATCCACTGCCTCAGCCCGGTGATGGTATGCACATGCAGATACGCCTTCAGGGTTTCGGGCACTCCTTGGGCGACCAGCAGCACCGTGCCTATCACCGCCAGTGGTAATAACAAACGGGTGACCATCAGGGTCAAGTCGACGAAAAAGTTGCCCAGTTGGCGTCCCGAAATGCTGCGCAGAAAGGCAATACCGACCGCTCCACCCGCCGCCGGAGCGACAAACTGTAAGTACGATAGGACCGCAAACTGAGAGAAATAAGACATGGTAGTGGCCCCTGAATAAGCCTGCCAGTCGGTATTGGTCACAAAACTAGCCGCGGTATTAAAAGCGAGGGTGGGTTTAAGATCCCGTAAATGCTCAGGATTGAAGGGGAGGTGATATTGCCACCGCAACGCCAAATAGGCAGCCAGCATCCAGGCTAAGTTGGTCAACAGCAGCGAAAAACTGTACTCCTTAGCCGACATATTACTGTCACGGTCAATTCCCATGCACTGAAACAGGCGATCTTCTAATCGATCCAAGGGGCGGTCAAGCCAGGTCGGCTGAAAGGTAAACACTCGGACAATGTAGATTCCTAGCGGTTTCGCCACCGCGGCCAACCCACCCAACACCACGATCCAAGTGACCATCGTCTGAATCGACACCTGCGTACCCCCATCCATTAACGTGTAGACGTCAAAATCGGTCGGGATGGACAATGACGTAGATGAGATAACCGACTACGGCGATGGCCAGACCAAGTAAAATTCCCTGTTCCATCTTGACCCTTCCTAAAATCGATTGAAATAGGTGGCTAATCCGACCAGCGCTAAAAAATCATCAGAGTGAGCACTACCACGGCTCAATCGGCCATCAGCTGCCTCCTCAGGCGCCAATCTTTTCCCTATGCGCTCCTAGTATAGGCTAGTCAGGAACAAGGAGACAGGAAAATTTGTCGCAAAAAATATTTGGCCGATGTCGAGAGTTAGCCGACGCTGTCTGAATCCTCGATCGGTCTTGTCAGAATAGTCATTGCGGTCGATACTGAAAACATCCATGGAGACGGTTGGGGACGTGGCTCGAAGGCCGGAAGGGAGGTATAAGAATGAAGCAGCCGGGGAAATCCGGTCCCAAAGCCACGCTCAAAATATTTCTCGGCGCTGCTCCCGGCGTAGGCAAAACGTATAGTATGCTACGCTACGCTCAAAGCCTAAAGATGCAAGGCGTTGATATTGTGGTCGGCTATCTGGAAGCCCATCAACGCGCTGAGACGGTTGCCCAACTCGATCAATTGGAAGTCATTGAGCCTGCCATCACCGAATTTCAAGGCGGGCGGTTTGCCGGGGTGGACATTGATGCCATCCTTCGCCGACATCCTCAGGTGGTGGTGATCGACGAACTAGCGCATGCGAATGTGCCCGGCTCTCGTAATGCGAAGCGTTTCATGGATGTTGAAGCTCTGTTAGATGCACGCATCGATGTGCTTACCTCGGTTAACGTGCAGCATTTGGCCAAGGTGCAACAAGAAGCGGAAAGGATTACTGGCCATCCGGTAGGTGAGATTGTCCCGCAGTCGATCATCGATCGCGGGGAACTCGAAATGGTCGATGTCACTCCAGAGGCACTCAGGCGCCGCTTGCGGGACGGTGGAGTCTATCCTGCGGATCAGGTGGAGACTGCGTTGCGCCATTTCTTTCGCCGAGATAGGCTGTCTGGACTAAGAGAACTGGCGTTGCGCGAGGTGGCGCAAAATGTGGAACGTCGGCTTGAACAGTCCCACGAACGCGAGAAAATTCCGGGGGCGGTGGGAGCGAGAGAAAATGTACTGGTATGTGTCAACCTGGTCTTCCGAGCCGAGAGCTTAGTGGCCAAAGCCGCGCGTATGTCCGCGCGACGAAAGACGGATCTCATCCTTTTGGCCGTGACGAATCCGTCGGAGAAGACGTGGGGGGATAGTGTTTCGCCCCAGGCAACCAAGAAGTGGAAGATGTTTCAGGACCTGGCGGATCGCTATCATGGACAGTTCGTCCTCGAGGATCGCCGAGATCGGCCTCTCGGCAAAGTCATCCTAGAAACGGCGGCGCGTTACAATGTGACCCAGATTGTGGTGGGTCAGCCTAGGGCGGGAAAACCCTGGAGTTTTTTGCGCCGAGACAAGCCGATTCGCTATCTTTTGCAGCATTTAGATAATGTAGACCTTAGGATTGTGGGTTGGAGAGAATAGGAGGGCGCGAACATGGCCGCCGCATCGAATTCAGAGCCGCCCCAAAACGGGCGTTTGACGATTTATTTGGGATCGGCGGCAGGGGTTGGAAAAACCTACAAGATGCTGCAAGATGCCCACGTGGTGCGGGAGCAAGGGTTGGATGTGGTCATCGGTTGGGTGGATACGCATGGCCGAAAAGAAACCTATGACCAGATCCAAGATCTCGAAATTATTCCGCCAAAACGGGTCCCTTATCAAGGTCGAGAGTATGCAGAAATGGACAATCAGGCTATCTTGCAGCGAGCCCCGCAAATTGCCTTGGTCGACGAACTGGCCCACTCCAACGTGCCTGAATCGGGGGCGAACTCCAAGCGGTATGAAGATATCATCGACCTTTTAGATGCCGGCATCGATGTGGTGACGACGGTGAATATCCAGCATATAGAAAGCTTATACGATACCGTGGCACACATGACCGGAGTTTATGTTCGCGAACGAGTGCCCGATTCTTTCGTTAGTCGCGCGCGGGAGCTCAAACTAGTCGACGTCAGTCCCGAAACCTTGCAAGAAAGATTACTGCAAGGAAAAATCTATGACCCCGACAAGATTGAACTGGCGCTGACGCATTTCTTTCAGTTGGGACGCTTGGCTGCCCTGCGTGAACTGGCATTGGTGGAAGTCGCCGACACAGTCACCCAAGAAGGCACAAGAGGAAATGACAATCGTCAAGAGTCAGAGGTCCGGGAAAGAATTTTAGTCTGCGTCAGTGAAGGCCGCAAGGCCGAACGCTTAATTCGGCGGGGGTGGAGGATAGCCGACCGGCGAGGTGCCGACCTCTTCGTCTTGATGGTGGTCACTGCAAAAGATTCCGATGAAGACCAGCGCGAAATCGCGCGAACGCGTCGATTTAGCGACCAATTTCACGCCCAAGTGCTGGTGCGCACGGCAGAACCGCGGCGCATTGGCGAGATTATTGTGGGGGTTGCCAAGGAGTTGGCCGTTTCGCAGATTGTCATCGGGGTGCCGTCAACGCCGTCCACAGGGTTATGGCACCGATATAGCCCCGTCGATTATGTCCTCAGTCATGCCGAATTTGTGGATTTACATGTGGTAGGCAATCAAAGTTCGCCTCAAAGTGCCGAATCGATTCGATAACCCACCGAGTGTGCTTGGGCCTGCTGAACGACCCGGTCTCAATGAACGAGCCCAATGGGCGCCTCTAATCCCCGCCTGTTGTGATCCCCGAAATGGCCAAGCGGCCACCCCCTCAAACCGACAACGACGCCTTTGCTGGCGCTTCTTCCCCCCAATCTCAAGATGAAGAGCTAAATTCCCCAGTCGCCGGCAATCGTGGCGGCCCCTTAGGGACCTCAGCTCACGGCGGGATGCCGGTGATGGAACTGTTGCTAAGAATTTCCCTGAGCCCGGGGTGGTCATCTGCGGCTTTATCTCCTGGGGAACCTTGGGTCAAAAGCGACAACGCCTTCAACGGGCATTAGATGCTGAACGGTTCACGGTGAACTTGGGTCGGTTGGCACCGCAAACCACGGTCAGATGGTCCTGAAAAATCGAACGTTTTCGTGCTACGTTTATGACGTTCTGCTGAAGACAGCGGAGGTCGGAAAATAGGAGGGTTAGAGCCAGGGAAAGCCCGGTTCGACTCTTGGTCTAGTACCCGACGACGTAAGTCCTTAATCGCCCAAAACAATGCGCGCTATTCTGAGAATTGTGGGCAGATCGATGGCGTTTCGGTGGCAGCGGAGGGCGAGTTGGTGGACAGGATGGCTTCTCCGAGGTGGGCTCGCGCCGCTCTCGTGCGGAGCGCGGTCTCGTAGGACACAGTTCATCAAGCCCTAGCTTAGGATGACTAGGACCCAGCATTTTCCATATTTGAATCCGAAGGCCTCTTGGCCTGGATCGCGGGTGGTCCCGCAGGCGGAAGGGTGGGTGATGATGCCACTGCCAAGGCAGTGGCTGTCCCCGACGCGCGCTTACGTGCCGAAGGTCACCTTTAAGAGACGACCGTCATAGTTCCATCGAAAGGGTTTCGCCAAGTACTGATTATGGTAGTCAATAAACTGTTGCAGGCGGGTTTCCAAGTCCGCCACCGACGTAAAGCTGGCACGTTTGTTGAGCAGCCGCCGAACGGGCATACTGAACCAACATTCCCACCGTGAAGGGAGTTCGGAAATGGAGACACGAGAGAACCGACAACGGCAGATCATGCTCGCAACCGACGGTTCATTGGCTGCGCTCAAAGCCGCCGCGTGGGTTAATGATTGGATACAGGCCGCAGAGGCGTCTATTACCATTGTCACCGTCATTACGCCGACGAGTTTGGTTTGGTCCGACATGAACACCGCCTTTTCCGAAGGCTTTGTGTACCAAGAATTGATGGATGAAGAACATAGAGCCGGTCATCTGAGGATCGAGGAGACTCGGAAAAAGCTGAGAAAAGACTTCGCTGTCAAAGAGGTTATCTTAAGGGGTCCCGTGGCGGAGACGCTGATCGACTATGCGAAACAGCATCACGTCTCTTTGATCGTCGTTGGACGCCGGGGCCACTCGGTCCTGGGAAATCTCCTCGGCAGTATTTCATTCAGCCTCATACAACGGTCAGCTATACCGGTGACAATCGTCGGATAGCTGCGCTAAGACCGAATCGCAAACGCGAACGTCGCCACTCGACAAAGTCGACGCATCCGCTCCCCAATGCCGTTAGGGTGGGTCAAGAACCTGCAGAGGTCGCTAACTGGTTCCGCATCTAAGGACCCGCGAAAAAATAATTTGAACAAATCTTTACGACCAAGTATACAGATCAATCGATCAATCGGTTACAGATCAAATCCACGGGTCAAACACGGTTAACCCTGACCGAACCGTCAGACCTTCAACGCACCTATCTCTAGGCATTGGATTGCGAATCGGTCGTCGCGAATTCTACTCTCCAACCCCTACTGAACGCGATGCAACCTTGGTTGTAGTCACTAATCCCTCCGCATCGATCCCTGAAACCCTTGTGGCCCAAACACTGGAAAAATTCGGCACCAAATGTGGACTATAAACTAGTCAAACCCGTGTCATCGCTGACCGAATTTCGGTATACTACAAACGATAAGAAGGGATGCGTAGTCATGACGCGCAATGTTGATGCCTTGATCCTCACGGCGGTAAATACGTGCTGGCGAGAACCGATCACCCTTCCGACGTTACTGGACCTCTTGCGTGAGCAACAGCCGCCCGACGAGTGGATTGGGCCCGTAAGACAACTCTTTGCAGATGTCTCGGTCAACGCCATCCGACGGTTTGCCGAACACCACCAGTTGTCGCCCTCTCTGATGGGGCGTTATTACACGCAGTTCATTCGCCCTCTGGGGGATATCAACCCCGAATTGGAGGCATGGGTCAATGGACGCCTGGGAACCACTCTTTGATCATGCCCTAGCCTGTATTGATAGCATCGCACGCACTGGGAGCCCAATGCCCGACTGGACGTTTGGAGGGGGGACTGCGCTGATGCTTCGGTATCATCATCGGCAGAGCTATGATATCGATATTTTTGTCGACAATCCGCAATGGCTCCCCTTTTTTTCTCCGCGGCTCAACGACACCCTGGACCCTTTTGTAACCGACTATGACGAGACAGCATCGTACGTCAAGCTCTCCACCCAGTGGGGAGAAATTGACTTTATCGTGGCGCTTGGTCTCACCCAAACGCCGTCGGAGACAGTCAGCATTCACGGACGCTCCGTGGCGCTCGAAACTCCGGCCGAAATCATCGCAAAAAAATTGCGTTATCGCGGAGCATCGCTCCGGTCTCGAGATGTCTTTGATGTCGCTGTCGTGCAGGCCTACACGCCGAAGACGCTGTGGGCCTGCCGCCCGGTGTGGGTCTCGGAACTCCCTGCCATCAGGCGTCGACTAGATCGTCTGGCCACGCAATATCCGATTGAAGCTCCTCGATTAGCCCTTCTTCCGGCGGGGGAGGTCTTTCGGGACACCGCGTGGGCCAAGGTTGACACCCTTATGCGCCGCGTACAAAGCGCAGAGAACCGCCGTAAATCCGACCGAGAGCAGTAACAGGGCATATATTCTCACTCGTCGACGACACCGCTTGACCAACGGCAAGATCCGTTGGTGCGCCGAGCGTCTAGTTGTTATCTGGAGTCTAGGAGAGTATTTAACACTTATTCCGAATGCGGAATAAGTGTTAAATACTTCCATGGATTCGGTGACTCCGTTTACCTGCATTTTAGTAGGACAACCGGACCTGCGTGCCACCTTACGATTGAAAGTGTTTGAGGCCGTCTATCAACGCGTCGGACTCCGCTTTCACCTGGGAGGGCTCAAGGAAGCCGAAACTGCGGCCTATGTGGTGCATCAGATCGCCCAAGCCGGCGTGCAACGAGCGCTGTTCACGCCCTCCGCGTTGAAACTGCTGGCCGGACAATCGCGAGGCTTGCCTCGCGTCATCAATCATCTCGCGAGTGGCGCCTTATGGGATGCCGAAAGTGAGGGGGCGGCCCTCGTCGATGAACCCCACGTCCAACGAGCCATTGGCGATTGGAGGGATGACGGATGAGTCGGTCCTCCACTCAATTTACCGTCGAAGTGGGCTCAGAGCGTCCTTGGGCGACCGTGTGGGATTCCCAAGGATTTCGCGATGAAGGCTGTCAGGCCTTTCTCAGTTTTTGGGCCGACCAAGATCGCGGGCCTCGCCGCCTCCGACGGGAGGCGCGCGAACTGGCGGAAGCCTGGACCTGGCTCCGATTCCGGGATCAGCCGTGGTCGACTGCCAGCTTGGCGGACTGGACGATCTGGGCGCAGGAACGGCTCTTACGCACTTTCTGTTATTGATAGTCGACGTAGTAACGATGTAGCAACCTAATAGTACTAGTTTGCGATTGTTTCCTCGAGAAAATGAGGGAAAATCGTCAAACCGTCCAGAGACGATAGATATGTTGTGCGTATTTCTTGAAGCGCCAGCAGTAAATAACAGGAAATACCCATAATATGTTTGCTTAAGCATTGTCTAGTCAATTAGTAATAACAGAAAGTGCGTAAGAGCCGCAGGAACGACCGCCGGTCCTCTTGACGCCGCGCCAGATGACCCATTCTGTGGAAACTCTCTATCGCTTCTATGCGTTTTGGCATTGGTACGATCCTTTTCGGGTGCGACGCCAACCCTGGCCCACCGACCGACGGGAACGGCAACGATGGGCCTTGCAGAGGTTGGAAGCGGTCCAGATTCGGGACTTGTGATCCAACTCTGTCTCTAAGAAAGGCAAGCCGCCTCGTCTCGTCGGAGGCGGCTTCGCTGTGCTTGATCCCGGGCGTCTGATGCCAATCCAGTGAGCGAGACCAGAGCGCTAAGATGGCGGACACCTTAGCGGAACCGATGACAAATCCAGTTAGCGCCAACACTTGATCATGCGAATATCTTGCTCGGCCCGATTATTGGTATACGGTACCCGAAAGTCGTGCATGAATCGGAGCGTATCCTCTTGATCCCGGTCTAGGCGTTGCAACAGATTGCGCGCTCGGGTTTGTTTCACCTGCCCTTTGACCTTGACGCCTTCTGGTGCCTTTTTCCGAGGATTCTGGGCTAACCCGGCGTCGACAATTTCGGGGTAGCGGGTCGTGAACTCCTGGATCTGGGTCGGGGTCAGGGCATCACGGCCTGCCGCGAAAGTCCTCGGCGAAGTCCAAGGATGGCACTTTCTCGCGCTTTTT
>JAMCVM010000148.1 GCA_023475835.1 Bacillota bacterium | reverse complement strand
CAGCCTGAATATCGAGCGACCAGAAGGTCAAAATCAGCCATGGAACGATACCATCCGACCACGCGTCAAGACTTCGGAGCCAAAAATCGCAGGTTAATATTTGGCGGCTCCTAACCACAGAATGAGGGAGCGATGGCTCGGAAAGGTCAGCACCTCATAGGTCGCAAAATTGTACCCATTCGCCTGACCCACCCAGTGACGAAGGGACTGCCAATCCGCCTGGGTAAACTGTCGCCGCGTAGGTGGAGTCATCAGGGCCTTGGCGGCATAGGAGACATTGGCCCTCACGTCCTGCTCGAACATGAGGGCCGCGTTGGGCGGCGTCGTCGGCTGAACAATGCTGGGGGTCCTTCCAAGCAAGTAATAGCCGGCCAACCCAACCACGAGACCGAAGAGACCCGCGATAATGGGTTTTAGATTCATGATGCTCCCTCCAACCCGTGATTCATTCATACAAGCGCTGGTTTAATGGCCTTGGATTCACACGACATTCCTATGATATGGCGGAATTATAGCACACCATAGGAAGTACTTTTCACAATATGATGATCAAATCGACGATCTGGGGCCAAAGTTGGAGGCGGTGGTGGATTGGGGCGAGGAGGCATAGGTCAGGTTTCTGAAGACCGTTCCATGGACCTAAAGGCTGCCATCTTGGTGAAATCACCAGTCCTTGGCCCACGGGAAAGTGGCATGCCTAAAGCTTAGACAGTACCATCGTCGCTTTTCTGTCGGTCTTCGGCCGATGTCAGAGTTCCCTCAGAGTTTGGTACGATAGAGGAGAAAGCAGGCCAAAACGCATATTGACGGTGGTGCGGTGCTTTCTGCTGTTTCACATTAATAGGATCTAGATCTCATGGAGGGAAGAGCCGATGGAGTTAAATCGCAATTGGGTGAACCATCAACGTGGCGGCCAAAGCATGACCGGATATCTGGTAGCGCCGGCAATGGTCAAAGAGCCGCTACCCGCGGTATTGGTCATTCAAGAAATTTGGGGACCCGACGAACATATTCAAGACGTAGCCGACCGCGTTGCTCAGGCGGGCTATCTGGCCTTGGCCCCTGATCTGTATTCGCGCGGTGGCCGTCCTCAAGCCATGTCGGCGCAGCGCATTGCTGAATTCAAAGCCTTCATGGATACGGTTCCGCCAGCGACCTGGCACGACCCGTCCGAATTGGCCAAGGCTCTAGAGAAAAGGCCCAAAGACGAGGCCCAACGCATCCAGGAAACGCAGGCAGCTCTCTTTGGACCGAAAGACAGTGAAGGCATGGTCCAAGACCTGAGGGCGTGGATAGACTTTTTGGAGAAAGATCCGCACAACGGGGGAAAGCCCGTAGGCAGCACCGGATATTGCATGGGCGGTGCGCTGTCCTTTCAACTGGCATTGGCTGAACCGCGGTTAAAGGTGGCCATGGTCTATTACGGGACGGCGCCTGACAAGAACCAGTTGGGCGAAGCCAAATGTCCGGTGTTTGGATTTTATGGGGGCGAAGACCATCGCATCAGTGACCAGGTTCCCGAAGTCCGTTCGCAGATGCAGTCGCTGGGCAAGACCTATGAAGGCAAGGTATATGAAGGAGCAGGTCACGCATTTTTCAATGACAGCCGCATCTCTTATCACGTCGGGGCGGCCCGCGACGCCTGGGCCAAGACCTTGGCATACTTTAACCAATACTTAGCGTAGCGCCAAACAAGCCGAAAGAATCACTAAGCGCGGTCACGGGGGCAGGGTTGCTGATGGCTTTTCGGTCAGTGGCCCTGCTTCCCTATTTTAGCCGGCTCGAAAATCTTCGGCACTCACCCTGGCTCTTGCTTATCCGAGGGAAGTCTAAGGGATTAGATTAGACATTCGATGCCCGCAGTTCGTACCAGCGTTGCAAAAAGGCTTGGTGTTCAGCAATCGTCGAGTCTTCGAGGAATCGTTGTAAAGACCGTTCGAAGTTTTGGTGATGGTCAAGATCCCACCAGCCGCGATGAAGCGCGTAACGGCCAAATACCAGACTGGTCGTCAATACGTCGGTTTCGCAGTAGTGGCGGACGCTCTCTAGGGCGCCTTGGTCCACGAGATCGCTGACGGCATCGCCGGTCACTGCAAGCTTGCCCGGGATATGGAGTAAGACGGCGATCTCGTCAAGTTTGAGCGGAGCGGTGGCCCGAAATAGACTGAGTTGATCCATCAAATCAAGATGGCCCTCATCATCGTAGCGCTTAAGATAGCCGTGGTAGGGTTGGCCCACACGGTAAAAGTCAGGAGCCGCAATATTGTGCACCAGGGCGCGGGTAATCAGCACAGGCAGATCGAAACCGCCGCTGTTCCAACCCACCAGCCGCGGGTGGCGGCTTTGAATGATTTCAAAAAAGCTGTCAATTAACACCTTTTCGGAGTCGTGGGGCGAGCCTAGCGCCTTCAATCCAGAAAAAATTCCATGGCTATCGATCCAACTACAAGCAATGGCCACGACCTGCTGAAGTCCTGGTTTGAACGGACGATCTTGGCCCCAGGCCTGCTCTAAGTCCAATAATCGAGTGGAGTCTGGAGGCAGATCTAAAAGCATTCGATAGGCTTCGGCATTGGGGACGGTTTCGACATCGAAGATTAGAATTCCGGTAGCCATCATAAACAGGCTCCTCACAGTCCATACTAGGCAGACGAGAGAAAAAAACGGCGCCTTAGCGCCTCAATAATGGTGGAGATGACGGGATTCGAACCCGTGACCTCCGCGATGCGAACGCGGCGCTCTCCCAACTGAGCTACATCCCCACAATGACCCCACCCACCGCAACTCAAGGGACATCGTCGTTATGCATTATAGAAAGTAGGAGCGCTGCTGTCAAACCAAAGATTTGCGATAACCAGGACATCGTGGGGAATTTCCGGTAAACATTGGGGACCTTGTTAAAGGGAGAGGACCAGCGTCGCCTTATCCCAGATTTTGTAATTAAAAAAGTTGCGCTTCAAGCAGGAAAGCGAGCAGGTTAGGGCGAAGAGTTGGGGAGTAAAGTGGAGCTCAGTGGAGGGAAAGGGGGCGTTGGGGATGATGATGGGAGAGTTTTCTCCGGGAATCGATGAAAAGGGCCGCATCATCATCCCCGCCCGGTTTCGCGAAGAGCTTCATGACCGCTTTGTCATTACCAAAGGGTTGGATGGTTGCCTCTTTTTCTATCCGATGGGAGAGTGGAACCGGTTGGAAGAACGCTTGCGCGCGTTGCCTATGACCAACCAGGGGGCTCGGGCCTTTACCAGATTGTTTTTGGCAGGCGCTCAGGATGTGGAAATGGACAAACAGTCGAGAATTACCATTCCAGGAAGGTTGAGGGAATACGCCGAGATCGATAAGGAATGTGTGTTAGTCGGCGTTTCCAACCGCGCCGAATTATGGTCGGCGGTCAATTGGCAGAGGTACCAAGAAGCCACCCAAGAAGATTACGAAAAACTGGCAGAGCAAATGGTGGATTTAGGTTTCTAGGCCTCTACGGAAGCGGGAGGAATGAACATGGTGGGCTATACTCACGTCAGCGTGATGCCAGAGGCGGTCTTGAACTTTTGGCCGACGGATCCTAACGGCTGTTACCTGGATGCCACCGTAGGCGGTGGCGGGCACAGTCGACTCCTGCTGGAGCAGTATCCTAATGCGCGTGTCATCGGATTAGACCAAGATCCAGCAGCGTTGGCGGAAGCAAAGAATGCCTTGGCCATATACGGCCACCGTGCTCACCTCTATTCGCGGAACTTTCGTGATCTGGGCGATGTGTTGGTCCAAGAAGGCATCGAGTCGGTTGATGGGATACTCTTTGACCTTGGCGTCTCCTCGCCGCAGTTTGACGTGCCGGAACGTGGGTTTAGTTATCATTTCGATGCCCCCCTGGACATGCGCATGGATCCCGAAAATCCGTTGACCGCTTTTCGTCTGATCAACATGAAATCGCGCCAGGAAATCAGCGCCGCGCTCAGAGAGTTTGGGGAGGAACGTTGGGCCAGTCGCATTGCCAAGTTTATTGTGGAGGCACGGACCACGGAGCCGATTCGAACGACGGAGCAGTTGGTGGAGGTCATTAAAGCCGCGATCCCGGCCTCCGCCCGACGGAGCGGCGGCCATCCGGCCAGAAGGACCTTTCAAGCGCTCAGGATCTGGGTGAACGACGAATTGGGCGCCCTGAGAGAAGGCCTAGAAGCAGGATTTTCTGCGCTGAAGCCGGATGGCCACTTGGTGGTCATCAGTTTTCATTCGTTAGAGGATCGCATCGTCAAGCACCAATTTCGCCAATGGCAGCAAAACGGGTTGGGCCGGGTTCTTACCTCGCACCCGGTGGTGCCCGAAGACAGTGAAACAGAGGTCAATTCTCGGGCTCGGTCGGCTAAGCTTCGCGCTTTTCAGCGCTAGCTAAAAGGGTTGCCAAGGCCTGGGATTTTTGCATCTAAGTCGCGACAAAATTCAACAGGGAGCGTCAAAGCTCTGGGATTGATGACAAAGGAGATCGAAACATGCTCGACGTGAAAAGCGAATCTTATAGCGAGGGGACATTGGTCCGCACCTGGCAAGAACGAATCCGTGAGACCCCAATCGCTGTCCCCACGGTCAGACGCCGGCGTCGGCGCCTTTCCAACGCCGCACGCACGGTATATTGGATCGGGGGAATGTGGCTTTTGGCCCTCGTGGTGACGTTCGCAGCGGTCCATGTCATGCAGATGGCGTATCAGGTCGATAGCCTAGAATCTCAATACAGTACCCTGATTAGTCAACAACAGATGATGGGCGTGAAGATCTCGGAATTGACCACTCCCTACGCATTGCAACAAGATGCGAGTCGTCTGCATGTGGTCTTGCATGCTCCTTTGATTGCCCGGGTGCAGCCGCAGCGATTAGCTAGTCAAGCCAAAGCCCCGGCCGGGATCATAGGTCAGGTGTTTCGGGCGGTGCACAACGCCCTGGTCGGGCGATGAAAGATTTTCATCGCCTTGCCCGCTTTCGCTCCTTAGAAATGTTGGCCGTGATCGCCCTGATTTCGGCCTGGTTGGTGGTCCGCCTGGTGTTGATTCAGGTGGTGCGGGCACCGATATTGACCGCTGATGCAGCCAGCATCCATGTTCACCGTTTGACCTTGCCAGCGACTCGGGGCGACATCATTGATCGCAACGGGACCGTGTTGGCGATGGATATTCCCCGCGATCAAATCGTCGCCGCCCCCGAGTATATTGACAGTGGTCGCCATGGCGCGGAGGCGGCCATGCGCACCGGGAGGATCTTGGCTCGCTATCTGCCTTTCTCGGCCAAAGTCATCGGCCAGGTCTTAGATCACAAAACGGCCTATGCCTTGGTCGACTCGTCGGTAAGCCTGGCGATCGGCGCCAAGATTGCGGGTCTGAACTTGACCGGGATTAGTGTGGTTCCGGTGAGTGGTCGTGAGTATCCGGATGGGGAACTGGCCTCTCAGGTCTTAGGCATGGTGGGGTCGAGCGGCCAGGGCTTGGCCGGGATTGAATACGAAGACAATCAGTATTTGGCGGGGCATTCCGGGTATTGGTTAGTGAACACGGATCCGGCCGGCAACCCCATGCCGCAATGGCAAGTGGCTTACAAGGCCCCAGTGGCCGGCGATACCGTGCAGTTGACCCTGGATGCCAATATTGAGGCAGTGGCCCAAAAGTGGCTGGCTTGGGGTGTGCATCGGGCGCACGCGACGAGCGGTACCGTGATCATTTTGAATCCACATAGTGGATCGGTCTTGGCGCTGGCGAACTATCCCAATTTCAATCCCAACGCCTATTACACCGCCACCGCGCAAGAAATGGATGACTTTGGTGTACAAACCGTGCTCCCCCCAGGTTCGATTTTCAAACCGGTGACCGCGTCGGCTGCCCTAACTTCGGGCCTATACACCCCCAATACCATGTTTTACACCGACGGCTATTTTATCGTCGATGGGGTTCGAATCAATGATTGGAAGCCGAATGGCTGGGGCTGGATTACCTTCACGCGAGGGCTCGAACTCTCCTCGGACCAAGTCTTTGGCGAGGTGGCTTTGCATTTGGGCGTCCACCGTCTTTACAGCATGGTCAACGCCTATGGATTTAACCATAAAAGTGGGGTGGGACTCCCCGGAGACGCCAACGGTATTTGGCTTCCCGAATCCAAGGTCAATGGCGTCGACTTGGCCACGATGGGATTTGGTCAGGGATTTGCGGCCACGCCGATCCAAGTGATTGCCGCAGACGCCACCATCCCCAACCATGGCACCATGATGCAGCCTCACATCGTCCAGGATATCTTGAGTCCTAGCGGTAAAGTGATCAAAAAAACGCCTGACACGGTCGAGAATCGACCGGTAACCACCAAAGTAGCGAGAGAGATTGAACATATGATGGTGTTGGAAGCTACTTATGGCACCGGAGTGCCAGCCCAGGTGCCAGGCTATGTAATCGGGGGCAAAACCGGGACGGCGCAACTGATTGTCAACGGTCAGACCAGCAATACCGATTTCGCATCGTCATATATGGGCTTTGGGCCCGTGCCCCATCCCCGCTTTATCATGTTAGTGATGATTAATCATCCGGTCGGATCGTTGTTCTATGGGGACCAAGTGTCGGCTCCGGTGTGGAAGCACATTGCGACCTTTTTGTTTCATTATTGGGGAATTAAGCCGTACGCGACGGGCAACAACGGGGCGGATCCACCTTCGTCGTCCCCGGCAAAAAGCCCGGCCTAACCGAGCGTAACGGGCATGTTTCCTTCCCTCTGGGCATAGCCATGGAAAAGACAGACGGCCCGTCCAGAGATAGGAGGAGCGCATGCAGGATCGCCCCCGGTTAGTTACCAAACGCCGAAACTTTTTGATTTTGATTGGGGTAGGGGTCTTTGACATGACCATCATCGGGCGGTTGTTCACTATCCAAGGATTCAACGCCGCCCATCTTAAGACACTCGCCGACGATATTCATTTTCGCGACCTTCCTTTGGCGCCCTTTCGAGGCAATATTACCGATCGCGAGGGGCGTCTGTTGGCGGGCAGTCATCACGTCTATTCCCTGTATGCGGTGCCTCTGGAGACCCGGGGGCGTCGAAGCCAAGAGGCAATTCTGGTGGCTTCGCTGGTCAATGTGCCGCCGGATCGAGTGTTGCGCCGACTTCGGCGCAACCAAGGGTTTGTCTGGTTGAAACGCCACCTAACTCGACCCGAGATGCAAGCGGTAAAAACGCAATTGTCGGCGTTGCCAGGCGTGCATTTGATTACCGAGGCGGTACGCTATTATCCCGAAGGATTTCTCTTGGGGCCGGTGCTGGGGTTTACCGGAATCGACAACCAGGGTCTGGCTGGTGTGGAGCTGGAGTATAACCGAGACCTGACGGGCACGCCCGGTAAGATTGAAGAGGAATATGACGTGGTCGGCCACCGCCTGGAATATGGCGACCAGCGGGTGGTGCCGTCGAGGCCTGGCGATTCACTGAGGTTGTCGGTGGACTTGAACATGCAGTGGATGGCAGAGCGCGCCTGTGAGCGGGCGATGGCATCGACCGGAGCCAAGTCGGTCAGCGTGCTGGTCATGCATCCGCGGACGGGGGGGATCTTGGCCATGGCGCAAAGGCCGTCGATCGATCCTAATTATTTTCGCGAGTATGGCATGAAGGACAATCGGGTGCTGGCGGTGTCTGACGCCATTCCCCCCGGTTCGATTTTTAAACCCGTGACCTTGGCCTCGGCCCTGGAAGCGGGAACGACGCGCCCCTCGAGCGGGTTTTTTTGCCCAGGCTTCAAAATCGTGCTTGGCCGTCGGATTAATTGTTGGCGGCCCGAGGGCCACGGCGCCGAGTCGCTGGCGCAAGTGGTGATGAATTCGTGCAACGTCGGTTTTATGGAATTGGGCTTGGGCTTAGGCATGGAACGATTTTACCAGGCCCTCGATCGCTTTCAAATCAATGGCCTGAGCCATATTGACTTGCCTGGAGAAGCGAAAGGGATCCTGCCCAGGCAAGCCCGGGCCACCCTACTGGACCTCGCCGTGATGGCTTTTGGACAAACTTTGACGGTAACCCCAATCAATTTGTTGAATGCTATCGCGGCTATTGCCAATGGAGGCGAACTGCTCAAACCGCATGTGGTGGAAAAAATATTGAGCGCCGAGGGGCGAGTGATGGAATTTCGAGATCGGGAGGTGGTGCGACGCGTCATATCCCCCGAGGTTAGTCGGATGGTGCAGGAAATGATGACCGGAGTGGTCAGCCGAGGGACGGGCAAACAAGCCCAAGTGCCGGGCTATCGAGTGGCGGGAAAGACAGGCACGGCTCAGAAAGTCGTCGCGGGGAGGGTGGTCAAAGGAGTCTATATTGCCTCCTTTGTCGGGTTCGCGCCCGTACCCAATCCGGAGGTGGCCATTATGGTCAATGTCGATGAGCCGGTGGGAGCGTTTTACGGTGGCCAAGTGGCGGCTCCGATCTTTGGTCGGGTGATGCGCGATATCTTGCGCTACTGGAAAATTGCGCCTACCCAGTCGGTCCGGCGGCCACAATTCGGGGAATTGGCCATGGTCCCGGATTTGGTGGATCTCGACCCAGCCACTGCAGAAAATGATGCCGAAGTCAGCGGCTTTCCGGTACAATTCACAGGGAGTGGAGATTTCGTCGTAGCCCAGTCGGTGGAATACGGCGGATGGCAGATGGCAGGCAGCCTGCTTACTCTAACGTTGGGGACACATTCCCGGATCTATTTAGAGTGGGTGACGGTCCCAAACTTTCGCGGTCTAACGAGTGCCCGAAGCCGTAATCTCGCCTTTGATGTCGGGCTCAATGTTCAGGTTCGCGGGCAGGGGGATCGGGTCCAAATGCAATCGATCGGTCCAGGTACCCAGGTGAAATCCGGCACCAGCGTGTGGTTGGATATGGCATAAACTAAGAGTTACAGGGATGCGGGGGAGGCAATCGCGATGCGTTTGAAAATATTGGCCCAAGGCGTCACGGATGTCGATTGGATCGGCGATCCAGACTGCGAGGTGCGAGGCGTGCAGTATGACTCGCGTCAAATCGATCCGGGGGATCTGTTTTGTGCGGTGCCGGGGTTTCGCACCGATGGCCATTTGTACTGCCAAGAGGCCAAGAACCGAGGCGCCGTGGCAATGTTGGTCGAGCGCGCTGAGGCCGTGCCGGCAGGGTTGTCGGGGATGGTGGTGAAGGATGTCCGCCGAGCGATGGCCCAGGTCTCGGATGCGTTTTTTGGATCTCCTTCGCGTCGGCTTTGGATGGTCGGGGTCACGGGCACCAATGGTAAGACCACGGTCACCCATCTCGTGCGCTCCATCTTAGAGGCGGAGGACATTCCTTGCGGGCTCACCGGAACCGTCCATACGCTGATTGGTCCGGAAGTGTTTAAGGTGGTGCGGACCACCCCCGAAGCGCCCGACTTGCAGCGCATTTTACGGCATATGGCCGATCGCGGCATGAAGGCGGCGGTGATGGAAGTCTCTTCGCATGCGCTGGCGCTGAAGCGAGTGGCCGACGTACGCTACGATGTGGCCGTGTTTACGAACCTCACCCAGGACCACTTGGATTTTCACAAAGATTTCGAAGACTATTATCAGGCCAAAGCCCAGTTGTTTCGTGGATTAGGGCACGATATCGATAAGGGGCCGAAAGCCGCGGTAATTAACTGCGACGACCCCTACAGTGTTCGCTTTGCCCAGGAAGTCACGGTTCCAGTCGTGACCTATGGACTTTCGCATGAGGCCGACATTCGCGGCGAACAATTGAAGATTGGAGGCAGTGGGGTGGAGTTTGTGGCGGTATTTCCTGATGGCCATCGCCAGCCGGTGAGCTTCGGGATGACCGGCCGATTTAACGTGCAAAACGCGCTGGCGGCAATGGCGGTGGGCTATGTTCGGCACATTAATCCTCAGGTGATGGCCAAGGCGTTGGCTCATTCTCCAGGAGTCCCCGGACGGTTTGAACGGATTGATGTGGGTCAGCCCTTTACCGTAATCGTCGACTACGCCCATACCCCCGATGGGCTAGAAAACGTTTTACTGACCGCCCGAGAATTTGCATTGGGCCGGGTCATGGTGGTGTTTGGGGCCGGCGGCGATCGCGATCAAGGCAAACGCGGCATGATGGGGCAAGTGGCGGGACGGCATGCGGATTGGACCATGCTGACTGCCGACAATCCCCGGTCGGAAGATCCGCAGGACATTATCGCTCAAATGGAACACGGTTTGAGTTCGGTCGGGGGACAGTGGGCGGTTGAACTCGACCGAGAGCGGGCAATTCGCAAAGTTTTGCTGGAAGCTAAGCCGGGCGACGTCATCTTGATCGTCGGCAAGGGGCACGAAACCTACCAAATCTACCGCGACGCGACGATTCATTTCGATGATCGGGAAGTGGCTCGCCAAGTGCTGAAGGAGATCATGAAATCGTGATTCCGATAACATTTGCTGACTGGGTGGCGTGGACTGGGGCCGAACCCGAAGCGGTCGACTTGGATGCGACCATTCAGGGGGTAACGATTGACAGCCGGGCCGTGGGGCCCAAGGATTTGTTTGTTGCCTTGCCTGGGCAGAGGACCCATGGCCACGTCTATGTGAGTGACGTGTGGGCTAAGGGAGCCACTGCCTTGGTGGAATCTACCTTCGCTGACCACGGCGGGCCTCGGCTCGTGGTCCCATCTCCGCTGACAGCGATGGCCGCTGTGGTCCGACGGCTGGTCGACGACCGCCGAATCACCGTGGTCGGGGTCACCGGCAGCGTCGGCAAAACCAGCATTAAAGAGCTCATCGGGGCGGTGCTGGCGACCCGCTTTGTGGTCGGGGTCACCCAGGGGAACTATAACACCGCTATCGGCATTCCGTTGTCCTTTTTTTCTGGGCCAGCGGGGATGACTCACTTTGTGGCGGAAATGGGCATGCGATTTTCCGGGGAAATTTTGCGCCTGACCGAGATGGCCCCACCGGAAATTGCCGTGATTAGCAATATTGGACCGAGTCATTTAGAGACGCTGGGTTCGCTGGATGCGATTCAGGCGGCCAAAGGCGAAATTCTGCGAGGACTCAAGCCCGGAGGTACTGCGGTCTTAAATTTTGATGATCCGCGCGTCAGATATTTAGGCGGCAGTCTTAAGGACGTCAAGGTGTTGTGGTATGGAGAGACTCAAGGCCTGGATGCCACGGTAGAGTCTAGCCAATTAGCGGGCGACCATACCCTCATTCGGCTGAAATGGGAGGGTCAGCGCTATGAAATTCGGTTGCCGTGGTTAGGCACTCATCAGGCGATGAATGCGGCGGCGGCCTTTTTAGTCGGAATTCGTCTAGGCATCGCTCCCGAACGGGTCGTCCAAGGGCTGGAGGCGGTAGCCTCCGATCGTTCCCGCATTCGGCGCAAGCGACTGGGGACCGTGGAGATCATTGAAGATGATTACAATGCTAGCCCAGTGTCGATGCAGGCGGCCTTGGCATTCTTGGCCGAGCAGCCGGGTCGACGGGTGGCGGTGCTGGGCGACATTTTAGAGCTTGGACCAGACGAAGAAAAATTGCATCGTCAGGTCGGTATCAAGGTGGCGGGCTCGGCCGACCTATTGGTGACCGTGGGTCAGCGGGCGGAATTTATCGGCGAAGAGGCGCGATTGAGAGAATTGCCGACCTATCCGGCTGAGTCTGTCGATGAGGCCTATCCCCTGCTCCAGAGCCTCGTCCGCCCCGGTGATGTGATCTTAGTGAAGGCCAGCCATATGATGGGCTTGGATCGTCTCGTAGCACGCATGGAGGAGTGGGGAGGACCACAGTGAAGCTGATCTTGGCGGTGGTGATCGGGTTTGGCGTGTCCTTGGCTTTGGGGCCACTGCTGATTCCCTTGTTGCGCCGGATGAAGCTGGGCCAGACCATTCGCCAAGTGGGGCCCCAGTCGCATTTAATCAAGCAGGGGACCCCCACTATGGGCGGCGTGCTGTTTCTGCTGCCCTTGGCGGTGGCCGTGCCCGTATTGGATGGTGGGTCGATCGAGGCATGGAGTCTTGTCTTCCTGATTTTAGGGTATGGGGCGATAGGGTTTGCCGACGACTATGTCAAGAGTTACCGGAAACGGTCGCTGGGCCTAAGGGCGCGGGAGAAGCTTTTGCTGCAAATAGGTGTCGCTGGACTTTTCGTCTGGTTGGTGCAGCACTTTGGCGCGGGCCATCAGGCCTGGATTTTGCCGTTGGGATTAAAACCTTGGCATCCCGGTATTTGGGCCTGGCCGATCGCCGTGTTGGCCATTTTAGGGGCGGGCAATGCGGTGAATATCACCGATGGACTGGATGGACTGGCCGGCGGTTCCTCGGCGATTGCGATTGCGTTTTTTGCCTATCTCGGAATCATCAGCGATGATTTGGCCGTGGCCGTGGTCAGCTTGGTATTGGTTGGGGGCTTGGTGGCATTTCTGCGCTTTAATTTGCATCCCGCCTCCATCTTTATGGGAGACACCGGCTCGCTGGCGCTGGGCGCTGCCTTGGCGGGAGCGGCGGTGGTGTCTCATACCGTGGTTTTGCTGCCGGTCGTTGGGGTGCTGTTTGTGATTGAAACCCTGTCGGTCATCTTGCAGGTCATCAGCTTCAAATTAACGGGTCGTCGTATTTTTCGGATGAGTCCGCTCCATCACCACTTCGAACTAGCGGGATGGACGGAAGAACGGGTGGTGACAGTATTTTGGCTAGTGGCAATCATCGGGGCGGCGGTGGCATGGTGGCTCAGAATACCCACGCAAATTCTATGAGCCCAGAGGCGAGACCGAGCATGGCCAGCCGCGGTCGGCCGGACTTCTTTCTGGTCGCGCTGGTGTTGGGGTTGACTAGTATTGGCATTTTGGTGGTTTTCTCGGCCAGTGCCCCGGGAGCGCTGAAAACGTTTGGGACGCCTTATTACTATCTCGAACGGCAATTGATTTGGACTTTTTTGGGTTTAATCTTGATGGCGATGACCTCGCGCATCGACTACTGGCGCTATACTCGCGGCATCGTGCCATTGTTTGGGATCACCGTGGTGTTGCTCCTTTTGGTCTTAGTGCCGCATATTGGCATTGACATCAATGGTTCCCGACGCTGGTTAGGCGCTGGGCCTATCCTCTTGCAACCCTCAGAACTGGCCAAATTGGCTATGGTCTTGCTCTTTGCCCGCCTGTTTAGTCTTCATCGCGATCGGCTGCGTGATTTTTGGAAGGGCGTGATTCCTCATCTCGGCCTAGCGACGATTGTGTTTGCCTTGGTTCTGGCAGAACCCGACTTGGGGACGACCATTGCGCTGTCTGGAACCTTTTTTGTCATGCTGTTTGTGGCGGGCGCGCGTCGACGCCACCTGCTCGGCCTGGGTTCGGCCGCACTGCCCGTTTTGGGCGCGGCGATTGCGGTCGCGCCGTATCGGCTGCAGCGAGTCACCACGTTTATCGATCCTTGGAAAGATCCGCTGGGCTCGGGATTTCATACGATTCAAGGGCTATTGGCGCTGGGCTCGGGCGGAATTTTGGGCTTGGGGTTGGGGGCTTCGCGGCAGGCGCTGGGCTTTTTGCCTGAAGCCTATACCGACTTTGCTTTCGCCATCTTGGGAGAAGAACTTGGGTTAGTCGGAACCGTAAGTGTCGTCGGCCTGTTTTTGCTGCTGGCTTGGCGCGGATATCGCATCGCCATGCGTTCTCCGGATCTGTTCGGATCTCTGTTGGCGACTGGAATTACGACGATGCTGGCATTGCAAGCCGGTATTAACATTGGAGTGGTCACCGATACGTTGCCGGTGACCGGAATTACGTTGCCGTTTATTAGCTATGGAGGCTCCTCGCTCGTATTAAGCATGGCGGGAATTGGCATTTTACTGAACATTAGCCGTCACACCGTGTAAACCTGAGCATAACATGGGGAACCGAGAGGCGCTGGCGGATTGCGAGCCAGAACTTGAGCTACACTCGGGCTCGCAATCAGAGGTGGGGCCGATGGTCCAACCAACCTTCCAGATTATGGCGAGGACCCCACAGTCGATGGATGGTGCCGCGAATGGATCTGGATGAGGCTTGGCGGTGATGACCGGTTTCGCTGGCGTCGAGACCGAGGGAGTGGACAAGGGAGCGATGGGGTTGCGAATTGTACTGGCGGGAGGCGGCAGCGGGGGCCATGTGTATCCTGCCTTAGCGATATTGTCTGCGCTGATGCGGTCTGAACCGGACCTGGCGGTGCTCTACATAGGAACGCGCCATGGGGTGGAGGCCCGCATTGTCCCCGAACGTCAAATTCCCTTTGTCGACATCCAGGCCGAAGGCATTTTGGGCCGGGGGCTGAAGCAAAAAGTCGGCGCTATGAAAATGGCGATGTACGGCTTCTGGCAGGCGCGCCGGTCCTTGCAGCGTTTTGATGGCGAGATTGTGCTCGCCACCGGCGGCTATGTATCCGGTCCTGTGGGCATGGCTGCGGTGACCTTGGGAATTCCCCTGGTGCTGCAGGAGCAAAATGTGTGGCCGGGGGTGACCAACCGGATGTTGGCCCGCTTCGCTCGGTTGGTCCTGACTCCGTACTCAGAAAGTCGGAATTACTTCCCACGAGGGACTAATATCCAGGTGGCACCTAATCCGGTGGCGGAGCCGATGACTGAAAGCCCCGAAAATCTAAGACGCGACATGGGCCTTAGCCTGGAGACTAAGATTCTGATGGTGACTGGCGGCAGCCAGGGAGCCGAGCGCATCAATCAGTGGATGATTTCGCTGCTGCCTGACTTCATCACCGATCCCCACTATGGCTTGCTTTGGGCGACTGGGCCCCGGTATTTTGACCAAGTTCAGCGTGTGATCGCCGAGAAAAAATGGGAATTGGACCGAAATCGCATCAGAATTCAGCCGTATTTTGACGCCATTGCCGGCAGCTATCGGGTGAGTGACCTGTTTTTAGGCCGTGCCGGAGCCATGACCATTGCCGATTGTCTTTCCTATCGTTTGCCGATGATCTTGGTGCCTTCACCCAATGTCTCAGAAGATCATCAGACCAAAAATGCCCGCGAGTTGGAAAAGGCCGGGGCGGCGGTCATGATTTTGGAGAGCGATCTGGGTCCCAAGGCCAAATCTCAAGTGTTCGGGTTGCTGGACGACGCTGACCAGCGGGCTTTCTTGAGCGAACAAGCGCGACCTCTATATGATCGCGACGCGGCCCCAAAAATGGCCGAGATGGTGCGAGAAATTTATCGGAAAACGCGGCTAGAAAGAAGATGAGGGCTATCGATTTCGCACCAATTGCTCGGGATTTGCGTACCTTGATGCTGGGAACGATTCGCGACCAAGAACCCTTGGCCCGGCATACCTCCTTTCGTATTGGCGGGCCGGCTCGAGTCTATCTGGAGCCCAGTACGGAAGAAGGGGTGGTCCGATCCCTGGAGTGGCTGAAGGAGCGTGGGATTCCTTACTTCATCCTCGGGCAGGGCACGAATGTGCTGGTGTCGGATCGGGGCGTGGAGGCGGTCGTGATTTCGACCTCCCGCGGATTAAAAGAGATTGCCATCGCCGACCGACGGATGGAAGCGGGATCCGGGGTGCTGTTGACCAAGTTGTCGCATTTAGCCGAGCGGTCAGCATTGGCCGGTTTGGAGTTTGCGATAAGCATACCGGGGACCTTAGGCGGCGCCCTGGTGATGAATGCTGGAGCCCACGGATCGGCGATGGTGGAAATTGTCAAAACGGTTCGGGTGTGGGATCCCACGGTGGGGGTACATCAAATTTCGGCTGAAGAAGCGGAATTCGAGTATCGGCAAAGTCGATTTCAGCGCTCTCCCTGGATTGCCTTAGCGGCCACCATGGAACTTGAGTCGGGCGACCGCGAGCGTATTCGACAGACGATGCAACACTTTATGGCGACGCGTAAGTCGACCCAACCCGTCGGCGAACCTAATGCCGGCAGTGTGTTTAAAAACCCGAAACCGCTCTTTGCGGGCCAATTGGTGGAGAGCATCGGAGCCAAAGGCTGGCGAGCAGGAGACGCGGAAGTCTCTTCGTTGCACGCGAACTTCATCATTAACCGGGGGCAGGCGCGCGCATGCGATGTTTTACAGCTTATGCGCCGTATCCGTTTTGTCATCTATCAGCGCTACCACGTCGTTCTTCGACCCGAAGTGCGATGGATCGGACCCGGAGAAGGGGGAGCCAGTACAACATGGGAGAATTTGTGGTGCGAGGAGGGCGTCGGCTTAACGGAGCCGTGCGAATAAACGGCGCGAAAAATGCGAGTCTGCCGATTATGGCTGCCAGTTTACTGACGACTCGACCGGTCATCATCCGCGACATTCCGCTGATTCGTGATGTCTTAGTGATGATCGAAGTGTTGCGGTCCTTAGGGGCCAAAGTCGAACACCACGACCGCACGTTAGTGATTGACACCAGTCACGTTCAGCAGTACCGAGTGCCCGATGCTTTAATGCAGGAGATGCGCGCTTCGGTGTTTGTGATGGGCCCGCTTTTGGCTCGCCTAGGGCGTGCGGAAATTGTGCAGCCGGGAGGTTGTGCCATTGGCGATCGCCCCATTGACCTCCATCTTAGGGGGTTTGAAGCCTTGGGGGCGAAGGTCTCAGGTAATCCATCGGGGACCGTAGTGGCGGCCGACCACCTGGTAGGTGCGGACATCCACTTAACTTTTCCCTCGGTGGGGGCCACCGAGAATTTGATTATGGCGGCGGCGTTGGCCCACGGCGAAACCCGGATTCGAAATGCCGCCATGGAGCCCGAGGTCGTGGATCTCGCGCAATTTCTGGAGAGGATGGGAGTCACGGTGCGCGGTGCAGGCACCCCGGAAATTCGGGTGATTGGTCGTGGGGATTTGGGGGGTGCGGACCACACGGTGATCCCCGATCGGATCGAAACGGCGACTTTTGCTTTAGCGGTGGCAGCCACCGGGGGTACGGTGCAAATCGACAATTGCGAGCCCGATCACCTGCCCGGACTGTGGGGATATCTGAGCGAGATTGGATGTGACATCGTCCAAGATAACGACAGCGTGACCCTTATCGCGCCTGACGCTTATGCTCCGCATTCCTTGACCGTGCACACCGGTCCCTACCCTGGATTTGCTACCGATATTCAGGCGCAGTTTATGGCCTTGTTGCTCAAAGTACCGGGTATCCATGTGGTTTCTGAACGGGTGTTTGAATCCAGGCTGGGCCATGCGGCCGAGTTTCGTCGCCTGGGGGCGCACATTGTAGCCGATCAACGGGTCGCCATCGTATACGGCGGCGAGGTGATGTACGCCGGAAGAGTGCGCGCCCAAGACCTCAGGGCCGGGGCGGCCCTGGTGATTGCCGGATTACAGCCCAGCGGTGAAACTTTCATTGCCAACCGCGAAGTGATTGAACGCGGCTACGAGAATTTGGACGGTCGCTTGCGAGGGCTGGGTGCCGACATTATCAGCGTGTAGTCGATGGGAGGAAAGGACCGGGAAACTCTCTTGTCCCGGCGTATGGCTTACGACCGAATCCTCGGTTTTCCCACGCGATGGCCTCGGTGCAATCGAGGCAGCGGTTGCTGTGGGCGCGCATGAGTTCGTCCACGACGCCAAGGTCGCCGTGGTCAATGGGCGATCGCCATCACGCTTCACTCCGGTCGTTGCGGCCGGAGTGTGATTTGAGAGCGCCATAAAGATTTCGAGTCCGGTCCCACGTTCGCCTAGGGAGGCATCTTCGACCGGCCCAAGCCGGTCTTTCGGGCGTGCGACGGGAATACCCGAGCCCCGACACCTTAGTGGTTTTTAGGTGGGCATGCTTAGCCTCTGGCGTAATCGTAGGATTGACACTGCCCATGCGGTAACGCAGGGGATTTTTGCGAGGAACGCACTTCGGTGCGCCTTGCTAGCTAGGGTAAGCCAAACACCCCCTATCCCGTCCCCCGTCCCCAAGGTTCGATACCCCTGAGTGTCGTCGTGTCGTCGGCAAATATGGTGGCTAACGCCGATGGGCTTGAATGAAGCTAAGTCGGTGGTCCTCAGTTCTCGTTTGGCCGGCCACAGGATTGTCCAACCATGTGATCGTTTAGATTTTAGACCGGACCCGGGACACCGTCGCATGGTCGATGCTGAACGCCGAATTTGGCGCGGCGATGGTGGGCCGATGGGTCGGCGTTTGAAAGTGTTTTCCCATCCCGTACCCCATCGTTCGCTACGGCACCCGTGAGGCCTTTTTCAAGCGATAGATCCAAGTCGTCTGCGTCGCGGTGATCCGTTGCAAGTCCATGGTCTGGCAGCGATCGACGAGGTGGAGACGAAGGAGCGGGCTCCTTAGCATCCAAGGCATCTTTTCGACTTTATCATAGCCTGGTTGCTTCTCGAACCCCGCGTTCTGCACGATGGGTCGCCATCCAGGCCCCGGCGGACGATAAGGGTTCGACCTCTTTTGGCAAATGTTGCTTATTCAGGGTGAGTGCGGTTTTTCTCGGCCAAACCTGCTAATATTAACAAGAAGTTCTTTGTAAGATGTTCGGTATGGAACCAGGGTGTGATCCGGATCCGTGGCCGCCGCCTTTAATTCCTGGGGGTTGCCGAAAAAGGCTGCTCTTGGCTTTTAGTGTCGTCTTTGCTAGTGGTCGCCAGGAAAAAGAGGATACTTTCGGAGTGCGGGCTTGGCGAAGGGATGGACGGATGAGCTTTTCGGCGTCGTGCGCGCGGGTGTGGAGATCTGGGATGAGATCGTAGGCTAAAAATTTCAGATGCTAAGTGAGGTTTGGCCACCGCATCGCGGTATCTAGGGAAGATTCCGATAGTCGCGCGGAATTCAAGCGCCCAAGATTGCCGAATTTCTAGAGAATCCACCCTCTGACGAGGAAATTCACGCAAAATCGTTGGCGCTGGCAGGAGATTAGCATTTCGAAGAGAAATTGATGGTAGATTGGGTTCGGCCCTGGGAGGTGTATGGATGGCCAAGCGACAACTAGTTCTTGCCGTAGACGTAGGTACCACCAAGGTATCGGCACTGGTTGGCGAAGGTCGTCAAGACAACGAACTGGCCGTGATGGGAATTGCGGCGACTCCGGTGGTGGGGATGCGTCGTGGTCTCGTGTTTGAGGCAGAGCGGGTAGCGCTGGCGATTCGCGATGCAGTCAATCGGGCCAACAGCATGGCCAGTACGGAGGTATCGGTGGCAGCCATCTCTGTGGGTGGGGAACATTTGAAAATTACCCCAGGACAAGCCCGTATTGCGCTCCGATCCGGTTCTGTGCGGGCCGAGGATGTGCGTTTGGTGATTCAAAAGGCATGTCAGGTGAAGTTGCCGCTCGATCATGAGGTGGTTCAGATTATTCGCCGAGGGATTGGCGTGGACGGATTTCGTGGCGTGATGGATCCGATTGGGATGGTCGGGCATCGATTGGAGGCTGAGGTGTTTGTCGTCAGCGGCCTGAGCACGGTGCTCCGAAATCTTAGACGGGTGGTGGCCATGGCTGGACTCACTCCGGTCTCCCTGGTGGCGGGAGCTCGAGCAGCCGCCGAGGGAGTCTTAGGAGACGACGACCGCCAACTAGGCGTGGTGTTGTTGGACATTGGCGGTGGGACTACGGGAGTGACGATCTATCGGGGTGGCCATTTGCAACACTTGGGGGTGGTTCCCATTGGCGGTGAGGCGATCACCGCCGATCTGGCCGTAGGCTTAGGAGTGGTGGCGGCCCAGGCCGAGCGTCTGAAGCTGGAATATGCCCAAATCGGCTCGCTGGGCGAAGGGTCGGTGGAGGTGCATACCGTCAACGGGCAATCGGTGAAACGCATTGAATTCGCCGAGATGAAAGAAATTTTAGACGCTAGAATCGAAGAATGGGCGGGGTTTGTCGAGGATCAGCTGCGTTTGGTGGAATGGGCCAAGGGACCGGCTGCGGGGGTGGTAATTACGGGGGGAGGGGCGCTGCTCAAGGGCATGGCGCCATTTCTTCAAACCCGTTGGGGATGGCCGGTACGGATAGGCAACCCCAAAGGCCTGCAGGGTTTATCAGATTTAAGCCGAAGCCCCGGTTATTCGACCGTGGTGGGCGTAGCGAGGAGTCTCATAGGACCGCAAGCGGAGCGCCCCGTTCCCGAATGGCGGTCTCGGTTAAGTCTATTCATGGCAAGAATATTAAGGTAGCATACACGGTATACCGCGATCAATTTGAGCGCCCAGGCCGGGTGGGGAGGACTAGCGATGTTGGAGTTTGACCAAGCGGAGGAAAATTTCGCCGTCATTAAAGTGGTCGGGGTGGGGGGCGGCGGGACCAATGCCGTCAATCGGATGATCCAAGCCGGTCTCAAAGGTGTCGAGTTCATTGCTGTGAACACGGATGCCCAGGCCTTGGCTTTGTCGATGGCATCGACGCGCTTGCAGGTGGGGACGAAGTTGACCAAGGGATTAGGCGCTGGAGCAAACCCCGACATCGGACAAAAGGCTGCCGAAGAAAACCGAGAACAGCTGGCCGAGGCATTGCGTGGGGCGGACATGGTCTTCATCACGGCCGGCATGGGCGGCGGCACCGGTACCGGAGCGGCACCGGTGGTAGCGGAAGTGGCCAAAGAGGTCGGCGCCTTGGCAGTGGGCGTGGTGACCAAACCGTTTACGTTTGAAGGACGACGCCGACAAACGTTTGCGGAAAAAGGTGCTAACAATCTTAAGGCCAAGGTGGACACACTGATCACGATTCCCAACGATCGCTTGCTGCAGGTGGTCGAGAAGAGAACCTCGATTATCGAAGCGTTTCGCATCGCTGATGATGTCCTCCGTCAGGGCGTACAGGGCATTTCGGATTTAATTGCCGTTCCCGGTCTCATCAACCTCGATTTTGCCGACGTCAAAACTATCATGTCGGAAATGGGGTCGGCGCTCATGGGGGTGGGTATTGGTCAAGGCGAAAATCGAGCCCAGGTCGCAGCCAAAGCGGCTATTTCCAGCCCTCTGTTGGAAACGAGCATCGATGGCGCCCGGGGAGTGTTGTTGAATATTACCGGAGGATCGGACTTGTCTCTGTTCGAAGTCAATGAAGCGGCTGAGATTGTGATTCAGGCGGCGGATCCGGAGGCCAATATTATTTTTGGAGCAGTGATTGACGAAAGCATTAAAGATGAAGTCCGAGTGACCGTGATTGCCACCGGATTTAGTGGAGATCGCATTCGTTCGGTAGCTACCGAACCTCAGGTCGCGCAAGACGATAAGGTGGAGATCAAACCCTTTCCTAACGATGACCTAGATATTCCGGCGTTTTTACGTCGCCGTAGTTAGACTGCTTTTGGATCGAGGGCGGGACTGGCTGGGTGGATCGGATGCGCCTGGCCGTTTTCGTGTAGTTCAAATTAGCGCTCCAATCATATACTGCGCTATGAGCTAGCGCTCACATTTTTGCAATGAGCAGGGGGCCAAGAGCGTGGGTAAACGTCCCATCGCCGTATTTGATTCTGGAGAGGGCGGGTTAACCGTTCTGAAACAGGCGCGCGAGCTTTATTCCGGAGAAGACTATCTGTATGTGTGCGATTCGGCCCACTTCCCTTATGGACCTCGAAGTTTAGACGAGGTGAAGGGGTTTTTTTTAGCGATCCTCGATTTCATCCTCACTCGCGCTCCCAAGGCGGTCATTATCGCCTGCAATACCGCCACCGCAGCGGCGTTGGAGCCTGCCCGAAAAGCTTCGCCGGTGCCAGTGGTGGGCGTGATTGAAGCCGGGGTCGAGGCGGCCTTGAAAGTGACTGAGACGCACCGTATCGGGGTCTTGGCCACCGAGGCTACGTCACGCTCGGGGATTTATCGCCGAACCTTTCAAGAGCGCGATGCCAACACCGTGGTGGTGGAGCGACCGTGTCCACGGCTCGTGGTATTGGCGGAGAATGGTTGGACGGATGGCCCCCAATGTCGACGGACTGTACATCAGTGTTTGGCCGGGGTCTTGGCTGAACAGGTGGATACGGTGGTGTTGGGCTGCACCCATTTTCCCCATATGCAGAGCGTGTTCCAACAAGCGGTGTACGGTCGTGCGAAATTGATTGATCCGGGATTGGAGACGGCTCGCCAACTTCCCCGATATCTAGACGATTTGTCCCATGCGGGCGGCGGATCGTTGGAGTTTTATACCACTGGGCATCCGGGCGAAGTCACTCGGGTAGCCCGGCAGTTGTGGCCCAACCAAATTTTGCAGGCATTGCCCTTAGTGTGGCAAGGGTCAGCGGTCAGAGACCCCCGTCGGTTGCCGGGTTAGGGCGCGTTGAAGCGGGCGGGGCCAGCCGCTATCAACGTCATCGAAAGACGGTCAAAATCCAATGTCGGTTAGAGGCTGACGCGGTCGGATGCGTAGGTAATGGACGAAGTCCCGAAATGGATTCTTGAATGCATCTTGTGGAATGAAATAATCGCGGGTTCTGGCTGCTGCGTCATCGAAGCTAGCCGACAGAAAACCTTCTGTTTCCCAATGCCTCGCCCCTGCAGGGGCCCTTTTTTGCCAACCCTTCGAGGATAAAGGGCATGTCGCAAGCGTTTGGGCGGCCTTCCTAGGGCACCTTCTGTGGCTGTCCCCTCTTGGCGGATCGAAGGGTCTCGGGGTCCACTGAGGTGCGGACAAAGCGCCCAGCGATTTCGAGAGACGACAAGTGCGAGTACGGGGGAGATAAGCCGGATGAATTTGTCGCGAACTTAATCGTCGAGCCTTTGGTAGATTGACAGGCTTTGCGCCTCGCGTTCCGTACAATAGGGCCGAAAGACATACTCTGGTGGTGGGACAGCATAAGCATAATCAGCCTGGAGGTGGTCCGAAGATGATCTCCGGAGAGTGGACAGTCGCGGTGAGTTGTCTCTTCGATGCGATCTTGTTATGGCTGACCGCGCGATTTATGCGGATGCGCCTATGCCATTGGAGATGGCTAGGGGCCATCGTCGTCGGCCAAATGCCTACGCTATGGGTATTGCTAAGAGATCGTGTTTATGCGTTGGGCTGGCACCTGGCGTTTTTGTTTTGGCCGCTGATTATGCTGTCTCTGGCCTTTGGCAAAATGAAGCGAATAGAGTGGATGCGAGCGTTAACGATTTTTTTGGCCTCGACAATGCTAGCGGCTGGACTAGTCTTGGCTGTGACCCAAGCTGCCGGGGGGGCGTTTGGAGTTTGGTCCGAGCGATGGGCCCTGGCGTTGACGGCGGGGATATTGCTGGCGTTGGGGTGGTGGGGGCCATCGTGGTGGCGTCAATCGGATCGTGATCAGGCGCGCATTGGCGAACTAGAAATTGAGTGGAATCATCAGGTGGTATCGGTGCACGTGCTGTGGGATTCGGGCAATCTTCTTCGCGACCCGATAGGGAAACGTCCGTTAATTATCGTCGAGTTATCCTCACTCTGGCATGCGCTGCCTGATGACCTGTTGGTCTGGGCGCTAGCGGTCTTAGATGGACGCTTAGACGCCGTGGCCGACGGAGGAGGTCGGGGTGCAGACATCGTTCAGTTTGATTCGTTGGGGGGGCGGGGGTACATTCCCATGATCCGGCCGGACCGGATACGGACATGGCAGGCGGGAGCCGGGTGGGTCACGCTGATCCCTGCCATGGTTGGTCTAGTATCCCGCCCTCTATCACCAAGCGGTCGATATACCGCATTGGCTTCGCCCGACTGTCAACCACCAGGGGATCGTGAAGGAGTGATGGGGGAATGATTGAGGTAACCGAGCAATGGCAGGTAGCGGCCAGGCGCAAAGCGTCCGCCTTAAGAGTGACCTGCATACGGCTCGTCCAGTGGGGCAAAGAGACCATCCAGCAGCGGCGAGTGGGTTGGTGGCAGGGTGCAGATGAGATTGAAGTGCACTATGTGGGATCGAGTGAAGCGTTGCCCCCGCCGCTGTCGGCGACCGAAGAAGTGAGCTTGTTGACGCAATTGGGTGACGGCGAAATGGCGGTGCGCACTGTTTTAATTGAACGGAACTTGCGCCTAGTGGTCTACATTGCCAGAAAGTTTGAAAATACCGGCGTAGGCATTGAAGATCTAGTCTCCATTGGGACCATCGGCCTAATCAAAGCGGTAAATACCTTCAATGTCGAGAAACGAATCAAGTTGGCGACCTATGCTTCCAAGTGCATTGAGAACGAAATTTTGATGTACTTGCGACGAAATTCAAAAACCCGCTCCGAAGTTTCGTTCGACGAACCCTTAAACGTCGATTGGGATGGCAACGAGCTCTTATTGAGCGACGTCTTAGGCACCGAAGGCGACATCATTTACAAAGAGTTGGAAGATGAGGTGGATAAGAGTCTGCTCAAAAAAGCGCTGTCGAATCTTTCGGGCCGAGAACGAAGAATTATGGAACTCCGATTTGGCCTCTTGGATGGTAACGAACGGACTCAAAAAGAAGTGGCCGACACCTTGGGTATCAGCCAATCGTATATCTCTCGGTTAGAGAAGCGGATTATCAAAAGGCTGAGACGCGACATTCACCGGATGCAATAGCTTGCGGGGTAGGCTCTGAGGCGTATTAGCGTTATTGGGGGTCGTGCTGGCAGGATTGCTCGTCCTAGGGCGAAGGATGACGTAGAGTGGGCATGAGCCTCTCTCGTGGGTAGCCTGCTGGCACGGTGTCCAAGCGTGCCCCAGACTGAGTCTGCCAGGGTTCCCACCTGACTCCGCGGAGAGAGTGGCACCATCCCCAGCAACCTGGATGGGAAAGTGTCTGAGTTAGAAGGAAAAGGGAGCGGCGGCAAGCAATCAAGCCACCATGATCTTACCATTCCTGAGCGGCCTCTGCAGAATATGTCCAGTGAAAAGATCGGTGGCTAATGTGGTTGGCGGCGGTCTTTCCCATCCAACCATGGAATCGCGAAGACGACCATTGGGAACGGTCACCCCGGTCGGGATCTTCTAGATGCCGACTGGGGTGACCGTCGTCCTTGAAATGTCGGCGTGTGGACCTTGGGGCCAATCCTAATGATGCGCTGAGGCGCCCGCGAGGCATCGCCCATCCTGCCCGCGATTTCGGTGGGATAAGGAACGAAAGCATCGGGTGCTGGCTCCCGTCGCTGTACCCAAGCCAATGATATACTTATGCCGATCCAGTATAAGCGGCATGCAATGAGATAAACGGAGGGATCCCACCGATGATTGCGAAATATTGGACCCGTTGGACCAGTCTGGCTGGCATAGCCGGGATTTTAGCTCTAAGTTTTGGATTGCCCACTTGGGCGGCTCCCCGTGCAGTGGTGCCGGCGGTGGTTACGGTATCGCCTCACAGGACCGTCAGCACGGTCGCCGAGACCGCGCTGGGCATAAATACCGCCACATGGGACTCGGCTCTCTATACGAAAGCCGTACCCGGTCGACTCGAGTCGCTAGGCATCCACTTGTTGCGTTGGCCAGGGGGATCTTTTAGCGACACCTACGATTGGGCAAAAGATCCGAGCGCCCTCACTCGATTCGCTGGCCTGATGAAACAGGTGCATTCACAAGCCATCGTCACCGTGAATTATGGCAGCGGCACGCCCAGTGAGGCGGCAGCGGAGGTGCGCTATGCCGACGTGACCCATCACTATGGCATTGAGTACTGGGAAATTGGCAATGAGCAATATGGAGACGGAGAGTATCAAAACGTCAAATGGGAAGTGAACCATTGGTCAAACAAGGGCCCCGCAGGCTACGCGACTAACGCGCTGAAGTTCATTAAGGCGATGCGGGCGGTGGATCCGAATATTAAGATTGGCGTGGTGGAAACCGTGCCAACAGTGTGGCCCAGTGGAATTCTTCCTTATTGGGATCGCACGGTCCTCCCCATAGTTGGCAAAGACATTAACTTCGTGGTGTTGCATTGGTATCCGGAGAATTCTGGGCAAGAAAATGATCAAACTTTGTTGCAAGACCCAAATTCCATCCAAAATTACATGACCGCGATGAAACAGTATTTGGGCGAGTATACGGGCTCCAATGCGAAGAACATTCAAATCTTTACCGATGAGACGAATAATGTATCGAGCAATCCTGACAAACAGACCGTGAGCCTGGTCAACGCCCTATTTTTAGCGAAGGATTACAACGACTGGTTGGAACAGGGTGCGGCCAACGTGAGTTGGTGGGATTTGCACAATAGCAAGGTGGACGCTTCCGACGAATCTTCCAGCTTGTACGGCACCGCGGATTATGGCGATTATGGGATCCTTTCGGTGGGCGACCCAGGGGAGCCTCCACTGAATTCACCGTTTCCCGCCTATTTTGGGTATCGTTTGGTCCATTTCCTGGTAGCGCCCAAGGACCATTATGTTGCGGTTTCCAGTAATCAGCCCTTATTATCCGCCTACGCCCTCAGCGATCCCAACGGCGACATGGGGCTGATGCTGGTCAATACGAGCCCAACCGCCACCGACCGGGTCACCTATCAAGGTCTGAAAAGTCTAAATGGAGACCGGATGACCGTAAGATTCTACGGGATGAATAGCACCGTGTTGTCCACGACCTCGTCGCGATGGACGGGGACCGTGATGGCTCCCCCCTATTCGATTACCGAACTTTCCATCGTCAAGTGATGGGTCCATCCAATGAGAAAAAAGGAGTGAATGGCGTGTCAAGATGGCACTGGAGTAAAGTAGTGGGACTGACCGGAATCGTGGGAATGATGACGGTGGGATTCGGTCTGCCTAGTCGGGCGGCGACCAAGGCGCCGGTATTGGCCAATGTAGCGGTGTCCACGGCTACGGTAGAAAATGAGGTGGCACCTACGGCGCTTGGAATCAACACCTCGATTGCCGACGGCAATCTGTATTCCCAAGGGGTGCCAGCTCGGATCGAATCGCTCGGCATTCAGCTACTGCGCTGGCCAGGAGGTTCGATTGCCGACACCTTTGACTGGTCCACGGAAGAATTTGCCTTACAAGACTTCGCGCAGCTAATGCAGCAAGTGCATTCGCAGGCAGTCATTACCGTCAATTATGGCAGTGGGACGCCGGCCCAAGCGGCCGCTGAGGTCCGCTACGCGAACGTGACTAATCACTACGGGATTCAATATTGGGAAATTGGCAATGAACAGTATGGCGATGGCGAATATCAGCATAACGCCTGGGAAGAGAATTTGTGGCCGAGCAAAAGTCCCCATGCCTATGCCGAAAACAGTCTCAAGTTCATTCAAGCCATGCGTCAGGTCGACCCTCACATTGACATTGGGGTGGTGGCAACGATTCCGGGGCAGTGGCCCAGTGGGCTGAAGCCCTATTGGGATCGCACCATTTTGCCGATTGTGGCCAAACATATTAACTTCGTCGTCTTGCACTTTTATCCTTCCGATTCCGTGCAAAGCCATAGCGCGCTGCTGCAAGACACCAACTCGATTGCCCAATCGATGAACACGATGAAGGCGTATCTGAAGAAATACGCAGGAGCCCACGCGAAGCACATCCGCATCTTCGTGGACGAGACCAATAGTTCTAGCACCTCGAGCCAAGAAACGATTAGTTTGGCCAATGCGCTGTTCTTGGCCAAAGATTATAATGACTGGCTTAAAAATGGTGCGTCTAACGTCAGTTGGTGGGATTTGCAGACGTCTCTGCCAAGCTATTCGAGGACGACCCCAGGATTTGGCGTTATTTCGGCGGGCCTTCCCGGCCAGGCGCCGATCAATGCCCCCTACCCGACCTATTTCGGCTACCGCCTGGTCCACTTTTTGGCTCAGCCCGGCGACTCATATGTGGCTGCAACCAGCAGCCAACCGCTCTTGGCATCTTATGCGGTCACCGATCCCAATGGGGGCATAGGCTTGATGTTGGTCAATACCAGCCCCAGTGAAACCTACAACACTCGCTATCACGGGTTGACCAGCCGCGACGGCGAAAAGGCGACGGTGCGATATTATGGAATCGGCAGCAGCAAGTTGACGACCACTTCGACGACCTGGAATGGTACGGTGGCGAGTCCGCCTTATTCCATTACGGAAATTTCCATGGGACCGAGGCACTAGGCTGCAATGGCAGTGGACCGCTGGGCCGGCCGAGGCGGTCGATTTTGGCGCCAGACGGTTCATCAGATCCGCACTTTCGCTTCAGAGGCGGTCACGCATCGGATCCGCGGGTTTGGAGGAACGCGGTGAGCGGCGATTTCGTTGGCGATGGCGTGAGGGTCACTCCCTGATCGTCGGGTTCACCGGGCATGGAAGGACCAGCGGGGGCCGACAAGGCCCAAAGAGGTCGGCCGACTGCGTTTCGCCGAACCTATTCATCGAAGGACAGGCAAGGCGCCCGCGAGAGAGGTGTGCTCAAGCGCCTTGCCTGTGCGTTATAAGGGCTCGCCCACTACCTAAATATGGAAATAAATAACAGGGAATAATTGGAATATCAAGGTATAGTTCTCCTTTCTTAGGGCCATACTCCCCAGTGACAACGTGTCACGTTCCGGGGAGGGAACCCACAGCTTATGCCACTCAACAAAGTCGAAATCCCTGGAGTCAACACATCAAAGCTCCCGGTGCTGAGCAGCGCTGAAATGCGAGGATTGTTTCAGGAAATGCAGGCGGGTGAGGCCACGGCTCGGGATAAACTGATCAATGGCAACTTGCGTTTAGTACTGAGCGTCATCCAGCGTTTTCAGAACCGCGGCGAGCATAGTGACGATCTGTTTCAGGTCGGCTGCATAGGTCTCATGAAGGCGATCGACAATTTTGACCTGGGTCAAAATGTGAAGTTTTCGACTTATGCGGTGCCGATGATCATCGGCGAGATCCGTCGTTATTTGCGGGATAACAATCCGATTCGGGTCAGCCGCTCGCTGAGAGACATTGCCTATAAGGCCTTGCAAGTGCGCGACACGCTGGTGCACCGATTCGCTAAAGAGCCCTCCATCAGCGAGATTGCCGAAGAACTGTCGGTGCCCCGAGAAGATGTCTTGTATGCATTGGATGCGATTCAAGAACCGATGTCGCTGTTTGAACCGATTTACCATGATGGTGGCGACCCAATCTTTGTCATGGACCAGATTAGCGACGAAAAGAACCAAGACAAAGTCTGGTTGGAAAACTTAGCGATCAAGGAGGCTATGCGCCGGCTGAATGATCGAGAAAAAATGATTCCTTGACCATGCGCTTTTTTCACGGCAAAACGCAAATGGAGGTTGCTGAGGAAATCGGCATTAGCCAGGCTCAAGTGTCTCGACTAGAAAAGGCCGCGCTCACTCATATGAGGAAGTACGTGTAAGCGTGATGGGATCGAAAATCGTGTGGATAGCGTTGGCCCTGATGAGTTTATTGGTGCCGGGAACGGCAGCCGGGGTAAACCGGCCGCTTAGTCCCATCACCATGCCGCGCGTCATCCGCTTTCGGGTGATCGCCAATTCGGATAGTCCCATCGATCAGGCGGTGAAATTGGACGTGCGCGATAACGTCTTAACCGTGTTAGAGTCTCACATGGTCAAGGATCATAGTGAACGCCAGGCGATGGCAACGTTAGCCAGGGAACGGGGAGAAGTGGCCCGGGTGGCCAATCAAGTGCTGAGTCAGCTGGGAGTCCGGTACCGGGCCCAGGTCCTTTTGACCCGCACCCTGTTCCCGACTAAAGTGTATGGTACCTGGGTATTGCCAGCCGGTCGCTACCAAGCGCTTCTGATCAAATTAGGCGCAGCCGACGGCCACAATTGGTGGTGTGTCCTTTATCCTTCGCTGTGTTTTATTGACATGACGAATGGAGTCGCCGTCCCCGAGCGCGCCGCCGCCAGCTTGAGACCGGGGAGAGTCAGGCTCCGTAAAGATGCCTTCTCTGTTAGTTGGCGAGTGCCTAAATTTATCAGGGAAATATCCATGTTCTTCCATAGTGTCTAGCCTTATCCCCGTCCACATAGGATGAATTGGGGAGGCGGCCTATGCTCAAGACCTCCGAATTACGGTTAAAAGACGTGGTCAATGTCGTCGACGGGCGTCGACTGGGGATGATCGCAGATTTCGACCTTGACCTGGAGGCGGGGCAAATTAAAGCCTTCGTCATTTCCGGGCAAGGACGCCTATTAGGGCTGTTCAGCAAGGATCGCGACACCCTAGTGCAGTGGCAGCAGGTCGAAAAAATTGGAGAAGATGTCGTCCTGGTGCGGGTTGAAAATTATTCGGAAGCCGCCTCGAGATGAGGTGGATGCCCATGGGCTCCGCTGCGCGTGGCGGAGCCCATGGTGTTTTTCACCGCGCGTTGAGCGCAAGTTTCTTGGATCTTCGGCACTGAGATCGGTTAAACTGAAAGACATCATCCAGCGATTGCAAACGTAGCGAATGCAAGCACCGAGGTGCTAGTGGAGGCAAAATCATGTGGATTGACCCTGGGCCGGAAGTCTACGCTGAGTGGCGGATTGACCCTGAGATCCGGGCGTTGGTGAGCACTCGGCAAGAGGGCGTCAGCCAAGGCCCGTTTCAGAGTCTCAATCTTTCTTTCAACGTGGGAGACGAGAGCCAGGCAGTCCTGTCCAATCGCAGCCGAGTGGCCCAGTGGTTTGAATGCGCGCCTGCGGACATGATTTGGGCAGAACAAGTGCATGGGGGCAGGGTCAAACGCGTGACTCGGACCGACGCGTCGACTGGCGAGGCCATCTCTGGGGTTGACGGGTTGTTGACCGACGAGCATCATCTTATCCTTAGTTTAGTGTTTGCCGATTGTGTCCCCATCTTTTTGGCGAGTCCCGAGCACGGATGGGTGGGCGTCGTCCATGCCGGGTGGAGAGGAACCGCAGCTAAGATTGTAGAGTCGGCGGTTTTAGAGTGGGTTAGCCTGGGGATTTCGCCCAGGAGCATTTGGGCCGGAATAGGCCCTTCCATCGGCCCTTGTTGCTATGAAGTCGACGAACCGGTGATCGCACCGCTGAGGCAGGCTCTAGGCTCCGGGGATGGACCGGGATGGACGGCCAATCCTCGCGCGGGCCACTACCAATTAGATCTCTGGCAAGTCAATCGCCAGTTATTGGTCCAGGCTGGGGTGTGGGATCAGCACATTGAAACCTCGGGGCTGTGCACTTCGTGCCAGCCGCAATGGTTCTTTTCGCATCGCCGCGACCAAGGCCGGACTGGGCGCATTGGGAGCTTTATATGTCGGAGGTAGGCGAGCGGATCGCAGAAATTCGCTATCGCATCGAGCGCGCCCGGCCCGGGCGCCAGTGTCAGTTGATGGCGGTGACCAAGGGCCAGGGGGGCGAACGTATCGACCAGGCGATCGCGGCTGGCGTTCATTTGTTTGGAGAGAATCGAGTGCAAGAAGCCGGGGCAAAGTGGCCGCGCGGAACCGGGGCGGTAAAACTGCACATGATTGGACATCTGCAGAAGAACAAGATAAACTCGGCCATACCGCTCTTTATAGCGATTGATAGCATCGATAGCGAAGGCTTGGCGGAGGCGTTAAACGCCCGACTGACGCGTCGGTTGTCCGTGATGTTGCAAGTGAATGTGGGCCAGGAGCCGAGCAAGTTTGGGGTGTCGAGCGACGCCGTTCGACCTTTTTTGGCGAAGGCTCAAAAGTGGTCGTGGTTAAAATTCGACGGAATTTTAGCCGTACTGCCTCAAGCAAGAGATTCCAGTGCCGCGGAAGGTAAAAGAATTCGACGATTGATGCAGGAAACTAGCGAATTGTGGCGAAGTTGTCAAATCGATCAGTGGCCGTGGGCGCCGCTGCCCGAACTATCGATGGGCATGAGCGGTGACTTCGAGTGGGCAGTGGAAGCAGGGGCCACCATCGTTCGCATTGGTCAAGGAATTTTCGGCCCGCGGGGATAACTTGCAGAAAGTGGCGCAGTCGACCGCAAAT
>JAMCVM010000219.1 GCA_023475835.1 Bacillota bacterium | reverse complement strand
GAGCTGGTCGGTGGACGGATCCACTCGACTGACCAGTACGACCACTCTGTTGCGCAATCAGGAGCTCGACCGCTGGTGCAGGGACGGAGAATTGGGATGGCAATGGGTGGCCTGATACCGGGGCGAGGGGTCGATAGGCTGCCAATCTGAGCAACCGTACAGGTCGAAACTCCTGCTAGGTTCGAGGGTGCGAAAAGGTAACTATTTAGGTATACCAATCGCAAGGGTTGGGATCCTGGAAGCGGTAGGAAATTTTCGGTACGTCCAGCGTGGCAAAGGGCAACGCCGATGAGGGATGGGGTCGGCCATCCTTTATCGGCGTTGTTGGGTGGGACTGCGCTATGACGGGTCAACCCAAACCCTACTTAAAGAACAGTTAGCCCGTGTTGGGTTTCTACGGCTCATCATGGGCGACGGACTCCAACACCGTCCACAAGGATTGTTCCTGCTTGGCCGCAGTTTGCAAATAGCCGTGAATCACCGCGAAACGCTGGGCTCCTTTGTCTGACCGAAACGATCCGGAAATGTGCTGACGGACTTTGAGCATGCGCAGGTCGCGTTCGGTCATATTATTCGTAAAAGGCACCGTGAGGTCATCCAAAACGCGCAACGTCGACGCGCTGACGCAGCACGACATGGTCGTGCTGTCATCCTCGCACCAACGCCACGATGGCCAGCATGATGGCCAGGACCGCTTCGACGCCCCGCGTATAGAGCCCTTGAATCTGAGCCTCATCCACCGGAGCGAGATCCCGGTCCCTGAAGGATGAGGAGTTCAGCCGGAATGACCTCAGACCTCGAACCCTGGGATGCCATGACCCTTTCCCCTCCGCTTCGCAACTTGGGGGCAGGATATCACAACCCTTCGATTGGGTTCAGGGGGGCGCCTTATTTTTTCAATGGGTTTGGCTGCCGTTCTACTTTAATTTAGACGAACCTAATTGGTATACCTAAATAGTTACGGTAGGTCAGCATTCGCAGAAGCCCACCCAGTCTCATAGACCGTTCAGCCGATCCCGAGAGGAGCCGAGCGAGCGCAGGGTCCTGCCATAGGAAAACGATCTCGCTGCCTGGCGACAGAGCCAAGCTAATTCGCCGAAAAAACCGCACTCTCGGTTGCCTTGGCTTGGTCAACCAAGCGCTGTCCGCGGACACCATTTTCTGGAGAACCGTGGGCAATCAACACATATTCATCCGCTTTAATCGCTTCTTTGTCGCGAATCACATGGTTTTGAGGCACCCCAATGTTCACCCATGCTGCGCCGAAGGCACTAATCCCCCCCGATCACCACACCGCCTTCGAGTGCGCCGACAAGCACCCCGACCAAAGTCCCGGCGACCAACAAGGCCCCAATCCCCGGAATCAGGAAAAATCCGGTTCCGGCCAAAATTTCCCAAATCGCTCCCCAGCATAGAGACAGGAAATGCGGATGGCGCGAATAGGCCGCGAGGGCCCAGTCAGGATCGCGGCTGATGCGGGGATCGACGGATTGATGATCGGCCTAACCTCCCCCATAGCGATGGAGTATGGTCTGATGTATTCCCACCCAGCACCTCACGGAATATCAAAACGTGAGCGAGCGCGGTGTGAGTGTGCCAGCCGCAGACTAGAATACAACGCATCGAGGGTTAAGTAGCCAGCCGCCGCGAAGTCCACTCGGTGGACCAACCACCAGGTTGCCCACGCCGGGGATGGAATCGCCAGGATAGCGGCAAACCAAACCGCCCCAATCGCGGGGATTGCCCAGAGAGGCGCTCCGATACCCCTGGGTGAACTCACCATCACATCGAAATGGACCAAGACGCCAACGGCCGCTCCTAGGGTCCAGGCAAAAATCACTAAAAGGCCGATGCGGCTTAGAAAAAACGCGCTGTCGAGGGTTACCTGATCGAGAGTAAATACCAATGGCCAGCGCAAATGAGTCAAAGCGGTCGGGCCCAACGTCCCCACTACTACCGCATAAAGAACGCCCAAGAACGCCCAAGCGACCATCGCTGGAATCAGTCGATCGCGCCACCGTGGAGTCTCCTGCCGCAGGCCGCCATATCTCCGGAGCGTAATAGGCAGCGGAAGAACGACAAATGCCATTACCACCAAACCGAGACCGAGAGGTCTTAACCCTATGGTCGGCAGTGGCGCCAAAACCCGGATGAAGCGCAGGTTGGTACAGGCTAAGCCCGCCATCCCTAATGATCCGGCCAACAGCAGCGGTATCCATAACCCGGCCAGAATGGGCGCGCTATGAGGACGTCTGAGTGTCCATCCGACCACGACCGCAAGAAAGATGCCTACAAGAGCCCAACGAGGCGTTTCAGGGAAATAGAACGTTTGCAGCATGCTACCCAAAGACACCAATATAAGTCCGTCAACCGCCATCATCAGAACCAAGGCCATCCCGTCGAGGACAGTCGCCACGGGGGTCGGTTCTCGACCAACCCCAGGGACAATGCCGGTCCAAATGGCCATCGTTCCCCCCGCGAGCAGCAGGACCAGGTCCGCGTTTTGTCCGGCGGCCAAGACGACGTGAAGCGGCCAGCAAAACAGTGAGCCGGCCAGGACACTGGCCAAAAGGCTTGACGCATAATTTTGAGGGCTGAGTGATGGCCTCATCGCAGTACCCCTTCATTACGGATTTGAAAGCTCAGGCGGACCACAACTCGCCACCCCTTCCAGGAAATTGTCCCCGCCTGGGCGGGGGAAAATGCATCCCCCCTCCGCCAAATGAGATCGCGATGCCAGCCGAAGGGATCGGTGTGGCCATCGATGGCCGCCTGGATGGCCGCGTCACAGGCTTGACGGATCGTACGGCTGACGTCTTCCGTCAGCGCGGGATCCCGTCTCCCAGATCCCATCTCTGCCCCTCCTCCGAGCACGGTTCCCTGCAACCGGATGATATCCACCAGTTGGACGTGGCGTACGGTACCGCTAAACTGAAGATGGGCAGTGCCGTGAATATGACCGATGTTTGCGATATTGCCCGACGGAGTCCGAATGCTCACCGACTCGGCCAGACTTCGGCCGGTGAGATAAGCCCAGCCGATCGTAGCCTCTCGAGACCATGTGCTCACACCGTTTCGGGCCCAAACGGCCAGCGAGTTCAGTGTAAAGGTGTTCGTCGCCGCGTTGGCACTCACATCAGCGACCGCGGGCGTGACGCCAGGCGTCACCGCGTTGGTCCATACACTCCACGCCCTCCCCGGCCACCGAAGATCCTGGCACTTGCAGGACAGAGCACGATACAACGCTACTTCGGGAACCATCTCGGTTGGTGGATGCAATGTCACTAATTTATACGCATTCGAGGCAGCGACCACCCAAAAGCTCAACACCATAGTTCCCATCTGAGTCAGATCGTGCAGCGAGGTCGTCCAGATTCTGGACGCAAGGCGCGTAGAAAGTGCGACCACACGGACTTGGCCCAAATAGATAGCGCGGCTCTGCTCACGTTGCACCGCGGAGAGGGCAGCGGCAAGGGTCGACGCGGTGACGGTCATGGTAAAGGTTTCTTGACTTGAAGGTACACTAGTCAGGCTTCCCGCCGTTAAGGTGACGTTAGGAAAGACGAACGTCACCCGGATGAGACCTGGGCGGGGACCGGGATCAACACCGATAGCCAAAATGGCGGCCCGCGTTTCCACCGGTCTTTGATCCCAACACCCTGACAAGAGTCCGAGGAGCATCACCGCTAGGCTGACCAGGGCCCAGCGGTGTCCCCTCCGCTTAATCATGAGGCGGTTGTCCCCATCTGAGTTCGGCAGCCCGGCTCCCGGTGCTGCGCCGGGTCAAAAAGGCCCAGGGTACACGCCACAGGCTGTTAACAAGGTCCTTGGGCCGCCAGGGCGCCCACGGCGTGAGGTAAGGAACCCCAAAGGAGGTTAGAGTAACCAGCTCGCCGGAGATCCACAGCGTGGCCAATACCAGCCCGTAGATGCCAAAGAGAAATCCGGCCATCAACATGAGCCAACTCACCAGCCGCCAGGTCGCCATCAATTCATACGTAGGTGCGCTAAAGAGGCTCAAAGCAGTAAAGGTCATCACCACAATAATCTGCGGGCTGACAAATCCCGCCTTCACCACGGCGGTGCCGACGACGATGGCTCCCACCGTACCGATGGTGGATGCCACCACTTTCGGCAAGCGAACCGCGGCCTCACGCAAAATCTCGATCACCAAAATCATGACCACGACTTCAACCAATGGGGTAAAGGGCAGCCCGGTATGACTCCCGGCTACGAGATCAAACAACTTGGGGGAAATAAGGTCTGGATTCACCTCGGTCAAAGCAATATAGACCGCAGGCAAATAGATGCCAAATGCCCACGCGGCCAACCGCACCATACGCAAGAAAGAGGCATCATACCATGGAGTCGTATAGTCGCCTGAAGTCCTATAGAAATCCATCAGAGTGGCCGGCAACGTGATCACAAACGGGTCGCCGGCGACCATAAGGGCCACCTTCCCCTGTTCTAGTTCCAAGGTCACAAAATCCACGCGTTCGGAGTAGCGCACGGTGGGAAAAATGCTCCAAACCGACGCGGTTAACGCCGAACCCAAGCGAGTCGCATTGGTCAAGGCATCCAAGGTCAGAGTGGTGACCTCTTCCCGCACGCGGTCTACCAAGTCTGGCCGAGCCAAATCCTCCAGAAATAAAAGGTGGACCGTTGTAGGCGCGCGCCGACCCATCTGATGGCGTTCGACGACGAGGTCAGGACTCGGCAGTCGGTTGCGAACTTGAGCCACTTGTAAATAGGCGAGTTCGGTAAAAGCCTCTTGCGGCCCTCGGATCGCTTGCTCGGTTTCGGGCCGATCAATCGCCCGATGGGGGGGATGGCTGATATCCACCAACAGCCCAGGACCATGGTCTTCGGGACACCACGCCACCTGGCCATGAAGAATGGCGGTTAAAATGTCGGCCCAACTCTCGGCCGTCTTTAGCGTCAGGGCACCGGCAGCAAATGCTGGCGGATCCAAAAACGGCACCAGATCGTCGGCCACCATGGTATCTAAATAGAGCAGAGATCCACTGCCTCCGGCCGAGTCCCGACGTTTTCGCACTACCAGATCGTGGTAGCGCCTGCTTAAGTATTCGACGACGTCTTCGGTCTGTTGCATCTCCCCGGCAAAGCGCGCCTGGGCAATACTAACTGCCGGGAAGGCTGCCAACCACTCCGCCAACTGTTCGTCGAGCCGCCTAGCCAAAATCCGCCAAGTTCTTATTCCTGATCCCCGAAGGCTTTGGTCTTTAGACTGGAATCCTAAAGGTTCTCTGGTCATAGAACATGATCATGCCCGGGCTCGGCTCAAATATGTATCCTCACGGTCATCGCGTGCGATCCTGTTCCTGTCACAATCCTTCTGTCTCTGCCGCCTTAATATGGCCTGGGTTAAAAAGTCTTCTCGGTTATCCTCCACACCGCTCTTTCGTCGGCAGATCGCCATCGCTCCCACACCGGAATCCATTCCTTCCCTTTTTCCGCTTGGCCGCGCGCTCCGAAATGAATTGGCTACCCCTCGCGATGGATCTGAACTCGCCGTGAGAAGGGAACGACGAGTGCCCGAGTCCAATTACCGCCAGCATCATTGGACTAATTTAACCAAACTAATTATATTAGTATAATTAGCGCCAAAATTAGATTTAACTGTGCTAGAATTGGATTAAGGAACGTTTTATCGAGAGAGGAGGCATTCAGATGGTCCACAAAGCTGGACGATGTCCACGTTGCCGCACCGGGGATCTCGTATATCGCACCTTGGAACTTACCGGTGACGTCTACACAGTGTGCGAAAACTACCCACGGTGTTCTTATGTTGGCGATTTTCAGGACGGTCAGACCGATTCCGACCGTACCCACAACCAAGCCGGATAAGGCCATACCGCAAGATCGCTGAACCCGCTAACGGGCGTCGGATGGCGCTAAAGCTTTATGTTAGGTTTGATATTCGATAGATCGACCAAGTTCTGAGGTAACGCGCTTGCTTAGACGTGTGAGGCACTGCGAATAGTTTTACAATCTTTCGGACCCTAAATCCTACTACGGTCTGCCTGGAAAGTGTGGCCATTTTGGTTCGAACATCGATCTTGGCGGCGTGCTGACAACATGCTTTGCCCGCAGTGGCCCCGGATCATGATCCTCCCCTCTTTGACGATTTAAGGTCCACATCTGTGGACGGCGTGACGCATGCTTTAACAAAATCGGGCGATTCCCGCGAGCATCTTCCCGATCGTCATCTTATTCAGCATCCAGCAGAAGACGTTGACGATCCGGGCCCCCACGTGGTGGAAGAAGGACAGCGCCCTGGTCCATCCTCAAGGGGGGCGGGCAAGGCAGCCCCAATGCATGCGCCCTGCAACTGGCGCCAACAGGTCCACTGGAGGTGGTCAAACTCTCAGTCGGCCGTGCCGGCTACAAATATTTCCCGATCGGTCACACGCGAAGGCCTTCCGCGCCCATCCCATGACCTACTGTAACTACTCAGGTTTTTTTGCGGGAGTGGCCACACGCTCGACACCGCGTGATGAACCGGCCGATCTGAAGCGGTCTCCGACCGTCGGCCATCGTGGTTGGGGGACGGATATTCGCTAGGAATCATCGGATCACGCCAGCGACTTTGGGTTTGGGCTCATGAGCGCCTGGCCCTCAAATCAGTCACGCTCGGCCACGCCGGAACGGATGAAGAGACCATGGGTCCATGCGTCCACCGAGCATTCCAGTGCAGAGAATGGGAGGGAAAGCTCTTCCAAACACCAGGGATCTTTGACCTCTGGGTAAAAGCCCGGATGGACGCCATTCTGCGAGACGCATCGCCCCCGATTTGGCAGCATTTCGGCTTCGTGCGTCGGATTTTGCCTGGGGTCATCGAGGAGTTTTGGCCCCCATCCAGAGAACGGGTGGGTCATCCACGCCATCCGTCGTCGGGACTCCACCAAGAATGTTAACAAACGCACCAAAATAGGCGTCGTCCAAGGTTGCCCCCGCCCGTTCCCGGATATGGGACAGGGCAGTCCCTCCTCGCGCGTGGCCTGTGATGAGACCTGAACCCGGCTGGGTTTCTTGCAGGAGAGTAGGATGGAGGCCTGCCTCCCAAGGCCGGGGCCCTAACCTCCACGTCACCGAACGCCCCTTCCGTATCGATCACACGGGGCCGTTTACGACGGACCCCTAGCTTTAGCTATGGGGGTGAGTGGCCCCTGCGGCGGTAGCCGCAAACGGCTTTTGAGTGGATGCCCCTGGCCTTAGCCATGGGGAGGATGTCCACATGTTTCTGACACCCTGATCTCCATTTTCGGCAACCACCACGAACACTCTCCGCTTCGTGCTAACTGCCTGCTATCTCCCCTCCTTTAGGCAGGACGGCGATGAGGTCGTCCTGCCTAAACGTTATTTCCGGGTCTGGCTTCAGTGGCCATCGGGTTCCTTCGTGCGCTCGTTTCAGATATTCCCAGACGGGTAAGCCTTGTTATACTGCGCGCGGGTCATAGTTTGCGGTTTTTTAGAAGAATGCCATCGTGGTGGAAAACCATTATGCAGCAAGGTGCTGAGACACGCACAGCCTTGGTATCAAACCATTAAATTCGACCCGCGGGC
>JAMCVM010000041.1 GCA_023475835.1 Bacillota bacterium | reverse complement strand
CCGAATTCAAGCCATAGGTCAAGGCCCGCTGGACCCCGATGTCTAAATTCTGATCTGCGGGGCTCATTGGGCTCCCTATCAGGCGATGAGGGCTTCATGTTCACTTCCACTTGGATAGGGTGAAATTCCGGGGGGCGATAAAGGGGGTCAGGATCTTCCCGCCAAGTGGATCAAATCGGGCCTCAAGGATCACTTGGATTCGGTGGTGGGCTAGGAGATGCCCGTGGGGGAAGCTCTTCCCGGCGGGTGGGCTTTCACCCTCATTTGCGCCTGTCCCGTGGTTGAGATCTCAGATTTCGGCGAGTCTCTCGTGGCATCTCTTAAGGTGCCGAGATTGTCTACGTCGCCGGGCCACTATCTTTGGTCGGTGTTTTGGCCGACGCGGTCGGAGTGATTGCCGCCAAGTCGGTGCTATCATGGGAGCTAGGAAACATCCTACCCAAGGAGGATTTGTTGATGGATCATCGAGAGCAGCCCAATATCGTGTTGATTAACTGCGACGACTTAGGTTATGGCGACCTCGCTTGCTACGGTTCGCAGGTGCATAGCACCCCGGTCTTAGACGAACTGGCTGAGCAGGGGATTCGGTTTACGAATTTTTATATGGCGTCGCCGGTTTGTTCGCCGTCTCGCGGGGCCATGATGACTGGGTGTTATCCGCGGCGCATTGGCTTTGGCAGTTTTGAGGGGAAGGGGGTGCTGTTTCCCGGCCAAGGGGTGGGCTTGAATCCGGACGAGTCCACCATGGCTGCTGAACTCCGCCGCCAAGGCTATGCGACGATGCTGATTGGCAAGTGGCACTGTGGGGATCAACCGGAATTTTTGCCAACCCACCATGGGTTTGATGCCTATTATGGGATTCCCTATAGTAACGATATGGGTCGGCAAGTGAACCGCGAACAGCACCCGCCTTTACCGCTGATGGCGGATGCGACGGTCTTGCAAGAGCAACCCGATCAGACGGCGCTCACGGAGCGATATACAGAACAGGCGGTCCGCTTTATTCGTAACCATCAAGACACTCCGTTCTTCCTCTACTTGGCCCATATGTATGTCCATTTACCGATATATGTGCCGGATCGCTTTATGAAATCGTCGCGTAACGGAGCCTACGGTGCGGCCGTGGCCGCAATCGATTGGGTGACCGAAGTATTGGTGGACGAGTTGCGTCAAGACGGCATCGAACAGAATACGCTCATTATCTTTACCTCGGATAATGGATCTCGGGCCGACCATGAGGGTAGCAATGGGCCCTTGCGGGGACGCAAAGGCACGACCTGGGAAGGAGGCATGCGGGTGCCCTGTATTATGTATTGGCCGGGAACCCTGGCTCCCGGCCAAGTCTGCGACGAGGTGACGAGTTCGATTGACTTCTTGCCGACGTTGGTGCATTTAGCCGGGGGCACGGTGTCCCACCAGCGGCCGATTGACGGCAGGGATATTCGTCCGCTCTTGTTTCACGAAGAAAACGCTGCATCACCCCACCAGGCATTTTTCTATTATGCGGGCGACACGTTGGAAGCGGTCCGGGTGGGTCGATGGAAGCTCCACGTGCACAAAGGGAAAGAGCCGATGGAAGCCTTATACGATCTCGATGCGGACATTGGTGAAAGTCGCAATGTCTATCAGGAGCATCCGGACGTGGTGCAGCAGTTGTCCGCGTGGTTGGAGGAGTGCAGGAACGATCTAGGCGATGCGGCTACAGGAGCCGCCGGCAGCCATTGTCGGCCGATCGGCAGGGTTGAAAACCCAGTACCGTTGACCCACTATGATAGCCGTCATCCCTATATGATGGCGCTCTATGATTTAGGAGACTTCGGATAATTCTCCAGTGAAAGAGTGACCTGATGGCCGTCGTTCTTCGCAGCAGAGGGATTTTTGGCCGATGAGATAGACGGCCTCCATTTTCCGTTGGACCCGAGGCTGCGGATATTCGAACCGATCGCGCTGGAGCCGCTGCATATCGATTTCCGAAATCGTCACTGTCATCATCCTAAAGATTTCCTTGTATGTGGAGAAGCGTCCGAAAACTAATTCTCTAAAGATCGTACAAAAAGGCGGCCGATTTGTTCACTAAAACCCTACAGGAGTTTTCTGTTCAGATCTCGTAATCGCACCCCACATTTGCCAGGGGGACCGACCGCCTTGTGGCGCTCGGTCCCCCTCAGAACCGGACGTGCATGTTTCCGCGCATCCGGCTCAGGCAAATGTTATCCTCCTCAGAAAGCCGTGATGCCCTGCCCGAGGCAGTGAAGATTCGGTGGACGGAGAAGCTGTGCGGCAATCAGTCATTCGGGGTCAAGCCATCGACCGTCAACCAGAACACTGCGTCCTCGGGCCGTTCACTGGGACCGTTGAACGGTGTCGGGTAGAGTAAGAGGGGGGGCTTCCGAACCCCATCTCCTCACCGAACCGGACTGGTGGTTTTCCCACATCCGGCTCTCCGATGATAGTTGCCTCACTAGGGGCGAGGATAGTCCCATCCTCGCGCGAGTCAAATTTGACGGTTTGATGCCAAGCCTGTGGGGGTCTCAACACCTTGCCGCATAAGGGTTTTCCACCACGATGGCGTCCTTCCAAAAAGCGGAAACTATGACCCGTGCGCAGTATAATCTGGGTATAACCACTATGCCAAAGAGGGCTGATTAGAGGGTAGAATCAGTTATCTTTGGGGTTTTTGCATTTTGGTAGTCGGAAAACGGGCCGGGACTAAGGTCCAAATAATGACTGTCTACTCCTGTGTATAGTACCGTATTGCAGGAATGATCCTGGCTTTGAACTATCGTGCGCAGCAAGCATCGCGGAAGGCCGAATTATACCACAAGTGAAACCCAGGGAAGTCTGAGACTTGCACCGCTCTGAAGGGCTCTCGTGCTTGACCAGGAGGACCAGGAATCCTGTGTGCTTTTGGGACCGCCACTGTGAGGACGTATTTCTGTGGATAGTCAGTTGTCGGTTGGGATTTGGTAATTGTTAGTGGATATCTAGCTGTACGCGGACCTTCTTTATCAATTCCGGGGCCCACGCGAGCATCGGTTGGCACCGTCCGTTCGTTGTTTCGTTGTCTAGAATGGTGGCTTCGTTGGGATCCACCGGAGAGGGTTGCTGACCCACCGTCATCGGGGATCGTCGCCTTCAGGGGAGTCCACGGCGACGGCAAAATGCCACGTCAGTCCAAACCGTTCGTGCTCCGCTTGGGGTGGCCCAATCCGGAGGAATCGGAGATGCCAGTGGGCATCGACGTCCCATAACACCGCCAGATTGAGCACAATGGCTGGAGCCTCCATTCAGCCAAAGGTCATCTGCTGGGCACAGAACGCTTGTTTGGTCGAGGATGTGGCAACCCACCCACATGAGTTTCGTCTGCCTTCCAGACCCGAAGATGATACGGGGGATAGATGAAGGAGATGCCACTCAGGCCAAACTCTTCAATGGGGCTATCCCAAGGTTCAGAGCCTCGCGCCGGAGTGCTAAGAGAAAATACCACCGGAAGATCTAGGAGGCGAGGGCCGAATCCACCGGAGTCGCCGCACGGTAAAGAACGTCGTAGCGATTTGACAGTCTCGCTGCAAAGTGCGAGTGAGAAAGGGGAACAAAGAGGCCAATGCTTGGCGCACTTGAGCTTCTGTCACGTCACGTTCCATCGAGCACTTCTGCCTTGGGTTATGGAGAGGCTAGGAGGTACCTCGTCCGCGGCCTGGTCAAGGCCCAGCCGGGCCTGCTAAGGTTTTCGGATGACCAGATACTCAGTTTGGCCGGGGACGACCAAATCCTGCGGACGCGCCTGAGCAAACACGGCCGCCATCTGGGTGGACACTTCCTCGCGCACGGGGTCTCGAACAGCCGGCGTCAGCCCTTGCATCATCACGGACAAATGACCGCCCTGCTCCAAGAACCGCCAGGCGGTCCGCCAATCGGAAAAGGCGAGCTGTCCGCTCTCTCGAACCGTTCGTTCCACCTGGAGTCCCAGATCGGCGCAGAGGGCGGCGATCTCACCGGAGCGGTGACCGGGAGCACGAAACGGCAACCCAGCGTCGGTGAGCGCTTGTCGCAAAGGCCACAAAATGTCCAACCAGGCGGGGGGCCACGACCAATCGACGATGACATCCAAGGCGAGGCGGCCTCCGGGTCGGAGCACCCGCGTCAATTCATGCAAGGTGGTGACCGGATGGCACAAGTGCAAAAACCAAGCTCCCAGGGCCCAATCGGCCCCGCCCGAGGCCAAGGGCAACGTCTCTGCGGGTGCCACCAAAAACCGCACCCACGGGGTGGCTTGAGCTCGCTGTCGGGCTTGTTGCAGTTGCATCGACGATGGATCGGTCAGCAGCAGGACGCCTTCCGGTCCCACCCGATTGGCCAACCCCCCATCAAACGCCAAGCGTCCCGTCCCGGCTCCCACTTCGACCACCGCCGTGCCCGGCTCTGGATCGGCAAAGGCGACAAACGTTTGAGCCTCTTCGACCGCTCGGGTGTAGAGACGGCGTAACGCCGGATCGAATTCCACACCAAACTGGTGGGCAAATTGTCCGGGTTGAGTCACCGACGTTTCCACGGTTTCCAGGTCGGTCCGGCGATGGCGGCTGATAATCAACCGCCCGCCTCGCTGACTGGGCAACAACGTCCCTTTTTGAGCGTACATGGCATCGTCGGCCTGTCGCAAAGCCTCCTCCAGATGGCCGGCGGCGTATTGGGCCATTCCATAACTGACATGCGGGATGATCGGGAGGGCATCGACCCACGGCCCCTCCTGCAATCGGGTATTCACCGCCTGGGCGTACTCAGCTGCCTCATCCACATAGGATCCCGCGCACCAGCCGACGAATTCATCGCCCCCATACCGAACGAGCACACCGTCGCGAAGCCGGACGGTGCGTAGTGTGTGGCCGATGGTGGCTAACAACCGGTCCCCGGTCTCGTGGCCATACAAGTCGTTGACGGTTTTGAGATCGTCGACATCCAGGAACAGCAGGGTCCCGGGCTGGCCATTCCAGGCCGCGCGGTGTTGATCCCAAAACACCCGATTGGGGAGGCCCGTGACTGGATCAGTGACCGCCCAAGCCGGCAGATGGGATTCTAACAGTTCCGAGGTCCGGTCTCCGACCAAACCTAACAGCGTATAAGCCGCGCCATGATGGACCAAGGGGGCTCCGACTAACGATCCCAACAAAATGTGGCCGTCGCGACTACGCAGATAGCACGGAATTCGGTCTCCGCTGAGGAGTTCTGAATGAAACGCTTCCCAACTGGACCAGGGTTCGAGGCCGTCTTCGGTCGTCCGGGCGATGGTTAACAGCGAAAGGACGGTGCCGTGGTGGCGATCCGACAGTTCCAGGCCAAAGAGGGACTCGGCTTGCGTATTATATTGGACCACCATCCCGGCGTCGTCGAGCAGCACAAAGGGGAAGGGGAGCGCATAGAAAAGATGTTCGACGATGCTCGAATCTTCGCGGCTTTGCGCATCAGCTGAGAGGGCTGGTGAATGACGGTCTTGGGGCAACAGTGATCGCACCGTTTACTGCAGATTTGGCTCGACCATCTGAATTATCAGTAGGATGGGCACTTCGAAGAAACCCACTGCTCGACTGTCTGAGCCTTTCCGTAAGAGTTCGACACCATGTTTCAGAATCCTCTTTCGGCCTCTCGGCCACCGTCTCAGATCTTGGTCGGAGATTCACGGCGCCTCACTGAGCATTAAGCCCCTATCCAAGAATGGCGCACGAAAGACCTACTGATGGCGTATCTCCTGGCACACGTCGCTATACGCTCGGCAATAAACATGGAGGGTTTTGTATATATTCGCTGTTGCAGTTCGTCACCTCGTCATCCCCCAAGGGGGAGAAGCTGCGACGCTAAATGGCTCATCTAGTGTCAAGCCAAGGGGACATCTGGAGTGGGTGACCCTCGGGATGAAAACTCCACGGGACCTGTCCTGGCCGCCGCAAGGTGGGGTCCACCAGGATGGCTAGCCACCGACCGGGCCGCAGCATGCAGCGAATTCTGCCGCCTCGTCAAGATACCCGCATGCCGTGGATTTGCGGACCCATCAGGACGCCGAGCCTGGTGCCGAAGGGCAAAGGCAGTTTCTCTGGGTGAAAATGGGTGGAAGCAGCTCAGAGGTCCTGTGGGGTTTGGGGAGTAGCACAGTCGAAACCCGATGACGAGCAAAGCGAGGAACGACTTCGCCCCCGTCGGTGAGCTATCCAGCGAATCCTGGGAAACTACCCGTGAACGGCCAGGCCACTCGTATCAGCGCACACCGCGAAGTCGGAGGGTGGGACGAAGCTGAGCAGATCGGGTCGTCGTGCTGAGGACGCGAAGGGCAACCCAACATTCGTCGAGGAAAGGACCCGTGGACGTCTTCAGCGGAGCCGGAGGTCGCGGAGAGGGCACTGAACCTCGTAGCCGTGTTACTCTCGCGGACGGGTGCCGTATGCCGGAGAAAACTCGGGGTCAGCGAGGAGGATGGGTGAGTGCCTTGGCCCGGAACGGACCAACGAGGCCGACTCCGGGAGGAGTGGACGTTTGAAGCCGTAGGTAGAGAAAACCCGACGGAAGGGATGAGATACAATCAATCCATCGCGACTGATTGGTCGCCGCCGCGACTTTCCATTCGATCAACGTTGCGTCAGCGGTCCAATGAGAACACCCACAGGTCAGCGCCATCCGCTCTGATCCCTCCTTCACTATGGGAACGTTGCAACCGGCTTAGCTCGGACATCTATCATAACGCCGAGTATCATTCCTAGGTTTCTGTGCACACTAAGTCAAGCATAAATGGGTGAGCCCGGTAGTGACCACGGCATAGATGCCAGCGCAGCCCGGGGTCATTCAATGCGCATGACACTTCCGACTTTTGGAGGATTACCTGGGAGTTGTTTGCCGCTAGGTATACGGCAGCCTGAATATTGACCTGCGAATATTGTTGCCGTCAACACCGTCAGGAAGGAGGAAGGCACTTTCCTTCGCGCACAGACGCCCACGAATGTGCCTCCACGGTCCGTTCGTGGCTGTTGTCTCGTCGCTGATGCCCGCGTTTCTGACCGCAACATCATACCTCTTCGAGCATTTCCACAGTAACCTGTGCCGAGTTTAGGATGTGTTTAAGTGTGCCCAGAGGAATTACGTGCTGACTGTGGATCGGAATAATGGCATAACGGCCAGGGTTGTTCGGGCCATGGATCAACAAGTGGCTACCGCGTTGCCGAACCTCAATGAATCCCAAACGGCGGAGCTTTTGGGGCAATTCGCGAGCCGTGAGGCGGGGCAGCGGAGGGATTAATTTACTTCCACCTCGGCAATCGTGTCCACCGAGTCAGGCACGGGCAACCCCTGCTGCGCTAGATATTCTAGCGTCAGTTCGATAGCCTCTGTGACATTATCTAAGGCCTGTCCACGGGTTTGTCCAACGCTGGTGCAACCTGGCAAGGCGGGGACATAGGCGAAAAACTCACCGTCGCCCCGCTCCACCACCACAGTGTATCGAGCCATTCCGATCCGCTATAACGTGCTTAAGCATATTTACACAGACCCATGCAGAAATCTCCTAGATCTGCACATTCCTGAACACGTCTGGAATTGTTCGCTCTTTCCGATTCCGGCGGTCACCGGCACC
>JAMCVM010000156.1 GCA_023475835.1 Bacillota bacterium | reverse complement strand
CTGGGGATGGGAGTCCAGGGGATGGTGGCTCCGGAATTAGAAAACTCGTGTGACCGCTATATCCGGCTGGAAACCATTCGCAGCGCAGTCGAAAAAATCCGCTGAATAGACCAGGAGTTGGCAGGATCGGGCTGGGCCGCGGCGGGGACATAGGTAGTCGGCTCGAGGGCGGCATCGTAGAGGACATAGCCGAACATGAATCCACAGATCAGTCGGGTTCTAGGGATGACCCTCCCTTGGCCTGGTGGACGGAAGCTCCTTTCTGCCTGGATAGGTCGGCCTATCCTATCGATTTTGCGCCGACCAGCAAAACTTGAATAAAAATGAAACGGAAGAGGAGGAAAAGACCGCAAACAGCCAGGGATTTTTTGCAGACGGAAAAACGCCACGATTGACGCCGTGTTGATGGACGCGCTACCGACAATCCTCGAACGCTTCGCCCTCGCGCACCCGATTTTTCTCTCGTTTGGGATTGGATGGCCTCTGGCGAGCCTTCCTGGTGCTATTCGTCGAAGGAGGGGTTGGCTGGTCATACAGGCCAGGAGTAACCGGTCCGCGATGCGAGGTTCCGAGTGTCGACGATTAAATCGCTAGGGAACCTCTGTCCATTACCGCTCCCGTAATAGGGGGCATCCATCAAGGGTTTCGGGAGACTCATGACCGTACTCATCCAATGAAACATTTCTTCCACCTGATCCACTCGACGTTTGAGGAATTCCAGTCCGTTTGTTGCTTTAAGATTTCCATGGATATATCGACGCGAACCATGGGCATTTGCGCATATCTCCCCTAGCGCGAAACGTAGGTTGATGATTCCTGGGTCATGCGGGTCACCGCGATGGCTCCGTATTCGGAGCGGCCCATGGATGAGGCGCTCGCAGAGGGCCATAGTGCGTCATACCAAAGCTTCCCGACCTGATGTGGTTGACGCAAATTCCCGTATAATAGAACCGTAAGCGAGGTGACGCGTGGCAAATCAGGATATCTATTTGAAGTTGTTAACGCAGGGGTTGTCAGGCGGGGCGATGCGGGCGATTGGCCTGGACGCGGTCGAGTTGGCGGAAGCATTACCCACCGAACTGCCGGCCAGTGCGCTGCGAGTCGATACGGTGTGGCGGATGGTCGATGGCCGCATTTTTCACTTAGAGTTTCAGACAGAACGCGAGTCGTCGCTGGAACGGTTTTTGGACTATGACACTCGGCTCGCTCGGCGGTACCACGCCCCGGTGCGCACCGTCGTTCTCTATGAGGCGAGAGTCGCATCGGCACTGGACACGCTTGATCTGGGAACGATTCAGTATCGGGTCGAAAATGTGTTATTGCGCGATTTTCAGGGCGAGACGGTGTTGGAGGTGGTGGCTAACCATCTCGCCGCCCATGCGTGGGAACCAGCGGATCGAATGCGACTAGCTTTAGCCCTGGGCATGCAAACAGAGGATCGCCGGGCGCTCTTTGGGCAGACGCTGGATTTGATTCAACAGGTTCCGGAACCCCGCGAACGGGAGTTGATCACGGCAGCGATTTTAGCCGTATCCGATCGATTTTTGACCGTCGCCGAGACCCATATCCTGGCAAAGGAGTTGAGTGCGATGCCAAAGATTTTGGATGAGATGAAGAACCAAGGACGAGAAGAAGGGCTTCAACAGGTGGCCCGGGCCATGCTTGCTGATGGCGATTCGGTGGAGAAAATCATGCGTATCACCGGATTGCCGCGCAAAAGCGTGGAAGCCCTGAAGGCGCATTAACTCGAGAGGATGCGCCGCTTTAGGTGCTGACCTTCCCCCGAGTATTCGATTCGGGGGCTTGGCTTGGTTAATCCGGGCTTGGGGCGTAAATACGGGGTCCGGGCTGGCCCGCCGCCCTGGTTTAGTTCAGGTGAGTGGGTGGCGGCCTCTCGGCCGCCTACACTTTTCCTTACCTTTTGGCCTATTTACCCTCTAGCAAAAGTTTCCTAATTACGGGCGCCTAATCAGCCGAAATCGTTACTCTGAAAGGAATTTAGGAATTTGCGAAGTATTGTACAACTTTCTTGAGTGATTGGTTTGGGTAGGGAGGTATTATGTTTTTTCGACAGGGTCCCTGTTTATCGGAAACGGTGCTCTATTAGCCATGGGAAGGCGCCTTAGTTACCCAACGAGATAGCACTATTGTTGGCAAAACGTGGGGGTTTTCTTCAGCGATCCGTCGCAACCCGGAAACTCCTGCTAGGGGGAGACGATCCCCGACCTGATCCCGCGTAATGCGGTCGGTTTCGTTCAAAATAGGGCGAACCCTTCTTTTCGCATCTGCTGGATATTGTGGACTGCCAACGTATCACGCCCTGTACATTGTACGCCCCGGTTATTTTCAGTTCATATCTTGGGGGTTGGTTGATTCGAATCTCTATCCTGGGCTCAAGTGCGGCCGGAATGCGCTCGGACACGGTGACGGGGAGAAATCCGTTGCCAGGCTAGTTGGCTAGACGGATGCCCAAGCGAGTTGGCCAAAACCCTACTCCGAAAACACTGCCCGACATCTGTTGGCGCACTTTCATCATGCAAATCTCGTGCTCCCCCGATTATTGGTCTACGGCACCCGAAAGTCGGACATGAATCGCGGCGGATCGTCTGGATATCGGTCCAGGCGTCGCCGGAGATTGCGCGCTCGGGTGTGTTTCGCCGAACTTTTGACCCTGACGCCTTCTGGCGCCTGGTTGCGAGGTAGCGGGCTGTGAAGTCCTGGGTCGGGGTCAGGGAATCACGGCCTGCCGCGAAAGCCCTCAGCGAAGTCCAAGGATGGCCCTTTCTTACGGTTGTTTGAGGGTATGGAGATGGGGGATGAGATCAGGATTCCCGCTGGGTGACCTGGTCAATCTTGCCGGGGAGTTCGCGCTCGTGATGTTGGTGGCAGAGCCCGTCCTTGGACACCCGGTACTTCCGATAAGGCGCTCACCCATCCTGCAACACGGTGCCCAGATAGTGCCGCAATATCCCCGCAGCCGTCATCGCCTCTTCGCCGCGTTTGTCGTAAATGCGGTCATAGGTCACGCGGTCGGTCCTGGTGACAGGCAACCCATGCAGCTTTTTGCCCACTCGGACGCCCGATTCATCAAAATGGACCCCTGGGGCCGCGAGTCCTTCGTGCTGGACCTCTTCCTCATCGTGGGCCAGCCCCTCATAGCGTCGCTCGGTCGTGGGAAAGAGCGTTCCCTGACGCATCGAAGATCCGGTCAGGTCTTCGAACAGTTCGTATCAGGGATCGGCCGGTAATCACGGGTAGAGGTGTTCATCGGTTAAAAAGGTGCCGGCACCGTTGTCTGGCCACTCGCCGACCGTCCCTTCGCCACCCTCCCCACCGATGGCCGCAAGGGTGCGATGTTCCGTCCCTGCGAGCATCATTTTCCCCGCAAAGACTTTTCGGCGGTCGATATCGTCTGCGGCCAGCAGGTCTTCGGGATGGGTTAAGGGGGTGCCACATCGCTACATTGCGTCGGCCCACGAGAGATGACCTGACCAGATTCCTCGCGCCTTTCCAGGGGGGCACCCCAATGTTGCCAGGTTAAGGATTTGGAAACATGCATCCTAAGATGAGTCAGGTGACAGGGCGACATCCCATCCTTGTGAGGAAGATTCACCTGCATTCCTCCATTTAGAGTAGAAGCTCTGACCCATTTTAGGCGATCCCCTTCACTTGAACGACGGAACCTGACTCATCTTAAGATGCATGTTTGGAAAACATTTGTTTTCGCTTAAATATTATTCTTTTTACCGAAAGAACCTCAATATAATCAGTAATGTAACGCGTACACAGTAAAGAGACAAGATTGGATAGTGAAATAGCAAATAATTAATTAAGTTTCGCACCCCGAGGATACACCAAATTTCCTCGACATCATACCGACAAAAAACCCGCGAAACCCGCATGAATACACGGTTTGTGCGATAATTAGAGGAGAATCCAAATCGGCCCGAAATGAGGCGTGATTATGCAACACGACTTGTCAGAGGTTGGAAAAGTCCTCGCAACGCACGAGGATTCCATGACTTCCGTGTGGTTGGATGCGGCAAAGACGTTTAAATTGCCCTCCATGATCAAGCAGGCCGGCTTCGAAAAGGCTCAAGGGTATAGCGTGACGGAAATGATCATGATGATGATGCTCCTCCCGTTCCTGGGATTGAACCGTGTCAATGACTGGTTTACGGGCCATTTTCGCGAAATCACCACGATGAGGAAAGATGCGATCGATCGCCTCCAAAATGACGCACGGATCCCCTGGCGATCGATCTTGTACGGGGTGGTCACCCGATTCCAACGGCTCGTCAATCCGCAGAAAACTGTGGCGCCGAATTCGGCGCTGATCGCTGACGACAGCCAAGACGCCCGCACGGAATTCCACATTGAAAACATCTCCCACGTCTTCGATCCTGGGGAAGGGAGACGGGGGACTATATATTCGACACTAAAGAATTGAAACGTACTCCTTGATCAAGAGGGCTGTGGCACTCAAACCTGATCGGTGCCAGTATCAGATCTTTAATGCCGAGTATATAAGTTAGGCTTAAAAGATCTCGGGGTGGGCTGGTTTGATGGGACGAGCTTTCTGTCGGTTGATTTCAGTATTCCTAGCGAAAAGCCTCTGCGGGGCCACCGGCGGAAAGCGCAATATCCCAAGGCCTGTATCCCAGGCTCACCCGGCGCGACGCCCCGGAAAGCATGCGCGACAAATCAAATCGACCAGACGGTAGCGATGATTAAACGGGCGGTCAAACACGGCATCCGGGTGCGCTATGTGTTGGCCGATAGTGGGTTCAGCAGCCAAGGGTTCATCCAAGCGGTTCGGCAAATTCGCCCTCAGGCGATGCACGGGGTGTGTGGTGTGCGCAAGGACCAGCGCAAATATGAGTACCAAGGCGTGGCAGTGGACGCCAAGACGCTGTTGACCCAGTGACAGAAAGCAGGCAAGGCTTCGCGTTGCCGCAAACTCAACCCTCGATATTTTGAGGTCGTCGTGCCGTACGAAGGAGTCGGGGAGGTTCAATGGTACTTCTGCCGATTCCCGTATGCTAAGGAATGGCGGCTCTTTCTGTCGACTGACCCCGCGCTTTCGTTAGGGAAAATGATGGAAATCTAGACCGGGCGCTGGACCATCGAAGGGTTTTTCAAAGAAATGAAGCAGCCCCTACGTCTTGGTCGCTCACAATCTCGGGACTTGGATGCCCAAAGCGCCCACGTCACCCTACGGGGTATCACCTACATCTTTTTAGCCTACCTTCGCCGGGTCGATGCCTACGAATCCTTAGGCCTCCTCTTCGAGGGAATTGTGGCCGAGTTGCGCGAGAAAAACGTGGTCGAACGCTGGTGGGCCTTATTTGAGGATCGCTTGCAGGCCGTCCTTAGCTCCGTCGCGGAGTCGGGCCCGATGGATCTCCAGCAATTTCAACAGTCGCCGCAATATGCTGCACTCCAAGAGCGGTTTGAGAAGTCCTTCTTAGGCAATCCACTGCGAAGTCTCGATATGGTCGGCTAAACGGGCAACGTGGAATGTTGCTAAAGTCAAGCAGACCAAGAGATTACGCGATCTCCGGTGCCACATTTCGGCGTAATATGGGGGTGCGACACTTAAGTAATAAGAAAGAAAGGTGCTCGCTGCCGAGCATGCCCCAAATAGGGTGAAGTGATGGGGATTCGCGATCTGCATTGACCGGTTACCGCCAGATGATCCACCCCTGCATTCAGGGCCTGGCCCATCGTAGGTTCTGACATCGAACCAGGAGGATGCCCAGGCGCGACAACTGACGCCACGGCATACCAATAGGGTTTAGCAGGGAGCAGGGTTGTGTCGACATAGAGTGGACCCGGAACTACGGTGAGAGTGTCACCGCCGTGATGGTCGACCCAAGCAAAAGGTCCGTCGGCAGTTTCAGACCGAAATACCGTATGTCCAAAGGCGTTGTCGACTTCGTTCCAGTGAATCGCAATCTGCCCAATCCCACACTCCAAGTGCACGCCCGAAGGAGCCGAGAGGATGGCTGCCTCGTTTAGGGATGCGGCCTCAAGATTCCCCAATTTGTGTTGTCGCATCCAACCAGTGGTCATGTCGTGCATTCCGATAGGTCTTCTCGCATTACTCTCTCTTCTTGGCCTGTCAGGATCAAGCGAGCGGATGTCTTGGCTTCGAGATCAGGACAGGGTCGATGGAGCCAAACGCTGGCAAGAATCCCGAAGAATTAATTCGCAGGGCAATTTATGGACGGTGGTTTTTGGCGACGATCCCAAGAGGGAAGTTAGCAAAATATTCATCGCCAATGCGCCCATTTCATAAATGGGCTGACGGACGGTGGTCAACCCAGGAGATACGTAGCGGGCCAAAACGATGTCGTCGAAACCCACGACGGAGACGTCTTGGGGAACTGAGATCTGTTCTGCAGCTAGAGCTCTAAGCCCGCCAATGGCCATTTCATCGTTGGCAAAGAAAATGGCGGTCGGCAAGTCCTTTTGCGCGACTAAGGTTTTGATGGCCCGATATCCGCCGTTTTCGGTAAAATCTCCGGAGATTCTAAGATCGAAATGAGGAGACAGGCCATGCTCCGCCAAGGCCCGTTGAAAACCAAGAAAGCGTTGATGATCGTCTACCGAATCGTTAGAGCCAGCAATATAGGCGATATGTTTGTGACCCAGGTCGATCAAATGTTTTGTGGCCAAATATCCCCCTTGAAAGTTATCCACTGCGATCGAAACCAGATGGTCGTTCGCGATCATGCGATCAATGGCCACGATGGGCAACCCGCGGCGGGCTGAATCGATTAAGAGATCTTCAGCAATGTCGCTGGCAAACACGATCGCGCCGCTGGCTCGGCGCTCTTGCAGGAATTTCACGCCCATCGAGTCTTTTTGCCCCAATGCACTGCAAGCCACCACGTCATAACGATTATCCAAGGCCACCCGCTGGATGCCCTGAATGAATTGGGAAAAAAACGGGCCGGCTAAATCATCCACGATGAGAGCAATCGTGCGCATGGTCTTGCTCTTAAGATCGGCCGCGATCCCGTTTTTTTGGTAGTTTAGACGCTGGCTGGCTTCCACGACGCGTTTCCTGGTATCTTCGGTCACCCGAACATTCCCGCTCAAAGTGTTCGAGACGGTAGACAGAGAAACCCCCGCCTCTTTGGCCACGTCTTTCATGGTTGCCAACAAGTATCCTCTCCGTTCTGAAACGTTTTTGTGGCGATTTCCGCTATCAGGATACCATATGCGAATAATACGTCTCTAGTGGGTGAAGGGGGAAGCGCCTGGCGTCATCCTCCCACAACAGAGCAGCTCGTTGCCACTGTTCCCGGTGGGTGAGTTGAGAAATGAGGGCGAGCCGATCGTCTCGTCCGATGAGGCGAGTGTGGTACTTCTGGGCAATCATCGGGGCCCATGGCGAGGTGTCCCAACCGACAAAATCCGTGCTGGGCCATAAGCTGGTGGGATCCTCGGGATCCGTGGTCCAGGTGATGGCGCCCGTACGAACCAGCGGGACTTGGGAGTCCACAAGGTAACAGAGGGCGCTCGCGATGAGTTCGGCCTCCGGGTAGGGGAATTCGAATCGCACGGCGACTTGTTCCTCGGGGTGAACTTTCAGCACCCGACCGATTCGCCACCGAAGGGATCGGTTCAATGCAATTACGGGGTCTCTGGGATTCATCATAGGGGGTG
>JAMCVM010000090.1 GCA_023475835.1 Bacillota bacterium | reverse complement strand
TTAACGAATATCGAAAGTACATCGAAAAAGACGCCGCCTTGGAACGGAGATTTCAGCCGGTTTTCGTCGGCGAGCCATCGGTGGAGGATACGGTGGCCATCTTGCGCGGGTTGAAGGAGCGCTATGAAGTCCACCACGGCGTGCGCATTCGCGACAGTGCCTTAGTGGCGGCGGCGACCTTAAGTCATCGCTATATTCAAGATCGGTTTTTGCCCGACAAGGCGATCGATCTCGTGGATGAGGCCGCCTCCCATCTCCGAGTGGAGATGGATTCGATGCCCGAAGACTTGGATGAACTGGAACGCCATCGGTTGCAGATGGAGATTGAACGCGAAGCCCTGTCCAAAGAGGATGACCCCGACTCCAAGGAGCGCTTAGAACGCATCGGCCACGAATTGGCCGAACTAGGAGAGCGGCGCGACGGCTTAATGGCTCGTTGGGCGCAAGAAAAAGCGTTAGTGCAAAAGATCAGCCAATTGAAGGCGGCGATCGAAGACGCCCATCTGCAAGAGGCGCTGGCGGAACGGGAAGGCGACTTGGCCAAAGCCGCTGAACTTCGCTACGGCACCTTGCTGACGCTGCAAAATGATTTGGAACGGGCGTCTGAGGCAGTGGCCGAACTCGATCAATCGGGTCGACTATTGCGTGAGGAAGTCAATGAACAGGATATTGCGCAGGTGGTGGCCAAGTGGACCGGAATTCCGGTGACCCGACTGCTCGAAGGCGAACGACAGAAACTGACCCACATGGAAGATCGGCTGGGTGAGCGCGTGGTCGGTCAAACCGAGGCGATTGAGGCCGTGTCCAACGCGGTGCGTCGAGCTCGTGCGGGCCTTTCAGATCCGAGGCGGCCCATGGGATCGTTTTTGTTTTTGGGGCCGACCGGGGTGGGCAAAACCGAATTGGCGAAGGCCCTGGCGGCATTTCTCTTTGATGATGACAATGCGCTGGTTCGCATTGACATGTCCGAGTATATGGAGCGTCATGCCACGTCGCGGTTGGTTGGGGCACCGCCCGGATACGTGGGCTATGAGGAAGGAGGTCAACTGACCGAAGCGGTGAGGCGGCGCCCCTATTCGGTGATCTTGCTTGACGAAGTCGAAAAGGCGCACCCTGACGTGTTCAATCTTTTGCTGCAGGTGTTCGATGACGGTCGTCTCACCGATGGTCAGGGTCGGACCGTGGACTTTCGCAATACGGTGATCATCATGACGTCGAATTTGGGAAGCGACGTCATTTTGGAAGAAAATGACCCGGATCGACGTCGAGCGACCGTCGAGTCGTTGCTGAAAGAAGCGTTTCGACCAGAGTTTCTCAACCGAATCGACGAGACCGTTATCTTCGTGCGCCTGAGCGAACAAGACTTGGCCAAGATTCTGGATTTGCAATTGCGCGACCTAGAAGAACGACTCCAATCGCATCACCTCGGGCTTGAAGTCAGCGATGCGGCGCGGCACTATTTGATTGAACGCGGATACGATCCGCAATTGGGAGCGCGGCCGTTGAAACGGCTGATTCAGCGGGCTTTGCAAGATCGCCTGGCCTTGATGATGCTCGGCGGTGAGCTCCCAGCAGGCCATACGGCCCGCGTCGATGCCGAGGGCGATAAGCTGGTGATCGTGTAGGACGGGAAGAGGGAGGTAAAGCGTGGCGGCCTGGAAAGATGTTTCTAGATGCGGCCATTGAGTGACTTGGCTCTGGTGTTCAGTGTAGAGATGGGGTTGGCGAGACCGGTTGGCCTGGTTGTCCTGAGTGGCTGCCCGTCCTCCGCTAAAAAAGTGCTGTGCTCATCGAGGCTTAAGACGCCGCCTGCTGAAAAGCATTGGCCTGAGCCCTTGTGAGCGCAGGCAATGGGCAAGGGGGCCAGGAGCGCACTTCGCGGATGCCTCCTCAAGATCGCACCGGATAGGTCGCCGGGACGGCGGCGAGCGGTCAAAGCGGAAATCGCCCGCGGAGCCTTCGACAGAGTCGACGAAGCACTCCTGGCGGTCGCGGTATAGTTTTTCTGGAAACTGCCAAGCTAGGGTCGCGGGAGGTGCGGACGGTGGCCCTAGCTTGGCAGCGATTGCTTGCGGTGCTCGCGCTGGCTCAGGTGCTAAGCGGCGGCACTGGAGTTCTGGCTGCTCCCCGTCCCAACCGGCCCCCTTGGGAACCTTTGCCGATTGGCCAACCAGCTCCGAGTTTCCAACTGGTTGACGGTCTTGGCGACCGCTGGGCGTTGCACGCGATTCCGGGTGAGGAGACCTGGGTGAGCTTTGGTTCGGGTGGCTGTCCGTGGTGTGAACGACAATTGCCGTTCATGCGGCAAGCGGCTCTGGCCCATCTGAGGGATCTGGTGGTGGTTCAGGTTGACGAGGCACAGCGCCCCTCTGAGGCTGAAGCCTGGCAAGACAGTCTCGGATCTCGCCTTCCGTCTTCGTTTCATCTACTGATCGACCCCGAGCGCTCGGTGGCCAAGCGCTACCATGTTAAAGCCTATCCCACCTCATTCTTCATTAATGACCAAGGGAGGATCGCGGGCATCTACTTGGGTGCGATGACCAGTCGAGCCCAACTCGGGGTGTATCTGGCTCGGGCGCTAAAGCAGCCGCGACCACTGCACCCCGGTAAGACGAAGCGCCATCAGATAGATGACCGCGGCGATGGCTAAACCTGCCGTAAGTTCGACCGAGCGAGCCAGATGGTGAAGACTCGCCCATCGCTCCCATAGCGGCACCGCTAATACCATAGGAACGGTTGCCAGCCCGGGTTTCATTAAGATTTTAAGCCAAGGCAGGTGGATCCCGGTCAGGCGAGCGGTGGCCCTAAGATTCAGCCACCACGAACTAATGAAGCCGACCGCAATGGCGGCGGCTAAGCCCTCGGGCGAAGCAAAAGCTAAGATCATAGCCACTTCAGCCCCGGTGGAAATGAGATCATTGTGCAGCGGAATGTCGGTGCGCCCGAGTCCCCGGAGAATTCCGGCGAGCGCAATATCGAAATAAAGAAAGAAGGCCCCCAGTGTGAGGGGAATGAAGACCGTAGGTTGAAGATTTCCGTGAAAGACCCAGTCATCCAAGGCGGTTCCTAGAATCAGAAGAATCGCAGTCACCGGGACGGTGAGATACGCGGTCGCGGACAGGCTCTCCTGAATGAGACCGGCAATGGCTTGGCGATCGTGACGGGCATGCGCTTTGGCCACCGCCGGGATTAAATTGGTGGACAAGGCGACGGTGAGCGCGGTGGGGAACAAGATGAGGGGCAGGGCCATGCCGGTCACCTTGCCAAAGTATGCCACCGCTCGGATCTCGCTAAAGCCGTGACGACGGAGTTGCCGGGGAATTAACGCCGCTTCAATCACACCAATCAGCGAACCCAACAGCCGACTAAACATAATCGGAAGCGACATGCGCAAGATGGCGCGATGGGAAACGACAGTGGGCGCAGGAGTAGAAGCGGGGCGGCTTGGGGTTTCGGGAAGGGTGCGGGCCGGCCGTTGCCATTGATAAAAGCCAATGGCTAGGATGAGCAGGCTGATGCCCTCGCCGATCGGAATCAGCGCTGTGGCGATGGCAATCCGATTTTGAATGAGGTGGTCAGCGGCGAAGTGTAATAACACCACCAAGAAAATGACTCGAACAATCTGTTCTACGACTTGGGCCAATGAGGGAACGGTCATCATTTGCTGACCCAAGAAAAACCCCCGAAGCACCGATGAAAAGGCAATGGCTAAGAGGGCCGGGGTTAAGATCAACAACAAGGGAACAAACCGCGGATCGTGATAGAGTTGCAGGACGATCGGCCGGGCGGCGAATACGATGATAATCATCACCGGGATGGTGATGCTGAGTACAATCATGCGGGCACGCTGCAAAAGCGGCAGGGGATCCACCTGATCGTCGGCTACCATTTGAGAGATGGCGACCGGAGTACCCGCGACCGAGAGGGTAACCAAGGCGATAAATAATGGAAAAATCATTTGGTAGAGGCCTAACCCCTCGGCGCCTAGGAATCGGGCCAACAGCACTCGATAGACCATGCCGAGCCCTCTCGAGGTAATAGCGGCTCCGGTCAGGGTGAGTGTCCCCCACCACAGTGAGCGTCTGTTCTTGGTCATTGGCAACCATCCCCCCCACTCGATAGAACTATGTTGGCAAGGCGAAAAAGTTGCCAAGCCTCATCAATGTCTTGGCACCGACCGGTCTGTCAACCGCGACGAGTTCGGTATAGCCTGACGAGCCTTGGAGCAAACTAATGCCACTCTTGGCAAGATACGGATGGAGGCAGGATGGCAATTGGCACAGGAACGGCCGAACTTTCAGTCTATTCGCGTTGAGACCGATATGGCGCTGGAGGCCAGGGATATCGTGCGGGGAACCGCGCGTCAGGAGATTCCTGGGGTGAAGGTGACCGAACGGAACCTTGAAGCGATTCGGATCACCCATGTGGAAATTCTGGAAGAAGAGGCTGAACGCTTGATGGGCAAGCCACGGGGGCATTACACGACTTTGGATGTGCCCCGCTTTAAAGAACGCGATCCCGATCTCAAAAAACGGTTGATTTCCGCTATTAAAGAGGCGTTGGTGCCCATGCTGCCAGAGTCGTTGCAGGCCACGGTGCTGGTGGTGGGGTTGGGAAACTGGAACGCGACCCCAGATGCATTGGGGCCGCGCACGGTAGACCGGATTTTGGTTACCCGGCATTTAGGGACGGTCGTGCCGGATGCCATTCGAACCCGGATGCGACCGGTGGCCGCCGTCGCTCCCGGCGTGTTAGGGACCACTGGCATCGAGACGGTGGACATGATTCGCGGCGTGGTCCAGGAGGTGCGGCCTGATCTCATTTTGGCCGTCGATGCGCTGGCCGCCCGCAATTTGGACCGTTTGGTTGGCAGCGTGCAAATTGCCGACACCGGCATTCATCCGGGATCCGGGGTGGGCAATCGGCGCCAGGGTCTCAATCAAGCCTCGCTAGGGGTGCCGGTGGCAGCGATCGGGGTTTGCACCGTGGTGCAGTCGATCAGCATTGCTGAGGAAGCGGTGCATTTGCTGGCCAATCAGCTAGCTGATGAAGTGAAATTTTACGAGATCTTGCAACAAATGGCCGAACCCGAACAGAGAGGGCTGATCGATGAGGTCTTAGGCAGCAAGTTAGGCGATTTGATGGTGACACCCAAAGAGATTGATCTATTAATCGATGATATGGCTGACGTTTTGGGTGAAGCTCTCAATCAAGCCCTTCAGCCTCGTCTTGAGCCCAGCGAATGGGCCTAATTTAGAGGAAATTCGTCACCCCAAGAGGCGTTGCGAGCGCGTTTATAGTGAGTGCTGCCTCGGCTTGCCACCGCCTCGTCAATCACTCCCTCAGGAGTGCATAGTGATAAGCGGACATGGCCCTTGGCGATTTGGGGGCGGCGAACGATCCGGCTTAGGTGACTGGGCATCGGTCGGGCGCGGGCAGATACCGCGACGAAGGAAAACTTTTCGTCTTCATAACCCAGGACGGCAGACTTCGCCTGCCGGTGCAACCGCGAGCGCGGGATTCTTTGCCCGAAATGGCACCAGTCGTCCTCGATTAATGGACAGGATTGGTCATGGGGACAGGGGGCAACGACCTGCGCACCGTGTGCGATGAGTTGCTGTCGAAGAGTTCTAATGGTGAGAAATCCCATGGATGTCCCCGGTTCCACAAGGACTAATAGTCCCGGATGAAGCGCCCACAAGGACTGGGTCACGGCCCAGCGAGAGGTGACGTCCAATTCGCCCAGCACATACGAAGCGACGGCCAAATCAATGGGGTGGTCAGGCAAAGGCGCTCGTACATCTTGAGCAAGCCACCGGGCGTGTTGGATTGCCTCGTGGCTCGAATGTTGTTGGAGCCGGCGACCGAACGCGGTCATGTTCGGATCTCGCTCGACCAGCGTTATCTGTTCAATCGACGGCCATCGGCTGAAGGCACTCCACATGACAGTGCCCGGGCCGGAGCCAATATCGAGCAAGCTCCGGGGGGAAAAAGAGTTCCCGAGGCGGGGTTGGATTTGATTAAAGGCGGCACTGACCGCCCCAAATGTCGCAGGTAGGCGAAAGGCAGCGTACGCTTGGACGTCTTCGGTCGCCACTGGACCAAAATCGCGGGTGCGATAGCGAATGGACAAGTTTTGTACGACCGCACGAAGCGGCCCGAGCGGCACACCGGAAAGTTCGTGATCGATGGCGGTGGTTAATTCTGGCGGGATATCAATCATGGTGCGCGCCTCCTTAGCCTAGTATGCCAAGGGAAAAGGGTTTTCGCAAAATAAAAATGGACGGAAGTCCGTCCATTTTTATCAAAAGGTGCTTAAGAGAGCCGATAATTTAGCGGCCCGAACGGCCGGCCATGTTTTGCTCAGCCATTTCAATCATCCGACGGACCATGTGACCGCCTACCGCGCCACACTGGCGAGCCGGGATTTCACCCCAGTACCCGTCGTCGACGCCTTGCAGCCCGAGTTCATGGGCAATCTCGTACTTGAACTGGTCCAGCGCTTTTTGTGCTCCCTGAACCATTACTCGGTTGCCCGTATTGCTTCCACGTGCCATGTCAATTCCCCCCCCTCGTCATGTGATGTTCCTAGTATGGCCATGTGCTACCACCTTAACCCGGAAAGCTCTGGAATCCCTGTCGAAGAAAACCCACCGAACCAACATTGCACATTAGTTGGGATGCCAAGGGGGACTTTCCAGTCCCAGGCTGACCGCTGCCCTAAATGGCGAATAACAAGAGATCGAAGAGCAGTCTAGGCCGACCAGGGTCTTGCACGAACGTAGGCGCTCGCCGTTGGCGACTTTGTCGGATAACCAAACCGCGGCTCGAAGCTTAAGCGTCGAGCAGTGTTATCCCGGGCGATGGAGGAACTGCAGGGATCTAAGGCTGCTGAACAAATTGTAGTCGCCTTGTCGCTGACCATCGCCCGAGCCTCCTTCGGGCATCAAGAGAGATGTTGTCGCGGGCCGGGAGAGGATCCGCTTTGAACACCAAGCTTTGCCGGTCGAACCTGGCCGCCACCCTTGGGACCCGGCAGCATTTGGTGTTGGTTCAGGAAAAACCAGGCGAGAAGGCTGGCGACGATGGCTAGACCGGCTGCAGACCAGAAGACGACATAGCGATGGCTCATCGCCATGCTAAATAATGGCGGGCCAAGAGCTACCCCAAAAAAACGCACACTTCCGTATAAACTCGTGACCACGCCGCGTTCTTTGGAACTGGTGGCACTCGTGACCATGGTGTTAATTGCGGGCAGCACCGATCCGGTGCCGATCCCTTGAAACACTAAAATGCCAAGGGCGATGGCAATACTCGTGACCGCAAAAAAAGGAACCGCTATCATGGCCAGTGCGATGAGAGCCAGACCTCCGCTGAGCACAGGCTTCGACCACTGGGCCAGCCGTTTTTGCAGCACCGTGCCCGAAACATAGGAGGAGATGGCCGAGGCTAGGACGGGGATCGCAATTAACAGTCCCCGCATCAGTTCGTGGTACTTAAAAGTCTTCTCTAGAATGTCAGCGAGATAGCTTAACACCCCAAATAAAATAAACAACACTAAGGCTCCGGCCAGGAAGGTGATGGCAATGGAACCCGCTTTTTGAGTCAAAGTTCGCTTCAACCCCTGCCAGTAGCTGCCAAACGCCTGGTCAGACGTTTGGCCGGCAGGTTCCTTTATCGTCCACCAGACGATGGCGGCGATGGGAAATGACAGCAGCCCGTAGGCGAAGAAGGGAGCGAACCAAATGATCAGGGCTAAAAGCGAGCCCGCGATGGGCGACACGACCTTGCCCAAG
>JAMCVM010000014.1 GCA_023475835.1 Bacillota bacterium | reverse complement strand
GGATGGACACCCAGTGCTTTCGCAGCCTTGCCAATATTCACTAGCATACCCATATTATACACCTTATGATGCGATGTACATAGATATCATGTGATTTGTTTTAGCAGTTATTTACCCTCGTATCGGAGCAAAAATCGAAGAGGTATGGCCGTGGAAGGGGTATCAGCGCTGACGCGAATTGGCATGCTAGAGTGCATACGGAGGGATGGCAAGTGGCTCAGCGAATCGTCGTCGCGGGTGGAGGCTATGCTGGATTGGCAGCGCTCGCAAAACTTTTGAATGAGCCGGGCGCGCGCCTGACCCTGGTGGACTCGGAGCCGGGCCACACCCTGATACCAGAATTGCCCGAAGCGTTAAGTCCGGGAAAGCAAGTGTCGCGTCGGGTCGTTTCTTACGACCATTTGCTAAAAGACGCACGGGTCAGTAGAATTGCCGACGCCATTGTCAGCATTAACTGCGCCCAGCGCTGGTTGTCGCTCGGCTCAGGCGAACAGGTAGCGTTTGACTGGTTGATTTTAGCGGTGGGTACGGTCCCCGCCTTTCCCCACATTGCTGGCTTGCAGAAGTTTGCTTTGCCGTTGAAGAGTGCTAAGGATACCGAGCGGATTAAGCGTCACATAGACCGACGAGCCAACCAGACAGTCGTCATCGTAGGCGGTGGCTTGACCGGAATCGAAATCGCGGGGGTGTTGGTGTCGCGCCATCGGGTGAGTGTGGTAGAGGGGTCGACCCGGCTGCTCCCGGGCCTCGGCCCGGGTCTAGCCGCCTACGCGCATCGGCGATTAGAGACCGCGGGGGTGCATTTTCATTTAGGCAGCCAGCTTTCCGAGGTCACCGCCGACCACGTAATAGCGGGAGAACATCGTCTGAATTATGATGTCCTCATTTGGGCCGGTGGGATCGAACCCCCAGGGTGGCTCCGTGACACGGATTTGCCGTTGGACAGCCAGGGCTATCCTGTCGGCGACGACACCGGAGAAGTTGCTGACCAGATCTACGTTGCCGGCGATCTGTGGAGGATTCGAGGTTATGACAAACGCTGGATTCCCCAGACGGCCCAATTAGCGGAACAAGCGGGAGCTTACGTTGGCACCGTGATCGGACGACGCTTGCATCATGACTATCCGCTCCCTACCTTTCATCCGCGATTAAGAGGCATGCTGGTGGCGTTAAACCCTGGAAAAGGGGTAGGCTGGGTGTACCATGGTGGATTGGCGGTGCAAGGCTACAGTGCGCGGTGGATGAAACGCATGGTCTTTCGCCAATACCGTCGCGGTCTCGCGCGAGCATTCGGTCACGTCTGGCCGAAATAGCTAGCAAGTGAGACCGCAAGATCGCGCTCGACGGCCTTACGCACCTCGCAGAGCTCGCTGCCAGCCAATCTTTGATGGGTTGCTACCGCCAACCGTTTACCGTGCTGAAAACTGCGCCAAAATATGGGGACCATGGGACGAGAAATAGCCGCCCTCCGCTCTCAGAGGCAAACGTTTCATCCATCCCCGGATAAGTCCGGTGGGAAGCAGGCGATGAAGAGCAGCGACCAGGATAACGTAGTTTTCAACGGCCACGACCCACCATATCGGCTAGAGTCCCGGTGACTTTAGCATCTGAACTCTACCACCTGGCTTAAACCGTCATGTATCCTGCGCGGAGCCCATTGGCCAGATTGTACCCACTCTGTAGGCGTCTCAATCCCATGCTGGATCATGGGTTCCCTAACCCGATGGCGTTCTCCCCAAAACGCACACGATGACCCGCGCACCCAATAGGTTCCGGTATCATCATGCTACGACGCTCTGATCTAGAGAGTTGGTGCATAAGTCCTAAAAGACCGGATCGCGAACCCTGACACCCGCACGGTTGCCATGTTCGAAAGACAGTTTGGCGGGTTTCGCGTCAGCCCCCTAGGTGCGTGATGATATATCGAACCCTGGATGACGTGAATCGACCCCTTAAATGCCTTAGTGAGGGTGAGGTTCGGGGTGGTGTCAAGAGTGTGCCTTGCCAGAGTCCAACTGATCCTCACCATCAACGTGATTCCTATGAATCCAGATACCGAGACCGTAGCGAAAAAGAGTCGACTCGTAAGGATCGTTCTGCGGAGTCCACTCTCTTCTCGCTGCGGTCGTCCCCACCGGTTATGAGGGAGACTGCGTGTCAGGATGCGATGCGATACGTCGCTCTAGATCCTCAATCTGGTCTTCGAGGTCCGCTTTTTGCACTTCGAGATGGCGCCTGGCGCGACGCAACATCATCAGACTGGTGTCGAGTCTCACGCTATTTGGCCACGAAAAAGACCGTTCGTCTCACATTCCTGGACCAGTGTTTGGGGGGAAAACCGGCATCTGGGATTGGTCGCGGAGAGCTTCCACGCTTTCGGTAGACTCTCCGTCCAAGCGAAACTGCTCGTGCGCACCAAATGCTGTCTTCATGGCGCTAGGGATACAGCCTTTCAGGCTGAAACGGGCCGAATGGATACCCAGAAAACCGCTGCCCCTCCATTCAGCCCGTGCTAAAAGCTAGTCACCCTCGAAACGGTCACGCAAAATGAGACTGCCCTGGCCAAACAACTTGAGACTTGACAAGACTGGCCTCTTCCCCAGCCAGCCTACCGGCCATTCCGTGATGGCCCTGACGAGCAGGGCTTCCATGCGTCGGGCCCGAGCGCCACCCGCCTTCTACGTGTTGACGGTGCATGCCCTCGCCGTGACACCCACACTCTCGCTCTCGCTCTGATTCCATCATCAGCGATGGCTCGCTCTCTTTCTCCACAGCAATCGGCCGATCAGGCTCCAAATAGATTTGGCGTTCCAAGGTCCGAAGACCCTCCCAATTCCACTCCGCCCCTGATGAAACCCATCCGTGATACGAGGAGGTAACGAACAGAGAGTCCAAGATACTGAGCCAGGTGGTCCACCGTCAGTGACTGCCCCTGGTCCCATTCAGGCTCATTGGGGATAAACCGCCCAGTTCGGCGCGCCAAGGTTTGGAGATCGGCGTAAAGAAATCGACGATGTCCCCCGGGCCCGTGGCCTACGCGGTAAGCGGGCAACCACCCCTGAAGCGAATACCGGCGAATCGTCGCGGGTGATACATCCAACAAACGGGCAGCATCTTGGACTCTAAGATAATGGCCCACCATGTCATCGCTTCCATCCCCGTAATACTTCAAGAACAACCGATAGTACAATATCTCTTATTCCACAAAGAGTCCTCTGTCTCCAGGAATGGACGAGAATAACCCGGACCGATCTTGGTTCCGCGCTGCGAGTTTTGGGATAAGCGGCGATCCAAATCAAGTGAGGACTGCATCGCTTCCCGACCGTCGGGTCGGCAGCTGTGGACAGTGCTTGGGGCAAATGGCACTAGGCGGTATGCATTATTTAGAGCAGGAAATATTGGGCACTCCGGGGTGCGCCGAGAATGATCGAGACCCACTACCCCATCTAGGCCACAACCGGGCTGAAGAGACAAATAAAACCTTTGTGCAAGGCTCCTTTTGCGAGACAGCTCTTTGTTATCAAGGGCACTGGGTCAAGGACACGTGCCGTGGACTTATGCGGGCAACATCGGCAAGATCCGCAAATGGTCCGCATTTGCCGTTTTTCTAGGGGCTTCCGGCTTTGACCACAGCAGAGAGTAAGCTCTTCCGAGCGAGTCTTAAAATCGCACGCAGGACAGGCAAAACCACCCGGAGCGCGTAAAGGCTCCGAGACTCTGCTCTGTCGGCGAATGCCCCGAGATTGGTCGCTCTGCTTCATTTGCACGCATCTCGCCACGGGTATTCGGGCAGAAATCCGAAGCCAACCGACTCGAGCCAGGACTTCGACGATCGTTTTCGACCACGACGACCATCAACGCTAGGATGCACGTCTTGAAATCGCTAAAATGATGACCCGCACCGTTCACAAGATTAGCTATCCGGTGCCCCCCTGGCCCCCGATTTTGCCGAGTGCTATCGGCATTCCCCGTCTCATGAGTCGATTGATTGGGGCGTCCAACCAAGATCGTGCTTGGTGCCTTCACGTGCGAGGGTGCCAGCGGTCGGCTTGAGAGAGCCTACGATCTTGCGATCGGTTCATCAAGTCGTTCGGATCCGAACACTCCGAAGCCAGTTGCTCGAATCAATCGTGAAACGAATTGCTCATGGTGATGCGTTTTCGAAACACCCAATAGGACCAGGCTTGGTAAGCGAGAACAAAAGGCAGCAGCGTGAGCGTTAAGATGGTCATGACTTTCAGACTGTAGGGATTAGCTGAGGCATTATAAATCGTCAGACTCCAGTGAGGATTGAGGGTGGAGATCATCACGTCGGGAAAGAGCACCAAGAAGACACTTACGGCCGACAAAGCCATGGTCAATCCCGTGGCCGCAAAAGCCCAGCCATAATGTTTTCCAGGCAATAGAAAACGTACGGCAATCATGCTGACTCCCGCCAACATCGGAATCGGACCCGGGTTCACTCCCAGTTTATGGGCAAAATCGCTGTACACATAACTGAGCACCACAAAGCCAAAGTAAAACCCCGTAGCCAAAAGGCCCACTCGATAGGCGATGGCCCAAGCGCGCTCGGCTAAAGGTTCAGGACTCTTTAAGCCAAGGTCAAGGGCTCCGTGCAGAACAAACAGGAGAATGGTGGCCACGCCTCCAACTAAGGCATAGGGGTTTCATAGGGTAAAAAACGATCCCCATAATTCAGGTGAGCGCTAATCGGGACGCCATGGAGCAGGTTGCCCAGAGCCACTCTCCAAATGAATGGAGGGATTAGACTGCCGATAACAATAAACGCATCAAACATTTTTCTTCGGCCGGGCCTCGCATCTTTACTCCGAAATTCAATGGCCACTCCACGAAATATGAGAGCGACTATGAGTAAGAACAATGCCAAGTAAAAACCACTAAAGAACGTAGCATACCAATCCGGAAAGGCGGCGAACATGGCGCCGCTAGGATCTGGCGACATCCCGTCTCATCACAGCGGACTGAGGCTGGCAGGCCACGAAACTGCGGCTGCATCGTCTTAGGGGATTGTTCCAGGGACTTTCGCTGTTGGTGTCGTTGTTAGGCTTGTGGTTGATTTTGATGGTTGCTATCCGCGCGGTGGACCATCATACCCTAGCCCCCATTTTTTGTTGCCGTTATCGCTCTATTGACCTTAGCCAGCTTTGAACTGGTCAACGGGTTGCCAGCAGCATTTCAACAGGCGGCGAAATCCCATCGGTTCAGCAGCGAGTGCAGGAGATGACCTTGGTTCCCGAGCCTTTGGCCGTGCTCTCAAACTCTGCGGTCGTCTCCGAACATCCTACGATCCGTCTCAGTAATGTTATCGTGCAATATGATGGGACGTCCTCACTTGCTCTCACGGGTCTGAGTCTAACCCTCCAGCCCAACCACCATATGGCGGTTATCGGCGCCAACGGGTCTGGGAAGAGCACGTTGATTCGGGTGTTAAGCGCGTTGACTCGCGTCCAATCGGGTCGCCTTGATCTCGATGGCACGGATCTTCAAACGATGCCGCGCGAAGATATTCGCAAATTCATGGGTGTGGTAAATCAAGAACCCTATATATTCGCCATCACCCTGCGTGAAAATCTGTTGCTGGCTCGCGCCGACGCCACTGACGAGGCGTTAGAAGAGGCGATCGAATTGTCTCAACTCGGACCGCTGATCGCCTCCTTGCTCTTAGGGCTAGATACCCCGTTGGACAGTCGCGGAACAACCCTTTGGGGGGGCGGTGAAATCAAACGCGTAACTATCGCCCGGGTCGTGCTCAAATCTGCGCCGATTCTGCTGTTGGACGAGCCCACCGAAGGCCTTGACCTGGTTAGCGAACGTCAAGTGTTGTCGAGCCTCTTTGCTTGGGCCACGGAGCGCTCGGTATTGTGGGTCACCCATCGCCTACCCAACTTAAGTCTGGTGGATCCGGTGGCGGTGATCGCCGACGGACGCATCGTCGACCATGGCAGTCCGGAGATGGTCATGCAGTCGAATGCCTTGGCCCGTCGGATGATGCGCTACCAACTCTTGACCTGCAATTGGCTAATATCAGGGCTGGCCCAAGTCTAGGGGGGAGGAGGTTGTAACTGCTTCATAATTTGCTCGTAAAGATTTATAATGGATGGTATAATGATCTTGGATTTATCAGCGTTAAACACTTAAATGACACAATCCCTGCCGTAGTCACACGGTGAAAGACGCGGCGGGGCATCTGAATCAGGAGCCGGGTAACACCTGGGCCGAGGGTACCACGCGAAAGACAGGGGCGAGACGCATAGCCATTCTCTTTCGTGGATCCTGGGCGGCGAAGGAGAGCGGGCCGTCCCGCCGATTCTCTTTCAATAGTGCGAGAGCAGCCCTCCAACGGACAAATCCTGTGAGATCCGCGCTGCCGTCAGGCAGTGACCTCGAATGACGGTTTACGAGGTTTTTTTAATCAGGCTCTCCCAAAAACGCGGCTGCGACCATCTTGTGCTAAGATAATCAGCGAACATATCATGGATTAGGAGGCGATGGTAATGGCAAAGATTGCCTTTTGGATCACCGCTGGTCCTGATCAGGCGCCTAAGGCGATGGCCGGATTGCGTTTAGCGCAACGATTGCGCACGGTTCGCGATCAAAAAGAGGTTGAGGTGTATTTATTTGGCCCCGGGGTGCGTTTGACCACGGATCCCAACCCTGGCATTCAAGAAGTGCTCCAAGACCTCAAGTTGGCCGACGTGCGCGTCGGTGCTTGTCCCGCAAACGTGAAACAAATGGGCTTGGATGAAGAACAAGTGATGGCCTCAGGCGCGGTGCTCCGTCCCGCGGGTGAGGTTTTGGTCGAGTTGGTAGATGCGGGTTATCAAATCATTGGGGTCTAGACAAGATTTTTGACCGAAATACCCGTGAATCGTGTCGTTACCGCTCATCGCTTGGCGATGCCAGCGACAGAAAGAGGGGACAGATCTTGTGCTGTCCCCTCTTTCTTTGCTTGACCGCGTCAGCTAGTTCCCTAGTTGCTGCTAGGATGCGTCTGGATGCCCAATTCTCCGGCCCGGAACAGCATTTTCATGGTTTCTCGAATTGGCACCATATTCGTGAGGAGTAATTCGGCTTCATCTCCGTCTCCCACGGTGATTAAGGTGTCTTCGTCGTCGCGCATTAAAACCAGCCAACCGGTCGGGTGAAACGCTCCGGCCGAGACTCCAATGGGATCTTGGCAGACCCCGCATCCTGGTGCTGGGCAATGATCGAAGCATAAAAACCGTTCAATCACCCCTCTTTCCCGGGCCTTTTCTAATGCTGGGGCGAAGGGTTGCACCGTCCCTTGTGAAGCTCCGACATCCAAGTGATGGCGGGTTGCGCTTACCAGCGAAGATCCCTGCGTAAAGACGGCCTGGCTGCCCCGGGACGTCACCAAAGTTTTCATCGGTCGGACCGTTGGCAACGCCGCTTCAATCGCGGTTAACGTGTGTTCCATCATCGTCATCTGACTCTGGGCTACGGCGGCGAACGGCATCGGTCGGTACCGCAGTCCTTGGTCGTTCGGTTCCTCCATCAACGCGCCCCGGCGGACTAGACGCTCTAATACCGGATAGACGTTTGCTCGCGCAGCTCGTGCCGCTTTCGCGATCTGATATCCCGTTAACGCTTCGTTGGTGCCAACCAGTGCGACATACACTCGTGCTTCGAGTTCTGACCAGCCAATCTCTTGCAATGCCTGAATCGGATTCATCGCCATCACTCCAACCGTCTATCCTTGACATTTGCCTTAGAACAGTATAACCTAACCATAGTAGTTATCATAGTTGCTACGCTAATTTGAGGGGTTTAAAAAATAGAGGGAGTTAGGTTATGATGGCCAACGAAAGTACTACAGACCGGATTATTAGGGTGGTGCTGGGATTAGTGTTAGGATTTCTTGTCTATCAACATATCGGCGGTACGGTCGGAGAGTGGATTTTTGGAGTTTTAGGCGTTGTCTCTTTATTAACCGGCATCACCGGATTCTGTGCCATTTACCAATTGGTAGGCATTCGCACGTGTCCTTTGCCAACGGCACCCAAACATGTCGGTTGAGTCCAGTGAACGAACCCCCGGCGGGACCTCCGGGGGTTCGTTTTAGTTTAGGTCGCTGGTGGTCAATTCGCCCATCGGGCTGAACTCTGAACCGCCCTTTAGCCAGGTGCCTAGGTTGCCAGAATGTGTGAAGAGAAGCCTCGAGGAGCAGAAACCCGTTTAGTTGTCTGCTAACGGACAGCGGTGGTAATTTGATGAGATTTTGAGCAAACCATAATAGTTAAAGAGGATTCCCTTCAACGGATATCGAATACCGAGATGATTATGGACCGTAACGGCAATGGCGTTGGTCGTAACTAGGGAGATGAAGTGGTGGCAGCTGGTAGCGAGGTCGCACGCAATACGGTACGACGAGACATATTACAGCGATTGTATAAGGCGGCAGGGCTTCATCATCATCCTTTTTCAGCCGCGGAGCTGGCCCAAGCTATGGGGCAGAGTTTGACCGAGGAATTTATATCCGATCTCAACAGTTTGCGGGAACAAGGCTACGTGCGTTATGAGAAATCTTCCAGCGATCACCTGGGCACATTTCCTGTCCAGTTGGACTCTCGCGGACTCTCGCTGATGGAAAGCCCGGATCTATTTAATCGACATTTTCCGAGTGTCTTTAATCGGGAATCGGAGTGGACGAAACCTCCGGCTTTGGATGAACAAGAAGATCAAAGGTCGGTTAATTTTCTGCGCCGAACGGTGCTTGAGGCCTTATGGGAAACGTTTCAACTCGATCCCGATGCTCATGTTCAGCAAGCAAGCCTGGTGCATCACCTCAATGTGGCGCCGACGACCTTGACGCCTGTCATTAAAATGCTGGAACATGAAGGCTATCTCTCTATGACGGCATTTTTAGATGGCGACTACATGGTTAAACTGGCGGATCATGGCACGCAATTGCTGGGAAATCCATCGGCGTTCAATTTGACTTTCCCCCCGGAAACCCCTGCGCGATCCACGGTCAGAGCAACGGATGAACCTTCCTCCGAGGCGCTGCACGCGATGACGACGCCAACGGCCGATGCCCAATCCGTCATTTCCTCGCAGTTGGATGCCATCCAACAACAAATTGCTCAAATGGATTCTCTGGATGACCGCCAAACCTTGGCAACGTTGATAGATGTCGTCCAGGCTTGGTTGAATACTTCGCAAGGGGGCTATCAGGGAATGCTCGCTCCCTTTGCCGACGCGCTCGAACAAAATCCCACGGTGGCTGCGTCAGTGGCTGCCGTTGTCTGGTCCTGGCTCACCAGCGCGCCTAATTCCTAAGGGTCTGGGGCATAAGTCCCCCAACCCAGGATATTAGAACCCCGAACTCGGCATGGTGACGATCCTCAAAGGGCGATCTTTCGAGTTTTGCACCAGGTGCCTGGGTCACTGACGGCTCTCAGCCGACCGTCCGCCTACCTCTGGAGGCGGTTCTGCCTAAGTCAGAGCCGCTTTCGCCCTGGCCCAACACCGCTTGGGCCAACGCGTGCTCTGGTTTGGGATGTGGAACGGATGCCATTTTCTGGCTGCCCGGGCGCTCGGCTCAAACTCGATGCCGCAACACCAGCCCCTTATCAAGGTGAGACCTTAGGGCCGAATCCAAACACCTACCGCCTGCTTCCAGCTGGCACGCGGCCGGTGTTTCGCAGCCCAATCGGCATCGAATCCAAAGTGATGAGGAGAGAGGATGCCGCGGTGCGAATCGCGTTGAACGGAGGCTGGGATCCAAAATCCCGGGGTCTCTTGCTGCTTTTCGGTGATTTCCAGAGTGAAAGTGTGAGATCATAGCGTTACTGAAAACTTAGACCGTACGCTCATCGTGGGTGGCAAAATACGCGCAAGGGCAGGAATTTGCGGCTGGGTTAAGGAGGCAGTCAATGCGGTTTGGGATCCTGAGATGGATGATGCACTGGGGAAAGTTGCTAGCCGGTCGAATGACCCAAGACGACATGTTTGCCTATGCGGCAGCCTTGGCTTATAATTTTTTATTTGCCTTGTTTCCTCTCATTCTGTTTTTAAGCGCCTTGTTGGCATTTTTGCATCTTTCGCCCCATCTGCACGAGGTATTTAAGGGACCGCTCAGCCAGTTGCTGCCCGTCTCATTGGTATCTTTCATTGCCACGGCTTGGAAGCAACTGGTGGCTACGCGCCACCCGACTCTCCTCTCGCTGGGTGCCCTAGGTTTTTTGTCGGGCATGTCGGGGGCTTTCCGACAACTCATTGAAGCCATGAATCACGCGTACGAGTTTCCCTTGCCCCGCCGTCGGCATTTGTGGAAGAGTTACGTTTTGTCGGTGCTGTCGGGCCTGGCGATTGGCTTAATCATTGCTCTGGCCCTCTTGTTGGCCTCGGTTAGTTCCCAGTTTTTGCATTCCCTGGTCTGGGTGATATTCAAATTACTGGTGCCGTCAGGCCTGTTGATCGCTCTGCGTTGGATTGGCTTGGTCATTTTGTTGTGGCTGACCTTAATTGTGCTCTACGCGCTACTGCCCGATCAACCGCGGCCGATTCGGTGGTTGAATCCAGGAGCCTTGTCGGCGTTGGCTATATGGGTATTGATTTCTTTAGGCTTTTCCTTTTATATTGACCGATTTAATACATATGATCGCATCTACGGGAGCCTTGGCGCCATTATTCTCCTCATGTTGTATCTCTATTTTGCGGGCGTGGCTTTAGTCGTCGGTGCCGAAATTACCGCGCTAACGGATGCAGATTTTAATCATTCGACACCGATAAAGAAACGGTAAACTCGCCGCCCAAGCCTTCTGCAATCGAAAATTGCGTGGACGTCCATTCTTTTTTATGACGTTTGTTGAACGATCATGCGCTAAAGCTGCCTATTCGTAGATTACTTGATGGTTTGATTGCACGCAATCGATAATGACGGATCGAGCCGCGACCGCCGGGTTCATAAAGACTGCTTATGAAGGCGAGCGTGTCCTGACTGCGTGAAAACCACTGAAGCGTTGAAAGCCAAGCACAAGATCTCGGATACGGTGGAAAAGGGTTCAGGTTGACCGGGAGCCAGGTTGGTCGTTCGCAGTGGCGACCAACGGGGATCTCTCAGCTTCTGACCCACTTCAGCCGCCTGAGAGTTTCTCAAGAACATTGTGAACCAGAAACTCGCGTTAATCCGGGTGAGTGAGGAATTTATTCAGCGTTTTCGCGCGATCGTTAAAGACCCTGAGATGTCGGATATCAATCGACTGCAACGAGAAACTGCAGTGGGTCTTCTGGCTGGCAGGGGTGAACATAAAAACTCGCGATCATTCGGTGCCACTCTGGTCTGACTCCCTTCGTCGCGCGAAATTCATAAGAAATCGACCACCCTGCCTGCGAACTTTTTTTCGGTTGATCACCACCATTCACACTTCGAACCATGCCCTCGGTAGCTCAGCATTTCGAAATAGTTCCGGATAAGGAGCGACCGTGGCAAAGCAGGCACTGCCGACATCGGCAGGGAATGTTCTGGGGGAACCTGATGGTCTTGCGAAGAATGGATGCCTGCGGGCGGCCGTATGGTTCTCGGCCATAGGGTTCGGTCAAAATCGAACATGGCCGCTCCAAGGAAGTAGGGGGTACGATTGGGGCCTTAGACCGCATTTAGCAAAGCAGAGCCTAGCATTTCAACGATGTAGTCCCCCCGGAGGGCACAATCGGTGTCCATCCCTCGTAATTTTAGGGAAGGCTTTCTACGGGTCGAGAGAGGCTATCTCTGATTTCTCCTCGACAGCGCCAGTCATCCTACACAACGCCGCCTAAATCCGTGGTATGTTGGGTGCAGACGGAGTGGCTTACGGATATGGATTCGGGTGGACACGATCGGGTAGAGGCTGGCTGCGTTTTCACGTCATCCGTGGTGATGGCGGGAGCAGAGGTCGCCGCCGGATAGGTTCTGCGGCCGGGAAGTCTGCGAACGGAAAATAACCCCGTTGGGTCAGGAGATGATGTCATGAATTATGCTCCGGTTAGAGGCCGATGCTCCCAATGCGGAGATCCGATAGATGGGGACTTATGCGAAAGTTGTCGAAGTCAGCAGAACGGCATTTTTGCCATCGCGCATCGCCGCCTGCCGCGAAACGGATTGTTCTACATCGTCACGCTTATCAAGTCGCGGCTCTTTCTTGGGCTCTTGATTTTTGCCATCGTCCCTATCCTGCTCACCGACTTCCACCTTAATATAGTGGATGGGATGATGATATATTTTTCCTTATTCTGGTTTTTTGTCTTTCAACCATTAATGGCCGCGCAGATCCAGATGCCCTTTGGATCCCTGCTGGTCGACATGGGAGCTTATGTCTTTACCGGAAGTGTAGGCGCGCTGTTTGCCTTGGCCGTCGAATCGTTTTGGACAGCTCACGGCGCCAACCGGCTTTTGGATTCGCGATATTTCTTCCTGTCCGCTCCCGGTTACATTTTATTTGTGGGCTTGACGGAAGAGTTTGCGAAACAGATCTTCGTCCTGGTAGTTTTGGGGATCAATCGGGCCAAGCACACGGTGTGGAACCCTTTGGTCTATATGATGATTGGAATTAGCTCGGGCCTTGGGTTTTCAGCCATCGAAAATATTCTCTACGTACAACATGGGATTAGCTTTGACGACTTGCACCGGGGCATAGGATTAGGCGCCATGACGGCCTTGAGTCGCGCACTGTATACCCCATTCTTGCATGCGATTTGGGCTGGTATTTTGGCCTACGCGTTGGGGGTAGTCGCCAAACGCGGGTATCGAGACTGGGCTCTAGCGCTGGGCGCTTTGATTTTGGCGGCCACCTTGCACGGCGTCTATGATGCATCGCTTAAATCGCATGGAGGTTTGTCGATCCTGGATGTCGCGCTGTCTTATCTGGTGTTTTTAGGCGTGCTGTTGAACCATCGACGGGGGCAAGAACGTTCCGACGCGGCTTAACCCGTCAAAGGCCTTTCCCCCTCAAAGCGGCCCGACGTGCCCGGATCTTTCCCAGAGACGACTCGGCTCCTGTCGATTCGGTCAGCGAAGTGGCCAGTCATGCGCTGTTCAAAGGTGACGGTGCTTCGCTGGAATTCGGGCCAAGCGGCGGGGCGGATAGGCCACGCGGCGCGCATGGACCTTGGTAGTCAGCATAGCCGTCATGCGATTCACGTCTTAGCGCTTTTCCCCGAAGTCACGGGACCCAGTGTCTTCCGACAATTGATGCCAACGCTGGCTTCGAAATACGCCGTCGGGGTCATGGTGGAAATGGAAAAGTTTAGCGATCTCTACTTCTTGGTAGAGCCACGGGAACAAGAGGAGCAACAGAGCGACGCCAACGACACCACCCCCCAATGGACCTATCCAATAGACCCACCAGCCGTGCCATGCGTGACTAATCAATTCGGGGCCGAAACTGCGAGCAGGATTCGTACTAGTTCCTGACCACGGTGCTTCCAACCACACCATTACTGCATACAAAGGAGCAAAGAGCATGGGCGTGTATTTTCTCCAAGTCCGGCTGCGCAAAAACAGGAACAAACCAATCACCAGGCAGATGCTGGCCATACCTTCCCCCACCACCGCCAGAAAGTCTCCTGAAGGCCCAGGCAGCGTGGCAGCGTCATGGACGGAGAAGGCCCAGCGGCCAAAGACCTTGCTCAGGAGCCAAGCTCCTGCGATTGCGCCCAGCACTTGAGCACCGATGTAACTCAGAGCCAGACGGCCTGACAATTTCTTTTGCATCCAAAAGGCTAAGGTGATTACGGGATTGATATGGGCTCCACTGGTCTTTCCCACCGGGGATACCGCAATCAAGCCGCCGGTGGTTCCAAACAAGAATCCGGTCAAGGCCCGTCTGAGCGCCGCCGCCGGGATCCAGTGAATGACCGGACTCATCACAGAGAAATCCAACACCACAAACGAGCAACCGACCCAGATGAGAGCCAGTGTGCCCCAAAATTCCGAAAGGACCATGCGTGTTTTCGATGCGATCAGTCCGCACCTCCTTGACTACCCGATCCACTCTCTGCAAGCAGGGTTCGTGGGTTCCCTGCGTTCCTGGGCTCGATTGGACCGGGGCAAGAACCACGCTATGTTCGCCTGATTTTCGGGTGTCCCTCGGCTCTGCCCCTTCAATTCTCAAAATGTCATACGCAGCTTTTCGCTGTTGGTGCGTCAGGAGCACGCCAAATTCAGCCTGCGGTTTGGGAATTAAAGCGTCGCGTCCCATTGTGCGACGCTTAGCACTTCGGCTTGGCGGACAAAGACTTTTTCTATCAGCAAACGATGAACTTCGGGATCACTGTCAAGACAGGCGTCTGACAAGACCGTCAAACGATAGTCCAGATCCGCTGCCTGTCTTAGGGTTGACAATACCACGCCGCTGGTTGCAATTCCACATAAAATGAGGTGATCAACGTTTTGAGCACGTAAAATCACTTCCAGTCCACTGCCCGTAAATGCACTGACCCGACGTTTCACTACCACCACTTCATCACCCTCGGGCTGTACGCCCTGCCAAATCTGGGTGGCGTGGTCCGTTTCGATCATCCCCCCCATCTGTCTAATCGACGAGAAGGAGCGATTGTCAGGGCTGACGTCAGGATATCCTGGCCGAAAAGCCACGCGAACGAAAATCACGGCAATACCATGCGCCCGCGCACTGCGAACGGCAAACTGTACTGGCTGCAGGCCTTCGGGGTTGCCATAACGATCGACGATCCCATTCTGTACATCCATCACCATGAGCGCTGATTTGCTCATCGATTGCCCCCCTTTAAGAAATCTGCAGCGATGTTGGGCCTCTGCCCGGTAAAGTGAGCCTGATGAGCAGCATTGAGAAGCCCGCTTCGTGTAGATATCATAGCGCATTATTTCCTGCCTGAGCGTAGAGATGGCCATCCAGGCAAGAAGGGCCGACGAGTCCACCATCGGTCGGCCCTCTGATTCAATTTGCAGTCAGGATGCTTGCCCTTTTAGCCAAACTTTGTCGGCGGCATCTCGGTCGAAAATGAGCTTGCGGCAATACCCGGCGACGATACCAAAATATTGATCATAGAAACTGAGCCTGGCTGCCTGATCACCGTTAGCGATTCGATCCAACAATCCCGCATCGTCACCGGCCATATCTTCCGCCTTCCTACTCTATCTTCCGGAAACTCCGATGAAACCCATCTCTGTCCGCACCCGCGGATTGGAACCCTTTAGCAAATGCCCCCTGCCGATCCGCCCTGAAGAAAGAGACCCCTGGCGCACCCGCGAGCGGCAAAGACCACCTCGTCCCATTTGGGACCGGTGTGAAATTGAGGGCGCTTATGCCGACGTTAGGCGCTAGCGGAGCACAAGACAGGTTGGCGCTTGGGCATGCTTTTCAGGAACCGTCGCCTACCCTCATTGTCGAACAGAGAAGATCCATGGAGTCTTTCAGATCTGCGGCTGAGCGGAAGTGACCGTTCATTCCACTGAACCGGCGAGCATTAGTTGTACTGCGGGCGGGTCATAGTTTCCGTTTTAGGAGACGGCCACGGTGCTCAGAACCCAGTAGACAGCAAGAGGTTGGGATGCTCAGAGATTTGGCATTAAACTATCAAATGCGACCCGCGCCCAGTATAGACACCCGGCTAGACCCTTTGAGTGCACACAGGAATAGTGTGGCCAAGGCTGGTAGCTTCCTCGTAAGCATCCTCTTCCTGCTGAGAGCATGTCAAGGGGGTAATCTATGAAAAACTCCGGCCACAAGAAGCGTTCAGGCTGCCAGGCTAAATATGCCCCGCGGTATTAGTCTCAAAATCTCCGCCTGTCTATCCGTTCGCTGAGATATTCAATACTCAGGGCATGTCGATTGCCCCCGGGTTAGCGCTCAATATTCCAGGCAGGATGGGCCACACGGTCCAAGACCGGATTCCGGGTCGAGGCCTGAAAAAACGCTTCGTGCCATCCGTCAATCGGTACTGGACTAGCAATGAACGCGGCGCAAATTGGGTATCCGTTATCGATGATTTCCACGAGGTCCCAGTTGGCTCCTTCACGCTCAGAGCGTGTCGACCTCGGTCGTCTAAGATTGGCGCATCATCCCGCAGGTATTTTCGGAGCCGGTAAAGCCTGGCCCCGTTTTGGCAGAAAACAGGCCCTCCCTCAAGAGGCGCGAAAGCCGGAGACTTTGGATGCCGAGATTTCGCCGACAAGCGGCCTGGAACAGGGCGTTCCGGAGATCATCGCCTACGATAACGAGCCGTTGGCATGGAGGCACCGCGGATTTGACTCTAAGGATGATCGTAGGCCAAGGGATTTGGGCATGAACGCCGCGCCGCACAACGCCTTTTGGCTCGCGCTGATTTCCGATCGAGATCGTTCGGCAAGGCTTTTGCGCTTGCCAGCAATGTCGGTCGGGCTCAAACCCGCTAAACCCATTGGGCCCTCAGACCGTGGCTTCGACCCTACTGAAGGAGGACCGCGAAAAGTCATCGAAGGATCATGAGCGGCTCTCACCTAGCCGGACTTAAGCGAAGTGGCTTCGGCGGTCACCGGCGGGATAGTCGAAGCCAAGAGTAATCCAATTGCATGTCTGGGTAAAATCCCGACTAATCGATAGATAAACACGGAATTCACTTCACCCAAAACCCGATCCGGATGCGCTCCCTGGTCAGGATGCAACACCCTATAATCCCGCCCGCGAAACCGGATTACTTGGGGATAGGCGAATCGAGCCAGATGCTGAGCCTGACCAGTTTGATAACGCACTGCCAAAGCGTGATCGGGATTTACTCCGGGCACTTCGCCCAAGCGAACGGAGCCGACCTGGGCGTCGGTTCGGCCGACGCGCTCCACCAGACGGTTGGTGACTATATACACGCGACGATGATAGATAAGCCATCCTGCTTCCAAGATCGGAACCCCTCGCCCCGCCGCCGACCTGGCTCTCACCGCCGTCACGGCCGACGAGGGCCTCAGAGACGATTCGTTCACCGGAGGAGAAAACGAAGGCGGTGACGCTCTAAAAAGAGGCAGGATCTGTGCTGGCATGGTCAACGTCGGGACCACCGCGATGGCGATGAGCGCAATCCCCATCGCAGCAGAGATGAAGCGCCCGCGCCTTCGTCTAAAGGGCGCCCCAGGGTGATTAGACCTAAGTACCGGCAGGGCGGACTCTGAGCTTAACAATGTGAGCATCGAACTTCGAAATCTATCGGACATGGGCGTTTCGGTTAGCGGGGCAAACCGTTGTTTCCATTCGGTCAGCCTATTTTTCACCAGTCTCTCCTCCTTGATCCCACCATTGTCGAAGGCGTTTTAATGCCCGATACAAGGTAACGCGCACCCGCACTTCAGGCCACCCCAGCAACGCGGCGGTCTCTTTAGACGGGCGATCCTGAATGACTCTCAAGACAAACACTTGCCGTTGCGGCCATGGCAGGCTGGCTAAGGCTTCGGAGCACACCAAGCGATCTGCCAAGTCCGTTCGCCTGGGCTGCGGCAGGCTTCTAAGCGCCTCCTTTTGTTGTCCTTCACGACTCTGCCAACGGTAATGATCGATGAGGACATTGCGAGTGATGGCCCAAAGCCACGTTCGTGCCGATGATCGCTTTTGAAAAGATGGCCAAGCCCTCAACGCCCGTAAGAAAATGTCTTGAACCAAATCTTCGGCATCGGGGATGGAACCGACCATGAGTTGAACATGGCTAAAGATTTCGTCGCCATATTGGTCGAACAAAATGGCTATGGCTTCGGCTGGGGTAGGTTCCGAAGAATTCCCCTCCTCTGTTCCGAAAAATTCCTGATCTCCCGCCGACTCGGTCCAGTGCTGCCAGCCCCCACCGCCCAAGCCTGCCTTTAGGACAACATTCGTCGTGATAAGAGAAATTCCTCATGAGGCCGTGGCACCTATGATCGTCAGCAAGTCGCAATTCATCGAGCCACGGGCCTTTGAGGTCAGAAATTTGGCCACGGCGATTCGACAGGCGAGGTTGGGCTAGGCGCTTTGTGGGAGAAACCGTTGACGCCCCTTGGGCTCAACGCCCGATCGAATACACCACGGTCACCTGCACTGAAAGCTGATCCTCTCCTGCCATGACAGGCACCGAAGCATCCGGGACGTTGGTCAAGACCGCGTATTCTGGGGTCGTATTTCCCGACCCGTTGTTCTGCAATGTCATGGAATGGATCGCGAGAATTTTTTCATGCTCGGGGGCCAGCGCTGCTTGAGCCTGACTGTGGGCGTCGTTTATCGCCGCAGCAAAGGCTTGACGATACAGCACGGACGGATCGGTGATATTAAAGGTCACGCCATTGATCTGATTGGATCCAGCCGCGGTGGCAGCATCCAGTACCGGGCCCGCCAACGCGGTACTGGTTAAGGTGATAGTTAGGCTCTCGCTGGCTTGGTATCCGATGACCGTCGGCGGGTTCGAACTAGCGTTCTGGGGATAAACGGGATTGAGACTGAGACCGCCGGTTTGTATTTCCGAGGCTGGCACCCCGGATGTTTCAACCGCCCGGATAATCGCCTGAGTGACCTCCGCACTATGAGCCATTGCTAGGCTCGCCGATTTGGCTGATTCTTGATCGCCTAGACTGACTACGGCCTGGTTGGGCTTCATATTGACCGTGGCTTGCCCCTCTACGGTGAGTGTGCTCGGGCTGGTGGTGGAGGAAGTAGACGACGCGAACGGAGCCAGCAAGAATCCTGTCACCGCCAGGGCCATGGCGGCACCCGCCACTACCGCTGCATTTCGATATGGTGTTCTCATGAGTGATTCACTCCTCTGCCCGATGACGGGCGTTGTATTTTGCCTTCGAACCATTCGGCTTGGCCGCTTTGCACTTTGTGCTTTGGTGCCATTTAGTACGACGAGTCATCAAACGACAGACTCAGACCCGGCCCTGAGCGGACCAGTGGAAGGATGACCCGTCATCTTCTCGTAAGCCTTGTCGTTCGTCTACAATAGACTCAGGCGTCATACATTCTGTTACCGACTGCGAAAATATTTTGGACCGTATGCCCGGGACTCAAGAACTGGTGAGATCGACTCTCACCGAGTCTGCGCGTTGTTCATTTGACGCCGGAGGTCAACTCTTTAGCGCCGATCGTCTGGAAGGGATCGCTTACGCGCCTCTGTCAGATCGGCGCTAGAGGCCTGGTGCATAAGTCCTAAAAAACCGGATCGGGGACCCTGAAACCCGCGCGGTTGCGAGCTTCGAAAGACGCTTTGTCGGGTTTCGCACCAGTCCTGTCCCCCGAGACCACCGGTGCCACACCGAATACCCGACCCGACCAATCTCGCCCGCCCCGAGCGGTCATGGCGGGCGCCGGTCGCCTGCATGGGAGCGCCGGGGGAACGCGGGTCAGGGGTTTCTCCGCCATGACTAGCCTAAGGTACCAAGGAGCAGCCGCAACAAGAAGGTGTGCCCTCGTATCCGCTGGCGCGATCCGTCCTTTTGCCACACTCTCTGCAAGTAGGGTGTGGCAAAAGGACGGTCACAGGGCGGGCAGACGACAGGACGCTCTTAGTTAAGATGCTGATCCGGTTTGCCATTGGCCGAAAAACCACAAGAGTAAAATGATCGGGACCGCCAAGGCAGCGCCAGGATGATGAAGTTGGGCTCCGACAAACATCATCGCTCCGACGGCCACCACGGAGCCCAAGTGGGCACCGTCCGTCCGCCCGTCATTGTCGATTTGGCGGATGATCAGTACCGCCTCGCCTAGCCACCAAGAGACGGCGAGTCCGATGAGGAACAGCAGATGGGTCAGCGTAAACTCGGTTCCTGCGGGAAGAATGACCCATGCCGAGACGGCGATCGCGAGCACCCAGAGCAGCGGATGGAGGGTGCTCCATACTAGGCGATGGGCCAATGTATCCGGCCAAAATTGGCGGATAAAGGGGTCGCCCACATCGGTTCGAAACCAGCGGCTAAGACTGGCCCGTCGAAACCAATAGGCGACAAACACCCAAATCAGCCAGGCCAGCGAAATCCGACGGTCGCTGGCTAATAACAATCCCGCGCGCAAGAACAAAGACAATTCAAAAAACCTCAAAATTTGCCCGGGCATCCGGACCATACTCCAAAACCATCGGCCTAATTCCCACCATCGAGACGATCCTTCGGGCAGTCGGCCCCAAGGCCGCCGCCGACTCAACACAGCCTTTTGCCGCAGCTCTTGAACCAATCCCGGATTGGGTGCATAGCGCGTTCCTAATCCTCGAATGTCCGCGTACAATACACTGCCCTTTTGGATGGTCAGCATATGCACGCTCGGTGCGGCCAGCCAGATGGCTAGCCAACCTGCAATCAACCAGGCACCCACTCCCATAAAGGCGGTCTGCCAGGCATGTTCAGTGAGAGGCAAGATGACGAAATGGCTGGGCCAGACCATGGGGGCACGAAGCACCGATAACAGGCCGACGAGTCCAAGCAGCACGGCAATCCAGAGGCTGGGCAACGGCCCCCGGGGTCGGGATGCCCGCCACAGGGAAGCCGCATAGCCGAACGATTCCATGGCCAGCCACCAAAGACCGACCAAAAGCCCAAGCCCTAAGTATTGAGGGGCATGAATCGCGGATGCCAACACACTGCCAATTAAGGTGATCATCATTAAACGCACGGCTTGCTTAGGGATGAGATCAAACAGCACAGGAATACGGCGCGATATAGGGGAAGGGGCCAGCCATTCTAGATCGCCGTGGCCAAGGCGCAATGGAATCCTGGCCACTTGCCAGGTCACCACCAGGATGGCGACAAGGGTGAAGATGAGCGGCAGGCGATTTAACCATAGGGCACTCACGGGCCCACCCAAATGATGCGCAATCGAGACGATTCCGGCCCAACTCAACACCACCCACCCACACACAATAGCTAAGAGATAGAGCGCATACAGGGACTGCCAAATGTCGGGCTTTTGGTCGTCGACGCCTAGAACTTTCAGCCAATAAAACCATTGCGCGCGACTGCGACGATATCGAATCCGGCCGACCGCAATCAACTCATTCATGGGGCAATCCTCGTCGTTCGGCCAAGACCTGACGCAAAAGCTGTTCCGGGATTAAAGCCAAAGGCACGTCGGATTCAGGGTTCCATTTTTCACTGAGGGGAATATCCAGCGCCAAGCTTCCCTGGTCGAGCATGATCACGCGCTCCGGTGGATGGTCGTTGGGCAGTAAATGCGTACTCACGATAATGCTAACCCCCGTAGCAGCAAGTTGGGTTAGTTGACTGGCTAAGTAAGATTGCGAGGCGGGATCGAGCGGACCGTAGGGCTCATCCAACAACAGCACGTTCGGTCGGGTGAGAATCGACATGATGATCGCCAATTTATATTGCATGCCGCGTGAAAAGCTTGAGGGATAGGCCTCGCGACTGCGATCGATGCCGAAAGCTTCAAACCAACTGCGAGCCTCGCGACGCAAGTCTTCGTCTCGACGACGGCGATGGGCACTCATCACCAAGTCGACGTGCTCCCAGGCGTTGAGTTCGGGATAAAAGGCGGGCGTATCGGGCACCAGCTTCACCTGGGCACGCAGGGCCCTTTCGTGTTCTTCAAACAACTGACCATCCATCCGCAGCGACCCCTGACTGGGACGGATCCAACCGCCTACACATTTCAACAGGCTAGACTTGCCCGCACCGTTTTCCCCGATCAGCACCACATACTGGCCTCGCGGAATTCCCAAGTTCAGCCCCGCTATGGCCGTGTAAGCCCCGTATTGCACCGTCAAATCCTCTACTTGCAGTCGCAGTTCGTCCACGTCCGCCCACACCTCTCTCAAATGCGGTTCTCCCCTATCATCCCGAGGCTCAGGAACAAGGCGATTGCCAATGAATTCATGCTGCGCACAAGTCCTTGGCCCCTTGGCAGCCGATGGGTTTACCAAGGCTCCATACCATAGTCCTTCGCCGTCAGCGGCTAAACTTCCTCCCCCGCGATTACCGACTGCCTGATCTTCTCTTTAGTCCTCGGCTTCGCAAGCGACGGCCCGTAGGCATCGCGTTGACGCGTTGCCTACGGTAAACGCTTCCACTAGAGAAGAGCATGAGGATAGGGAAGAGAGATCATTAAGTCGAGATCACGCCGTGTACGCTCCGGCTTTCTTGTGCTCGTCTTCCGACCTTTCCGAGCGGCGAGGATTAGGTTACACTACTGCTAACTTGGTGACTGATGCTCACCGAGATGACGAATTCGAAAATCCCCTGGCCGGTAAGGTCTTGGTGACCTATCCATCGTCAAAGGACAAGTGCACAGGAAAAGAGTGTGAACGGCTTCATGCTTTTGACCATTACGACGACGCATCAACCCGCTACGGACCTTGGGTTCTTGCTTCACAAACATCCCGATAGGCTGCAATCGTTTCCTCTCTCGTTTGGGCAGGCGCATGTGTTTTATCCTTCGGCCGATGAGGATTCCTGCACCGCCGCTTTACTGCTGAACATCGACGCAGTCGGCTTGGTTCGAACCGGTCGAGGGCAGGAAGCCGTCACTGACCAATACGTGAATGATCGCCCGTATACGGTTTCTTCTTTTATGTCGGTGGCCCTAGCGCAGGTGTTTGGCACCGCGTTGGCGGGCCGTTGCACAGCTCGACCGGAATTAGCGCTGACGCCCATTGCACTCCAGGCGACCCTGGCGGTGCTGCCATGTAATGGGGGCGCTTCGTTGATCCGACGCCTGTTTCAGCCCTTAGGCTACACCATGAGCATTGAGGGAACCTTACTCGACGATCATTTCCCCGAATGGGGCAACAGTCCATATTATACGGTGACGCTAACGGCCACCCTGCCGTTGCACTAGCTATTGAGTCACCTCTATGTCCTGCTCCCAGTCCTCGACAATGAGAAGCATTACTACATTGGAGAAGATGAAATCGCTAAACTTTTGCGTCATGGCTCCGGCTGGCTGCACGCCCATCCCGATCGCGACCTCATTACCTGGAGATATCTTAAGCGCAGTCGGCCGTTGGCAGAAGCCGCCATGGCTCGCCTGGTTCTCGAAGGAGAGGACGACGTGCCGGATTCGCCCGACTCTAAAACCCAAGCTCACCCGGCTCGGACGGATTCCCTCAGCACGGAGCGCCTAAACAGAGTGGTTGAGGAATTTTGAAACTATGGAGCAAAGCGCGTGCTAGACCTTGGCTGTGGAGAATGTCGATTGCTCCAGTTGTTGGTACAGGATTCGACTTTCCACGAAATTGTGGGTCTGGATGTGTCTCCTGCAGCCTTAAAACGGGCAGAAAAGCGCTTGCATTTAGATCGCTTGCCCAGCAGTCATGCGGGAAGACTGCGCTTGCTGCATGGGTCCCTGACTTACCGTGATCGACGCCTGCAAGGATATGATGCCGCCGCCATTGTCGAGGTGCTAGAACATTTGGACCGTTCACGGCTCGCTTCCTTCGAACGGGTGGTGTTCGAATTTACTCGCCCTCCCCTAGTTATCGTAACCACCCCCAATGTCGAATCCAACCCAAGGTTTGTAGGGCTGGCCGATGGCCGACTCCGAAATCCGGATCACCAATTCGAATGGACCCGAAACGAGTTTTCAGCATGGGCACATGACGTCAGCCTGCGTTTTGGCTACCAGGTGCGTATTGAAGGAGTGGGACCGACCGATCCTTTGGTCGGTTCACCGACTCAGATGGGGGTGTTTATGCGAAATGGTAGCTAAAATTCCTGAGCTTTCCCTCGCACTGCTGGTTGGTGCCTCCGGCGCAGGAAAGTCTTACTTTGCCCTGAGACAGTTTCTTGCCAGTGAAGTCGTCTCCTCCGACGTCTGCCGCGGCCTGGTCTCTGACGACGAAACCAACCAGGATGCGACAAAAGACGCGTTGGAACTGCTTCATGTCATTGCCGGCCAACGGATGGCTCGGGGTCGACTGACCGTTATCATGCCACCAATGTTTTGCCCGGATGTCGCCGTTCTCTAATTTCCCAGGCTCGCGACCATCATTTTCTATTCGTGGCGATCGTCTTTGACCTCCCAGAGGCCGTCTGTCTTAACCACAATGCCGAGCGGACGGATCGCGCCATTCCGCGCGATGTTGTCCATCGCCAAATTCGTCAACTGCATGCCTCCGTGTCCAAACTTCGACGCGAGGGATTTCATCAAATAATCGCCTTGTCCTGCGAAGAAGATGTCGAGGGCTTTAGTTGGGAACGACAGCCGCTCTGGAGCAATAGGAAGCACGAACACGGACCGTTCGACATCATCGAGGATGTTCATGGATGCTATGACGAATTGATTGCGTTAATGGAAAAGTTGGGATATTAGGTATCCCTGGATGGGTCGCACACGTACCACGTTCACCACCCCCAGGGGCGAAAGCTGGTATTTTTGGGAGATTTAGTCGATCGCGGGCCGAAAGTGGCTGAAGTGTTGGGTTTAGTCATGGGGGCCGTGAGTGACGGGGCGGCGCTGTGCCTGCCCGGTAATCATGAATCTAACCGTTTAAAAAAGCTTAAAGGCCAGAAAGTTACGGTGTCCCACGGCCTTCAGGAGAGCTTGGAGCCGATGGCTGCAAAGTCTCCCGAGTTTCAACAAAAAGTGCAAGACTTCTTACAGAGTTTGGTCAATCATTTCGTGCTTGACGACGGAAAGCTGGTGGTGGCTCACGCCGGGTTGCCTGAAACGATGCACGGACGAGGATCGGCCAAGGTGCGCGACTTTGCTTTGTATGGGGAAACCACCGGCGAGACGGATGAGTTTGGACTACCAGTTCGTTACAATTGGGCCAGCGACTACCGAGGCCAGGCCATGGTCGTTTATGGCCATACGCCCGTGCCTCAACCCGAATGGCTGAACCATACCATCGATGTCGACACGGGTTGTGTTTTTGGTGGAGCGCTCACTGCGCTGCGGTATCCCGAGAAAACATTAGTTGAAGTTTCGGCGTTTCAAACCTATTACGATCCGATCCCTCCGATTGGACACCGGTCGATTTCGGCCCCGAGCGTTCAGCAAGAATCTGAGGAGGTGCTGGACCTGGACGACGTGACTGGCCGCCGTCGCGTTGCCACCGAATTGCTCGGTCATATCAGCATACTCGAAGAGAACAGTCCCGCTGCCTTAGAAGGGTTACGCCGCTTTGCGGTAGACCCGCATTGGCTCATTTATCTTCCTCCGACCCTGTCGCCTGCCGCCACCAGTCTTCTGCCCAAGACACTGGAGCATCCGGAACAGGCTTTCGCCTACTTTCAACCAGAGGGTCTGAGAGAGGTCGTCTGCGAAGAAAAACACATGGGTTCGCGCGCGATGATGATTGTGTGTCAACACGAAAATGCGGCCCAACGGCGGTTCGGGGTCGGCCCAGGCAGTATGGGCGTTGTCTATACCCGGAGCGGACGTCCTTTCTTTGAAGACCCGAAAAGAGAACAAGAGTTGCTTGCACGAGTGGGTCGAGCGCTTCATGACTCGGGCCTATATGCCCAATTGCAGTCGGATTGGGTGCTTTTGGACTCCGAGTTAATGCCCTGGTCGCTAAAAGCCCAACCTCTGATTATGAATCAATATGCGGCCGTTGGTCGCGTCGGAGCGGTGGCGTTGGCCGCTGCAGACAACGCTCTAAATCAGGCTGAACGACGGGGTGTCGAAAAGGCATCCGACCTCCGGGCCAATATTTTGGGTCGGCGTGAACGCCTGCAACAGTTTATCGACGTGTATCGAAGGTACTCTTGGCCCGTGGACAATATCGAAGGTCTAAGATTAGCCCCTTTGCACCTCTTGGCGTCGGAAGGAGCCGTCCATGCCAATCAAACGCACGGATGGCATCTGGACCGGATTCAGACTCACTTTTCATCCGACCAGTCTCTGTTCCAAGAGACCCCGCAACGTCATTGGCAACTGGACGATACTGCCAGCCGGACGGACGCGGTCCAGTGGTGGGAAGAAGTGACCCGACTGGGCGGCGAAGGCATCGTGGTCAAGCCGTTGCACTTTTTGTCGAGAAACGACCGCGGACGCATCATCCAACCGGCCATCAAAGTACGGGGTCGACAATACCTACACATCATTTATGGCCCTGATTACAGCGTGGACGCTAATCTTGACCGGCTTAGGCACCGTGGCTTAGCGACGAAACAGTCGCCGGCGATCCGAGAATTCGCTTTGGGCGTGGAAGGACTGCATCGCTTCGTCCAACATGAACCCTCCGCCGTGTACATGAGTGTGGCCACGCTATTTTGGCCTTGGAAAGTCAGCCGGTCGACCCTCGGCTGAAGAGCAAGTCGGGGCCGTAAATTTTTCGGCCCTCGGTCTTCCGCGATTTCGCACCCTGACGGCCACAACATTCAACGACGGAGTGGGCCCTCTCCCGTCTTCCTACCCCCATTCGTTGTTTTCTCGCGGAACTGTTCGGCGAGAAATCCGGGCAACGATTAGAAGGATATCGTTGGGACGCCGACCTATCAGAATGTGGTCCGAGTCGGCTTAGGGGCCTGAGTTTGTCCTAGCCCCGCATGCGGCTACCAGCGAAGATCTGGAGCATGCTGCTTGAACCACTGCCGACGTTCGGCCGCATTGGGAAGAATTGCCTGAATTGCCGCATGAAACGCGGGACCGTGACCGTGATGGATCCGATGCGTCAGTTCGTGAACCACAACATAATCCATGGCGAACAAAGGAGCTTGAATGATGCGCCAGTTGAAAGCGATGGTACCATCATGACTGCACGAGCCCCAACGCGACTTATAGTCAGAAATTTTTAGGCGAGTGGGCCATGCTCCCACAATGGGTCCGAATGCTTCGATTCGTTCCGGCAACTGTTCTCGCGCCTGTTCCGCATACCAGGTGATTAAGGCACGGCGAATAGGCTCGTTTGACGGATTCAATCGAAAGTCCGAAGGCAACACCACGTGGAGTTGGGCGTTTCCCAACTCCACCAGAGCGGTGGATACCGGCTGATAAGCGATAGCCAGCGGAAAGAGATTCCCTTGGAACCAAAACTGTTCTCCATTCGCGAAGTGTTTTGCCGGTAGGATGCCCGTTGGAGACTGCGTGTGCAGTTGCTTTAACACCCACCCAGCCTCTCGGCGGAGCCAGGATTCTACCTCGAGGTGATCGAATGATGGCGGAATGAGGACGTTAATCTGATTGTGGGCGACAATTTCTATGGCCACATACTTTCGGCGTGGCCGCTGTTCTACGGAGTACACAATGGACACATCTCCGATGTTAATCGTTTGCATGAAACGGCGGCTCCTTTGAGGCTAAGCATGTAGGCAAAGCCCGGCGAATTCGTAAACGGCATTTCCACAACTTTCGACACTGTCAGCGGTTTTGGATGGAGCTTGGATTCGACTCTGGCGCTCAACTGTGACCGCCGAAGTTCGTCTGCATGGTTAGCGGTTCGCGGTACACTTCGCCAATCGCTCCAACGAAACCTGCTAGGCCAACCCAGAGCGAGCCATTGGTTCGGAGCCCACTTCGTGGCGCAGCCGGGGCAAAAGCATTTGGCCTTTTGTCGAGCTACGAAAAACAAACGGTGTCAGCAGCATTGACCATGTTCGTCGTGCGCTCACCGAGGGGCCCCGTTCTTGCTACTAGCCTAGAGTTACCCCCAGCTCGCTGCCGAGACCCTAGCCGACGAGACGTTAGACCACGCCAAGGGTTCGGACAAGACTTCAAATATCTCCTCCCGCCCCATAATATCCTGCGGAAGGCTGAGCCAGGGATACACGCTTACTCGCCCTTGAATAATTCTCGCAGTATCGGCTCCGGGGCGTTAAGAAATTGTCGGGTGATCTGATAGTGATCGGTGTCATGATAGAAAGTGTAGCGGAGCGGACCATCATCAAAGGTAAACAAGTCGGCTTCAGGATAGCCAAGAATTATGGGCGAGTGAGTCGCAATGATGAATTGCGATCGTCCGATTTGTTCGTGGTTACGCAAGATTCGCAAGAAGGCTAGTTGACGGGACGGCGACAGTGCCGCCTCCGGTTCGTCCAAAAGATATAGCGCGGGTCGTCGGTTTCCTAAGCGATGCGTGAATAGATTCAGAAAGGACTCGCCATGGGACTGTTCGTGAAGAGGTCGGCCGCCATAAGCGCTATACGGGTCAGAAATCAAGGGTTCTAGGTCATCGATATAGGTGGCGAAGGTGAAAAAACTTTCGGCTCGAAAAAAGAAACCATCGGTGACTTTAGGCATCCAACTTAGCTGGATGTAATCGGACAGCTCGAAATGGGCAGACACCGTCGCGAAGCGATTCCCCCTAGACCCTCCTTCCGCGTTAAACCCAGCTTGCACAGCGATGGCCTCCAGCAGGATGGACTTCCCGCTGCCATTTTCTCCGACCAGGAAGGTGACACAGTGCTCGAAGTTGATCGTTTTCACCCCCTGGAAGGCCGGGAGATCAAACGGATAACCGGACCCCTTGGGAAAATCAATAAACCGGACCTGGCGCAAGAACATCACGTCATCTCCTCTTCCGCTACTACTATAGCAAATGCGAGTAGCTAAGATGGGGATGTGCCCCCATGGCAATGCGGCTATCCCGACGCAAACAAGCGACCACAACCGAGGCTGCGATGACAAATTTTGGCGCTATCCTACTTGCGTTCGTTCAGAGTTCTAGATTAGGTCCTGTCGTCCGAGCCGTGAAAATCTAGGAGCTGTCAGCCCGTAATTCAGCGTCGCAAATAGGTCGTGACTAACGTTCGGACTTGGGATTCGAACCTTTGTCGCGCCCGAGCGAATCTCGTCCCCTACGCACTCGCATCTTCTGGCATCCAACCAACCCCAAAGCCTTCGCCGGTATAGGGAAAGACGCACTGAGTGCTTGGCCACAGCACATCAGTCCCTATGGCCGACGACAGGTTGGGGCACCAAGGGCTGAAAGCGGCACATCCGGGAACTAGGACGTCGTCGATGTACCGCTATTTATAAAGAGCCTACCTGGTCCGCTATAACCACGTCGTGAGTACTGCCGACCAGAGCCACTATTGGCCAGAGAACGTACCCCGTAGCGGTCACTTCCCATCCTAGCCGACCTCCACGACGGACGTCAAAATTTGCTAGCCGAAACGTCAATTGGTCGCCAAGATCTCGTTGGACTATCGCTTGAAAGGTCACTGCGCTGTCCCGGGTGGGCCCGGCATAGCGCATCGATTGTTCCAAACTCGTTGCAGCAGCGGACATAGCACCTGACAGACGAAGGCGCACCGCTAACCCTGAACCCACATCGGCGGTCGCCAAACAGCCCGCGACGATCACTGCAATCCATACCACGGACAGAATCAAGACGTTTCCTTGCCGATCTTTTAGCCACCTCTCCTTAAGGCGTTGCATAGCTTTGTTGCGTGGCCGAAATGGTCACGGCTCCGACTACCGGAAGTTGTAGCGACGTGGACAAGTGAACGTCGGTTAGCGATGACCCGCTCTGTAACTGGATGGAGACAACGCGCGGATTGATCCCCGCCTGTTGCAACGCGGTGTCAATATCCTCTTCCACGGCACCGCTACTAGCTCCGTCCATCTCGGCCTGTACGCCCACAACTGCTGCATCATTAAGGGCGAGGTTGACTTCCATGACTTGAAACACCGCTACACTCCCCCATATTACCATCATGATCATCGGCAACACTAAGGCTAGTTCGATAAATACGCTACCATCTACGGAATCGAGTTCAAGTTGTTTGTGATTTGTCCAAAGGCATTGATTAAGGCGTTTCGCAATGCTTCGATGGGTACGATCATCGCTAAGACCACGATAATGATCCATATCCCATTTTCGATAAAGACGTTGCCGTCTTTTGGGGCAAAAAAGAGTGCCATCCGTTCACCCCAAAATTTCAACCAGCGTCCCACATCCATCCCCCCTGATTGCTATTCCACGCAGCGAAGACGCGGTAGAGACAGGATAGCGAAAAATCGTCGGAGGATTCCGGTCGAACATTCGACAACGCGATCGGTGTCCTATTCTCGGCCCATCCGGGTGTTCGTAGGCCAAGGGAAAAGGTCTAGGCCTCGGGAACCGTAGTGCTCAAGCGTTAGCGGCAGTTTGGTAGTAGAGTTGCCTCCGAGAATGGCTGCGCGAATTCGTTCCGGGCCAAACGGGCTTAGCGGGTACCACTCTCATGTTTGGGTAAAGGTTTGCCACGAGGAGATGGATCAGTCGCATTGTTCGGGTCTTTCTTATAGGGGTTTTATGCTCCTTTATGGTTCTTCGCTGTTTATGGTGGATAAACCTGCCGAAAGGAATTCGACCGACCGCCGTCTAAATACCATAGGCTGCCGGACGAACCGGGGAAGGTTGCCCTTCGGTCCACTCCCTGGGACTGCCCGTGTCGCCTTGTGGCCTAATACCTGGCCCACCGCCCGAAGGAGTGTGTAGGGGAATGCTCAACATGCACCCCACAATCCGCCAAGTGGTAGGGAAGAGTCTCTACCGGCGGACTTTACGGAAGCGTATTGCCTTTAAGCCAATGCGCCGATTCGACCGATTTGGGAGTGGAGATTCGGATGAGGGGTCATACCCAAAGGATTCGAGAGTCTGATGAGATCGGCCGAAGCTTCAGACGAGGAATTAGGAAACATTAGGCTTGGTGGTCTATTGGATTGGAAGAAGCACACAGAGGCAATAAAGCCTCCAATCCCCCGACGTTACGCTCCATGGAACCTCATTTGACCCTGAATATTCGATGACGGTGGCCTAAGCGGCAACCGGGTGGTCGCCCTCTCTGGCGGACGGAGGTGGGGGGCTCGTCACACACGCCATCCGTAAGCGGTCGGCCATCCCGGTGCTCATGGTCCGACGATGAAAAGGATACGTCAACTCTTCCAAATACCATTGCGGTCGAGTGCGTCCCCCGCCGGTGACTTCCAAGGGTTGTCCGCGCCCGTAATAGGTGCCATCAAGCCAAGTGTTCGCGAGGGCCATGACCGTATTCCTCCCATGAAACACTGGAGATGCGCTCGGTCCCACCTCAGGGTCACTCGAGGATCCGGGTAATGGGCTTTGGCCCCCGTGGCATCGATCATCGTTCCATCCATTACCCATCGTTTTGTGGTCCTTCGCGTCCTCAGTCCGACGATCCGATCGGCCCGGCTTCGTACCACCCGTCGAGTTCACGGTTCGCGCTGATACGCCGGGCCAGGCCCCTTGCCGGTGCCGGGAGGCCCAGGATGCGCTGAAGAGCTACCGGCGGGGGTGAAGTCGTGGCTCGCTTTGCTTGCCATCCGGTTTTGACCGTGCTGCTCTCCATATCCCGGGGTGCTTCCACTTATTTTCACCCCGAGGAACTGCCTTCGCCCTTCGGCACCAGGCTGCGCGTTCTGATTCGTCCGCAAATCCACTGCATGCGGAGACATGGACAAGGCGACAGGATTGGCTCGATACTACGGCCCGGTCGATGGCTACTTCCTGGTCGAACCCAGCTTGCGGTCGCCAGGATCTGTTCCGTGGAGCTTTCGCCCTGGGGCTCGCTCGCCCGAGATGTCCTCAGGGTTTGAGGCTGATGGGGCAATTTAGCGTCGCAGGTTCTCCTCACGCAGGGATGAGGAAGTTACGAGTTGCAACACCGAATATATACCGAGAAACCGGGTCAATCCTTCCCATTGGCGCTCCACAGGGGCCAAGACCCTCCGGGCAGCTTCCGTCAAATTCGGATCGGCCAGTTCCTGGCACCGGTGGGTCGCCAGGCTGTCGACCCACCGGCGCAGGTGACTATCCACAATGCTCCAGCCCATGGATTTGGGCTTCTGCAAATTCCATAACTCGTGTAGCCGATAGAGGCGGGCAACGCGCTGGACCCAGAGTTCGCTCCAGGCAGTCAAGCCAGGCACCCGCCCCGCCGACAGGAACTTCCGACGAATGTGCGCCGAACACCAAGTATGAATAATGCCCCCCAGCAGGGCGCGATAGGCTCCCAAGAAATCGGTGATCAACCCTTTGTACCACCCACTCGTTACATCCCATCGGTCGCACCATCGCCTGGCAAATAGTCGATGGGGACCTTGGCGCTGCGGCAAGGGCTGGGCCAATACCCCGTCGACTGGGGGCCGCTGAACACCTGTTTTGGCTAACTCCTTTTGTCTATGGTTTGGCTAAGCCTGTATACTGCGCGCGGGACACACTTGACGATTTGGCCGCGAAGCCGGGATCACTCCAACATCCCACTAAACAAGGCTTTCGTGTATCCGATCACTCTCCTAAAAAACGAAAAATTTGACCCGCGGGCAGTATAGTCATCAGTTCTAGCCTAATTCCAGGGTTCACTGGTGGTCGGGGAACTCGCCCTATGGTATTCTCAGCATTCGCTGATTGGCGTAGGCAGTGGGTTTTCTGGGTACGTCAATCAGCGAATTCCAGCCCCTTGGGCTGATCTCGGCTTTACGTCTGGTTATGATTTGTGGTGTATCTGATGGCACGAAAGTTAGCGGAACCGATGACAAATCCAGTTGGCGCCAACAACACCGAAAGCCACCATCGATACCCCACCTTGCCCGCGGTTGCCGCGAACACTTTCCCATGGGGTTCATCCGCATGCCACCACGGTTCCGCCTGATGGACTTTTTGAAGGGCTTCGTACCAGGGCTCGAAGATCGGCCCCAGGGGTTGGAGCGCTCCCACCAGACTTCCAGCTGCAATATTGGCCCCCTGGGTCTTCCAGACTTGGCGCAGGTGATGGACGGGGACCCTCCAGAGATATTTCCAGGCTAACCCTGGGATGAGCCATTGGTGGGTAAACAGTCCGCGGGGAATCACACTCAAGGGCCCGGAGGCCGTAAAGCCCCGGGGAATCTCCGCCGCAGTGTTGGCCTCCGAAGCTTCCCTAGGATCGGCGACGGGAGGAGTGAGGTCTGCCCCTTTGGCGAGGGCATTTCGATCACTCGCGACCGCATCCTGTCCCCCACACTCACCGACCCAGCGATAGCGCTGCCGGTGGGCTACTTGTGGTCGAATCTCGACAACGAACTCCCATGGCGTTGAAGGGTCGATGCCACACTTTCGGGC
>JAMCVM010000099.1 GCA_023475835.1 Bacillota bacterium | reverse complement strand
CTTTTGCGCTATTAATCCGAGTCATACGCCAGGCGGCTGTTGAATCCCGGAAAATACCGTGTCGGATAGAATAATAGCCTCCATGGCTCCACGTCGTGCCTAGTGTGACGGCCTGCATCATCGCACCACAGACAACCGGACACCCCTTTAGCCAGAAACAGAGCGCCGACGACCATAACGTGATTCCCGGCGATGAGTGGCGCGACGAACAATGGCACCGTGACCAAGGCGGTTCCGGCGTAAGCGTCAACGGAGACGGCTGGCCGGCTACAAAGTGCGCTGAATAGGCTGCGGCAAGTCTGGCAGGGACATTACCTGGCCACCACCTGGGCCGCAGCGCGGTATCGAAAGATGATGCAGACGAGGGGCCTTCGCGATGCCCCTAAGTTCTCCCGACTAAGGCATCTCTTTGATACGCTGTCACCCCGGTAAATACCCATACCAATATCACATCCACCGACTGTGCAACTTCATGACCCAGCGATTGGTGCTGTTTGTCGCAGTGTTCGACGACATTTATCAGGCATTGGATCTCTCAGCTATTGAACAGCATTCTGATTACGGGTGCGCCGATGGCGGATTGGAATCGGCGGGACCAGGAAGTCTATGATTTCTCTTGTCTACAACGCCTACCACCTGAGGAAGGACCCCGAGAGTTCGGTATAATAAAAGGCTCTTGCGCATCGACTGATATTGGTGCCGACTGGTAGGTTGCTTTGGTAGCGCATGAAAGCTTCCTTTTAATCTTTTAATTTAATGTGGTGCTGGCACGAATTTGGGCGGCCTTGGCTACACACCCTCCCAATGCTTCTGTAAGCCAAGACTCCTTAAACAAACAACAACCCGGTGTGGGCGTCCATCAGTCGATGCGCAAGAGCCCATATTTTCAAAAAACTCTCGCATATGTCACCGGGGCCCTTTGGATTCACCCTTTCCCGAACGCGGCTGCATCGTTTGGTGAATGCTATCAGGCCTTGCTATCGTCTCCGTACCCCACCATGGCAAACCCACGTTCACTCTGGGTGGGAGATGAATTCCTACCAGCGCATTCTCCGATGCCATCTTATTGTTCCGTGGTTGAATCGTTGCGCAGACCGCGGTCATTGTCTTCTGGTCAGCAACCAAAGCCAGAGAAAGGAAATCCAGCTCAGCTGTGTGACGGTTGTCACAGCGTATGGCTCCGGCTGCGATATGATCAAGGGGAAGGTTTTCAATAGGGACAGAGGAGGAATTTTGATGTCGAATCAGGATATCGCCATGGCCATGCGTGACCATCACGCCTTCATGGCGCAGCAACTTCAAGATCGAGTTCAGAGCATCGAAACAGCCAGTACCACCTGGGAATCGGCTCGAGATGTGGTAGTCGCGTATCTTGTCGATGAGGTGCTGCCCCATGCCGCTGCGGAGGAGTCGACCGTCTATCGGGTGGGTGCGAAACTGGAAAGTCTTCGGCAACTTATTGAGTCTATGTTGTTTGAACACGTTGTGATCCAGGGACTCACGGAAGATTTAAGGGAGTCTAGTCAGCAGAGCCGCGCCATCACATTGGGCGCTCAAGTGGCGAAACTCTTTGAAGTGCACGCAGAAAAGGAAAATCGTTTTATTATCGCGGTGTTGGAGCCCATGGCCGAGATTAATCTGGAAGAGGTTTTGGGTGACATGCACGAATTGTTAGCGCACTAATCCTGTGGCCATTATGCTCTCTGGGGCACAGTCGCTGTTCGCCCCCTGGCAACGATGTTCAGATGAGAAGTTTATTCGCGAGCATCCTGAAGCCCAACGAGTACCATATTATGGAGCTCGTTGGCTCTGGGCTTGATAGGTCGTCCGTCTTGTTGGGGCGTGAAGCACCTGAAGCTTTCAGCGGTCCGCGGGACGGGCGACTAGGCCGCTAAACATACGCCTTAGCAAGAACCTTCGGCCTTCATGTGTTTGTCCATCGAGCCTGCTCAAACTGAATCGAGTATAAACGCCGTTCAAATCAGCACCGGTTGGAGAAAAACCGGACTTTGAACGGTTTTATAAGAATTTCTAAGAAACGGATGACACCGAAGTGAGCCAAAGTAATACAGACCTTTCCAAAGAGGGTTTGGGATGGCGGCGTATGACGTCGTTACGATCCCTTAAACTATGCCGGAATTGGATGGATTCGAAATATGCCGTTGTACCCGCTTTCTTCAAACCGATGGGTGCACCGATGGGTGTGCAGATCGCAAGCGGCCCTGGCATTATATGGGGTTGATCGGTCACTCCTCAGCGGTAACGGAAGTTCCCCGGTGGCGGGGGGTTAGAGCCCTGGGTAGGGGGCTTCCCACTTATGCCCACTTACGGACCATGATAACGATTGCAAGCACTTCGCCTTCATGACCACCGAGACCAATTTTCACGCCATGGCTATGCCGCTTTAAAGGAGGATTCTATGCCATCTTCGATATACCCGTATTTGACCCAACCTGGTCAACTCGGGCCGCTTTACTTGCCTCATCGAATGTTGATGGGAGCGATGCATCTCGGGATTGAAGGGGATCATCAAATGTTGAGCCAGTTGATTGCCTTCTACCGGGAACGTGTCCAAGGAGGTGCGGCGCTGATCACGACCGGCGGAGTTGCCGTCCACCCGACCGGGGTCGAAGGCCAGATGTTTTGCTTGACCTCTCGTGGGCATCAGCACGACCTAGAGCAGTTGGCTCTGGCTACGCACCAAGCAGGTGGAAAAATTGCCTTGCAACTCTTCCATGGTGGACGGTATAGCCGATCGGAAGAAATTGGGCAGGCCACGTGGGCACCTAGCGCTATCGCTTCGAAATTGACCCGCGAAGTACCTACCGCTATGCACCCAAGCCAGATCCAAGAGATTATTGAATCCTATGGACGTGCGGCCCATTTTGCCAGTGAAGCGGGATTTGATGCGGTAGAAATCATGGGTGCAGAAGGATATTTGCTCAATCAGTTTGTTTCGCCCATGGTTAATCACCGTACTGACGCCTATGGTGGCTGGGAAGGCGGAATGGCATTCATCGACGACATGACAGCGGCGGTTCGTAGGAACCTTCCCGCCGACCGTGCTCTAATTTTTCGAATCTCGGGTTGGGATCTTATGCCTGAAGAGTACGATTTGGCGCATGTTTTCGCACTGGCTCAAAGACTGGTCGCCATCGGGGTCAATGCTTTGAATATTGGAATTGGGTGGCACGAATCGTCGGTACCAACTGTCGCGCAGCATGTCCCTCCCGGGGCCTTTGTTCAAATCGCGACCGCGATTCGACAACATGTTTCAGTCCCGGTAATTGCCTCGAACCGGATTGCCCACCACGATCAAGCCAACTTTCTCATTCAACATGCTCGCGTGGACTTTGTAGCCCCGGCGCGGTCATGGCTCGCGGACCCAGATTGGGCGGCTAAAGGCATGAATAACCGACCGGGAGTCATCAATCCTTGTATCGCTTGTAACCAGGCGTGCTTGGATCGCATCTTCAATCGGCCGCCGCGACCGGTCGGTTGTATGGTTAATCCCCGAACGGGTCGAGAAAGGGAGTTGCCCATGGCCCAAGGCCATAGGCAAAAGACCGTGGCAGTGGTGGGTTCTGGGCCTGGTGGCATGGCGGCTGCGCGAGCCGCGGCCCTTCGCGGGCATCACGTTGTGCTTTTTGAAGCGGCCGACGATATTGGTGGCCAGCTTCGATGGGCAGCTCGCATTCCATGGAAACATGTGTTCTGGGGGACGATCGGATATTATCGACACGAGTTGTTGCGTTTAAACGTTGCCATTCGGTGCGCGATCGAACCAACTATCGAGGAACTTATCACCTTCGACCATGTCATCTTAGCCACAGGGGTAAGACCGAGAATCCCTTCCATCCCCGCCATCAATGGATATACACCTCTTACCTATGCGCAGGTCTTGGAGATGCCGGAGCTTCTGCCGGGACGCCCTGTCATTATCGGTGGGGGTGGCATTGGAATTGATTTGGCGTTATATTTCGCCATCCACCAAGGATCCTTCATGGGAGTCGAAGCATTCTTTCGAGGCTTTGGATTGCCGAGCAGCACGAACACGATGCCGCCGGTTACCCTGGTTACTCGCCAGGCTCGGCTTGGAACCGCTCTCGGCCGAACGACTGGCTGGATTATTCGAGATGCCTTGAACAAGTGGCGAGTAGCTATCGAGACCGAGGTTCAGATTCTCCATGTCGCGCTTGATGGCGTGACGATCACCCGCCACGGTGATCCGGAGTGGATTCCCGGAGACTTTACGATCCTCTGCACCGGTCAAGAAGCCAACCGTGATTTAGAAGGGGCACTGCAAGGCAAAGTCTCCGTACAAACGGTCGGCGGAGCCCGAGAGACGAGAGGGCTCGACGCGGTGCGTGCGTTTCGGGAAGGATTCGAAGCCGGCAATGCTCTGTAAGACCGTTCTTCGTGGTGAGAAAATAGAACACCAAGGCCACAGGATGGCGTCGCCCGCTTTGGCTGCATTTGCCGATGCAAGACCGATCAGAAGCACGGGTTCACTTTAAGGGCTTGCCGCCGGGGCCGTCTAGTGGGCCAACCAGGTAACGATTCGTGATTCCACTAACTACGCCGTATCGCGCTAAAGCGTCGATCAGGATGACGAGTGCGCTTCCGGGAAAACGCTGCCCACAAGATAGGTGACCTTGACCGCGGCGTCCAAAAACCAGAGTGTCAACAGTTTGAAGGCGATCGGAGCATGGACCCACCGGATTCGACAATCCGGTGCCCAACTCAATCGACAAGTGGGTCGAGCGCTTGAGACCCACCTCAGCGCCTGGATGGCGACCGCTTAACGTCAGCCCTGGGCCGTGAGTTGTTCCGTCGGCATCAGATCCATTTGCTCGATGGTTCTTGCTAAGAAGCGGTAGATTTCCTGCGCGGTGTGACCATCGGGGACCAATCCCGCTGAGCCCGCCTCGCCGATAACGACCCACGGAACCTTTGCCAGCACGGGGATGTCTAAGGACTCGGCGACCGACTCCGCCCCTCCGCGTCCCAAAGGAAACCATCGATGTTCGCACTCCGGACAGTTCATATAGGACATGTTTTCGACGACGCCCAACAGCCGACGGTCGAGGCTACGAGCCATCTGACCGGCGCGTTCCGCTACCCGTGCAGCGTTAGCGTCGGGGGTGGTGACTAGTATGGCCGCCGCATTGGGAAAGTAGTTATGCACATCCATGGCAATGTCGCCGGTGCCGGGCGGAAGATCAAGCACCATGTATTCGGGTGCGTTCCACAAAGTATCCTCCATCATCTGGCGAATAGCCTTGCCCAACATGGGGCCACGCCACATCACGGGTGCGTTGTGATCCACGAAGAATTTCATCGACATAACTTCAAGGTTGTGGACACGAGGAGGAACAAACTGCCGTCCGTTCATTTTGACTGGTTCCGTCAATTCCAGGAGATCGGGCACGCTGAATCCGTAAATATCGCAATCTAGGACGGCCGTACGCCATCCTAGATCCGCTATGGCGTGAGCCAGGTTGATGCTGATCGTGGATTTTCCGACCCCACCCTTGCCGCTTATGACCGCAATCATTTTAACGCCCGCAGGCACTCGCGGCGATGTTGGCCCCGGTTTAGCTATCTTGCGTGCCGCGTTCGCTTGCTCTTTGGAGCGAGGGATTACGCGCACTTCCCCCACGTCGGAAAACCGTCGCTTGACAAAACTGCTGAGGGTCTCGCGGTCACTGTCTTCCACGGCAACCCCTTGCCAGGCATCATCCACATGGATGTTGATGTGCAGGCCATCGGCATGCGGCTCAACGGCGATATCTTGAATATATCCAGCTTTCAGTGGCTTAATCCCGCGCGCTGTTTTAAATGGGGCTAGGGCCGCCAAGACATCTTTCGGAGTGAGTGCCATTAGGACTTCCTCTTTTCTAGTGCTTAAGCGAAGCCGAAATACCGCTTTGCATCGTCAGACATCATCGATGGTTCCCACGGCGGTGACCATACCACCGTGACAGTAGCATCCTCTACTCCGTCAATGGCTAGCAAGCGTTGATGCGTGCCTTCTTGAATGTAGTGGGTAGCCGGGCATCCCGGCGTGGTCATGCTCATGATCACCTCAACCTGGGTGTTCTGAATAGTCACTCCGTAGATGAGTCCCAAGTCGACGATATTGTACCCGAGCTCGGGATCGATCACGTCTTTCAAGGATTCTTTGACGACGTCTTCTGTAATCTCGATCACGCTGACACACCTTCCTAGATGACGGGTTTCGCCAAACCATGCACCGTATCCTCATGCACGTTATTATCCCGTTTCAGAGATGAACTCAACGTGATCAAGATCACATCGCAGAACAGAGGTCGTGCTTCCATGTTTCGGTAAACGAGGATGGAAGCACAGATGCCCACTTTCCATTGCGCCAATCGCATGTCGAAACGTACATCCGCTAATAAGTCGTTTTCGATGCTGAGGATGCGAGCAAATAGGCGAATTCCGATGATTTGGGATCGTTACAACTCGACATATTCCACATGCTCCAATGGTTTGAGGACTCGATGCCTGTCGCCTAAGTTAACCGACCATGCGGGTATCGCACACAATTTGTCATCGTTTCCACAGACTTGTCCGTGCCCACGAGCAAACTTCCGTAATGAAGGGCAAGAGTGAGTACCGTTGACCGCCCTCATTCCTTACGATCTGATCCCAATGGATGTGACGGGGATCACCGCCGAAACCATCCAGGCGAAGTACACTGCATTCATGCCAATGAGAGACTTAGCCCCATCTTACGAGACATGACCTGAAAGGAAGCGAAAAAATTTGGACCTCATTCAGCAACTCACAGTTGAACATCAAGACTATGCTTTAAAGCTGGCCACCTTGGCAGAGGTGATTGATGGCATAGATGCGAATGGGCGTGGTAATTACTTTATTGCCACTTTGGACGAGCTCTTGGTGCCATTTACGACGGAATTAGCCGATCATGCCCATCGGGAAGAGGAATTCCTCTTCCCACGACTGCTGGAGCGCGCGCCAGATAGCCCTGTCGCGGTGATGCTGGCCGAGCACCAAGTCATCCTAGAACAAAGTGCTCAGTTCGGCCAATGGTATAACGTTTGGCGGGACGGGGACGACGACGCCTATCGAAAATGGGCCGATCCGGCTTTAGATTTGCGTGGCACGTTTTCAACGCACATGCAGAAAGAGAATCTCATTCTCTTTCCGTTGGCTCGACGCGTGCTGACTGACCAAGAAATTCGAAAACTGAGCGACGTGGGGAATTGATGAAGACAGCCATGGGGACATGATGGCAAGAGGCATGGAAAAGCCACAACAGATTGAAGGGTAAACGGGGTAAGCCTAGATGCGTATCTCTTACGTTCCCTACGACGGAGATTCGTGGGAGTGGCTGGCACAGGGGCCCTGATATGGTTCACCCGATAGTCACAACGCCAGGCCATATGGAGTTGTAAGCTCTGATATCAGGTGGGGTTCGCGAATCATGGGTTGTGATCCGGCTGGCAAGTGGCTATCGCCAGAAATTTTCGGTCACGGGTCGATCGTTTTTCGGGTTTGGCTGCCCACCCTGTCGGCTTGGAAGTCGGGAGCTTACGGGATTTCGGTGACGGGCGTGCCTCGAGCGTGGAGGTTCGTAACGAGGTGTGCGAGAACCTGGGATTGGCTCAGCGGTGGGCCCATAGAGCTTAGGATTCGTGATGCTTGGGAGTTTCCACCCATCGGTGCCAAGACAGCCTGAGACGCGGTCTTGATTTTTGCGACGTAGGGAGTCTCATTACGGCGCATAGAGGATGCGGCGAATCCTATACCTAAGCATGGGATGCATTCTCAGACTTCCCTGGGTTTCATTTGCGGAATAATTCGGTCTTCCGCGACGGTTGCTGTGCACAATAATTCAAATTAAGGGTCATTACTGAAATACTGTACTATAAACAGAAATACATAGTCATTATTTTGGCCTTAGTCCCGGTGTCGTTTTCCGGATACCGAAA
>JAMCVM010000104.1:27186-33121 GCA_023475835.1 Bacillota bacterium | reverse complement strand
AGGGTTTTTCAAAGAAATGAAGCAGCCCCTACGTCTTGGCCGCTTTCAATCTCGGGACTTGGATGCCCAAAGCGCCCAGGTCACCCTACGGTGTATCACCTACATCTTTCTAGCCTACCTTCGCCGGGTCGATGCCTACGAATCCTTAGGCCTCCTCTTCGAGGGAATTGTGGCCGAGTTGCGCGAGAAAAACGTGGTCGAACGCTGGTGGGCCTTATTTGAAGATCGCTTGCAGGCCGTTCTTCGCTCCGTCGCGGAGTCGAGCCCGATGGATCTCCAGCAATTTCAACAGTCGCCGCAATATGCTGCACTCAAAGAGCGGTTTGAGAAGTTCTTCTTAGGCAATCCACGGCGAAGTCTCGATATGGCCGGCTAAACGGCCAAAGTGGAATGTTGCTAAAGTCAAGCAGGCCAAGAGATTACGCGATCTCCGGTGCCACATTTCGGCGTAATATGGGGGTGCGAAACTTAAGTTTGTGAGCGATCGATACCGAGTCACGCAGATTCGAATCGCAATCCCTCACTTTAGGGTGAACGCGCGCACGCTTCGGCCTCGCATCGCTATGCGATGCGAGGAACATCCATCAGCACTCGCTGGAGGCTGGTAGGATCTATGGTGGTTTGGCTGGTGCTACACGCTTCGGCGTTTTTTCGGGGAATACTCATTGCCCCGCGGTTTCGGTTTACGAGGATAGGACCGATCGGGAATGATCGGCACCACGTTGGCCTGCATGGATTCCACCAGGTTCCCATACGCCTGAATTCGACGGGCAGAATCTGGGTCCAACCCGATCGTGATCCAGCGGTCTTTCCATCAGCCCACGGCGACGCTCGGGTTGATTTGATCGTTCGCATGTTTGCGGCGCACTTCGCCCCGCGCGCGACGTTCCTCCCATCGCATCGGGGCTTCTTGTTCGACCAGTGCAGCCCTGTTACTGGTGAAAACGGTGGCCTGGTGCTCTTGGGCAATCACCTCGGGCCGAATCCCCGAGCAATGCTCCAGTTCCCAGTCGTTTTTCAGAATGTCGGAGTGCGTTTCAACGCCCCAGCGCAAATGGTACACCGCTTCGACTGGCTGGTAAGGCAGCCAGGTGGCCGGCACATGGGTAAGCAAAATTTCTTGGTTCCCATTGGCCACCGTGATCTTGATCACGCGGAGACGCAACCGTGATCTTGATCACGCGGAGACGGACCGGGCCTACGAGCATGGGATTGCCGGCACGGGCCCATTGTTGGGCCCGACGCTTGGTGACTACGAGGGTTATCCATCCGTCCTTGGCCACCGAGCCAAACTCTTCCCGATGAAAACGCTCCTTGACCCGCATCAAGAACCGGGCTCCCATCTGGGCGAGCTGGATGCCGAAGGCGAAGCCCGGGAAGTCCTCGGCGCAGTCCAAGATACCCGCGATCGAAAAGCCATCGAATCGGTAGCGACTGCGCAACCAGGCCGTAAACGGCCTGCATGGTCCGCAAGGCAAGATCCCGTTCCGACGCCTCATACCGATTCAGCACGACACTAAGACCAATCCCCTTGGCCACATCGTAGGCGTAGGACATTTGGGCCCGCGCCAGCTCCGGACCCTGGTTGCCGCCGGTTTCGCCATCGACCTCGCAGAGTTGGGAGGTATTCGGAATTTCTAACGTGCTCCCATCGATCGCCACGGGAATCATCGGCCCAATGCCAGGGTAATGCTTGGCCGCATACCCATGGGAGACCAGCGTGTCATTGCGATCGACCAAGGCGTTCGGATCCAGTTTTGGTCGGGCTTCGGAAAAGGATGGTTTCGTGGACGATGGCACGGCGGGAACATGGTGCTGAAGAACGTGCGATCATTCGACGCTCGTCGTGAGCACGATTCGATTCAAAAGGATACGGACGCGGCTCACCAACCCGATTTTTCGCTGGCGGGAAAAGTCTTGGGGCCTAAGAGCAGACGTGCGTTGAAACTCGGGAGACTCAAGACGGGCGGCAATCTGGTCAAAGACGTCCTACACGGTGGTCATCAGCCAAAAACTCCTTCATCGAAGAGGTTAAGGGGAGGGTACCAAATTTTGGCCTCTACGTTCCGTTCTATGTTTTTATCCGTCGGCACTCGCCCGAATATTCCGTGGAGACTGTCTTTTCGGCTATTTGCTTAACCTGACACCATTAGTCTTAGATCGAATGGCCGCGCGAGAGACCGAAGTCCAACAGTGGCTAGCCGCGCATTGCCTGCCAGCCGCTGCCACGGACCATGATCCCACATTCTTTTACGATTTGACGTCCACGTATGTGGACGGAACGACCATCCCCTCAGCGAAACCCGGCGATTCCCGCGACCATCGCCCAGATCGCGCTCAAATTGTCATTGGGTTGCTCATTACCGCGACGGGGTATCCGGTGTATTGGCAGGTGCGACCCGGAAACACTCCCGATGTGACCACCGTCCAAACCATCGTGACCGACTTGCGAAAAACACTGGGCATCCAGCGATGCATTTGGGTGTTTGATCGCGGGATGGTGTCCGCCGCCAATTTGGCGGCCATCAAAGCCGATCATCATACCTATCTTTCGGCCGTGGATCGGGACGCCATGGCCGGCCTGTCGTTCTGGGCCAAGAGTTGGCCGGAAACGGTGCCGTCCGAGGATTGGCAGACTCCGGTGGCCCAACGGGGGTTTGTGGCCTATGATCAAGACGCCACCTTATGATACCGCGAATGGTCTGCCGAAGGACACCGCTGGGTGCTTGCGTTTGACCAGCGTCGATTTCATTTGGAAATGGCCGTGCAAGCCGCCGCGATCGCGGCGGTCGAAACCTGGGTGCAAGAGAAAAACACCGAATTAGCGGGGGCTCGTCGCTCTCGCAAGGCGGCCCCCATTAAACGCGACGTCCGAGATCTGCTCCGACGCAAACATCTCACGGGCATCGTACAGACCGAGGGCACGCCGATGACCCTTCCGGCTCAGCCTCCCCGTCGTACCGAGGTGAAGTCCTGGCAGATCACGCTTCGGATCGATCAGGCGGCCCATCACGCCGTCCAAAGGATGTTTGGCGTCACCTGTTTCCAACCCAATGCCACCGCCTCCCAAATGCCGACCGAGGCCTTCATCGTCTGGTACCGCCGAAAAAACCGCGTCGAAGAATCGTTCCATGAGATCAAATCGCCACTGGCTCTGCGGCCTTTGTTTCTCATTTGCAGCGAGCGTATTCGGGCGCACGTCATGACATGCGTATTAGCCTATGGTCTATACTATACAACGCCATTGAAGAACGGCTTCGGCACCAGGAACGGTCGGAGTCTCCCACGACCGTGTTCGAGTCCTTGGCTTCCGGCCAGATCAATCGGTTGCGGGTCAATACCACGGGACAAACGCAGTTAACCCTGACCGAACTGACCTTCCATGCACCTATCTTCTCAGGCATTGGATTGCGAATCGGTCGTAGCGAATTCCACCCTCCAACCCATACTGAACGCCATGCAATCTTGGTTGTAGTCACAGGCACACTAATCTCGTCCGAGCGATCCCTGAAACCCTCGCGGCCCAATGACTGGAAACATTTGGCGCCAAATGTGGGTTGAAATGGGGTTTTTGGCTCCGACCAGACGTGGTGGATGGGGGGGTATATGCGATTGACGACATCATTGCCGCGATTTATTGACGGTCCAACGACTGCCAGAGCTCGAATGATTGGGCGATGGATCGAAGAGTCGTTTCGGGACCAGCATTGACCAAAAGGAGGTCGGGTCTATTGCCACTCGATGGCGGTGCCGCAACTCGCCCAGGATTTGGAGCCGTATCTCCTCTGTTCACGATCATAGGAAACCATGGGTCTGAGCTTAATCGGGTGAGAGATACAATGTGTGCCGTCGGTCATTGCGATAATGGACCAGGATCCCGACGTTTGAAAGAGGATCAGATAGATTAGAAATGAGGCGATCCTAAAATTCATGGGGGAGGGATTATTAATGAACAAGACCGATTTGGTTCGAGCCGTGTGGGAAAAGACTCAACTGCCCGAAAAGGATGTCGCGACGGTGCTCGATAGCATTCTCGCGACGGTCAACGATGTCTAAGCGAGCGGCGACGCTGCACAACTGGTGAGCTTTGGCGCCTTTCCATGTGAAGTGGACGGCCGATCGAGAAGGACGCAGTCCCTAAACCGGCGATGCACTCAATATTCCAGTCAAAAAGGGTTCGGGGTTCAACGGTTAAAAGACAACGTGAGCTAAGCACTCAGGGCGGGTCCAAGCTTCGAAGATCAGTCTCCAACCTGGAAATAGGCCATCGTTAAACCCTATGACGGAATCCTACGAACGAAACAGTTCGGCCACCACGAGAGTCGATTTCGGAAAGAGGGAACTCTGAACCGGGTTGAAATCGTGCAACGGTCCGACCTGCTGATAGCCGTCGGCACCTAACCGATATACCGTAAGGGTTTCGGCGTCCGGATCGGCCACCCAGTATTCCTGTACATGAAACCGTGCATAGAGGTGGACTTTCACCCCCAAATCGCGAGCACGGGTGCTGGGCGAGAGGACCTCGACGACAAGATCCGGCGCGCCTTGCACGTTGGCTTCGGTGACGATGGATAGTCGCTCGGTGCGAATAAACAACACATCAGGCTCAGTAACGTTATGTTCATCGAAGACGACATCGAATGGAGCCGCATAACCTTGACCGTATCCGGCTTGTTCCATGAGTTGAAAAAAGGACACAATGCGCCAGACACAGCGTTGATGCTTTTGGTTCGGCGATGGACTCACGGCCAAGTCCCCTTCCAAAATTTCATAACGCTTACCATCCTCGGGCAATTGAGTGAGGTCAGTATAGGTAAAGATAGGCCGAATGACGTCCATCAGACGATGCACCTCCCTGTGGTGCCCCAATCCGTTCTCCGTGATTACCTTATATTATACCGTGTATTATGGAAGGATGGGAATCCGCGATCCTCCAACCATAAAATACACTAGCTCGGCCCGAGAATCCTGCGCACTTCGGCCATATCGAGCCGCGCCAGGTCTCGTTCACTCGTGGCGCACGGGGCTTGAGTGGCACTCAAACAGGGACCATTGGCGACGTCATACGCGTGACACATCCGCGCCCGAGCCAACTCCGACAGGGTGCCGAACGCCTCCGCCATAGCGGGCGTGTTCGGGCGTTCCAAGATACTGCCGTCAATGGCCACCGGGAGAAAATGGCTCACTTGCCGATACTCACCTGCGGCATAAAACGCGTCCATGAGCGTATGGTTAAGATCGGTAAAGGCTTCGGGCTGGAGTTTATCACGCGCTTGCGAAAGGGCTTGTTTGGTCAGACGCCCGACGTTGGCCAGATGCTGGTTCACAAATTTTGCATAGCCCGCCCTATGCAAAGCAATGCACTATGCAAAGAAGCATACGAGGATCGGTGACTTTCGGCCGTTTCTCGTTCCATAACTTTGCATAGCCCAGGGATAGATTTGGAGCGTTACTCAAATCTATCACGCGGTAGTGCTGACGAAACAACCGACCCTTCCAGCACCCGAATACCGTCCTTTCTCTCTCAACCGTGGTCATTATCATCGATATCCGTGATTTCTTAGGCGATATCGATTAATTCGATGGCTTCGGATTCCCGGACTGGAACCACAATACCGGTTTGATGTCTTGGCTATCAAACCTATGGATCGGCAAATACTATGCAAAGCAAAACGGATGGAAACGCAGTAGTCTCTAGTCTGTCCTCGGTTTACTTTGCATAGTCACTTGCTTTGCATAGGGTGGGGTGATTAGTCCCCTGCTGCTGAACATTGCCTTGCAGGGAATGGAAGCAGTGGCCGGAGTCCGATATGAAGCCCCTCATCGGACCCATCGCACGTCCCCGGTGTTGGTCCGGTATGCCGATGATTTTGTGGTTCTCTGCACCAGCCAAGAGCAAGTCGAACAGGTCCAACGCGACCTGACCCCATGGCTT
>JAMCVM010000104.1:0-27176 GCA_023475835.1 Bacillota bacterium | reverse complement strand
GAATGCCCCCAATGTTGTCAGGTTAAGGAGTTTGCGATCAATTGTTCGCCTACGATAGAGAACAATTGATCGCGTTTATGACCTCGGATCTCGGCCGCTCAGCGCTTGCCCCTGGTAAAAAAGCTGGATCTTCGAGTCATCTTCCAGTATTCTGGCACTGGGGGTGTTAACAATGTCGAGTAAAGCGTTGGATCTTATCTATGCCGTCGGTCCAACATGACAAGATTTGCGATTTCGGGAGCGATCCAAAGAACGTCCGAAAGATTTTACCCGCGATCGCAAGGTCGGGTTCGTCTGGGTCCTGTCCATGATTTTAAATTTAGCCCGACGAAGCACTCAAATCGAATTGGATCCGTTTCGGGAGCGGTTGTGGCCACACCAAGCCGACGAGACGACGGATACGAAACCGTCCTTTGGCGAAGCGCGGCAAAAAATTCGCCCCGAAGCGTTTACCGAATGGAATACGGTGTTTGTGAATCGGTATTACGACGACGAGGAATATCGCACCTTTCGCGGCTTTCGCGTGTGCGCGATCGACGGTTCCTCGCAGCAATTGCCGAATTCATCCCAGTTGCGGGCCGAATATGGGGGTGCGACCGGTAAGGGCAGTCTTGCTGTGGCCAAGGCCCGGGCGTCCCCACTCGACGATGTCTTGAACGGCATTGTCGTCGATGCCAGGATTGCTCCCTTTCGTACCGGGGAACGCGAGTTGGCTCGCCAACCTAGGGAGGCCTTTCTGCGACTGGCGATTCGCCAGATCGCGACCATCATGCTGTTTGATCGTGGCTATCCTGGGACTTCGCCCAGGACTTTCCCTCGGACTAGCGCCAAGGGCATGCCGTCGCTGCCCCTGCTCTTTTATCTAATCAGCCATCACATTCGCCCAGTGATGCGCGTACCGGTAAGCTTTTATCCTAAAATCATCGGTGTCGCACGGTCCAACACCTGGGTTACCCTCACGCTATCCTCCGCCCAGGCGCGCCATGGAGGTCGAAGCGACCGCGGGCACCGCGGTCCGGCTCCGCGTCATCAAACTACGCTGACCCACCGGGCAGATCGAAGCCCTCGTCACCACGTTAACCGAAGAAGAAATGCCGGAAGAAGACTTTGGCGAATTGTATGCCCTGCGGTGGGGGATCGAAGTCCATGATGGCCAGGAGAAATATGCGTTAGAAATTGAAAATTTCTCAGGGACTACCCCGCGACTGATCGCACAAGACGACCATGCGACGATCCTGTTCGCGAATTTGAGCGCTGTGGTCAAGCAAGAAGCCGAACAGCAATGGGACGCTCGTCGCGACCAGTATCAGCGAAAGCACGACCGGTATCGAATCCATTATCGTGGTGGATCGCCACCCTGAAATACCGAATGATTCACTGGCTGTGGGCTAAAACGGCGGCGGACTTTGAGCGTCAACCACGGCGATTTCAGCGCAGGATTGTCCGCCTGATGCGTGATATTGTGCCAGTGATCCCGGGGCGAAAGGCGCCCCGAAACAAAAAACACCGCCGCACGAACCAATGCGTGATCCCTGTACGCCGCTCTCTATCGCGGCGTAACCGAGCAGGCCTGAATCCCAATCCGAGGGCGTTAACCACAACTTTCGAAAAAATTCGCACATTTCGAAGGGTGGCTTCGTGTTGATCAAACGAGGCTACCGGTTATTCATTGTTTGATATGTCACTATCTAATCTGGCTTAGCAACGATGTTCGCTTAACATCACGGGTCCTATTGAGGTTATTTAAGTAAAAAGAATAATATTACGGCCGGAACAAAAGTTCTCCGTATCCTTAACCTGACAACATTGCGGACGACCCCATCGTCTGACACCGGAGCAAGAGCAGCAAGTGGCGGAGGTTGTGACGGTGAAAACCCCAGAGGCCGTGGGATTTCCCACGGAAATGCATGGGACAGCGCCGCTCCTTCGGGATTATATTCAGAAGACGTTTGACATCACGTAGGGGCCCCGGGGGCTCCTCGATGGCTTGGGATTCGCCTGCACCCGGCCCACGGACACCCTGGCGAAGGCCGACCCGGAACCACAAGCAGCCTTTCGGAGAGAGTTCGAAATCGTCAAAAAAAAGTTAGTGGACGGCGAGATGGATCGCATCCTCTTCGAAGACGAATCCATGATTCGCGATGATCAGGCCATTGGGCGCACCGGGTTTCCGAAGGGCCAACACAAAAAAGATTCCGACATACGGGAAGCATCGGGGCGATAAGTGGTTGGGGACGCTGGACTATGAAACGGGGGAAGTGGTGTGTGAGCATGCCGAGCACGATACGGCCGTGGAGTTTTTGGATCTCCTAAAGACGATAGTCGCCCGCTATGCGGGCGAAAACATTGTGATGGTGCTGGATAATGCGGCCATTCACCATGCCATACTCATTCAACCGTTTCTCGAAGAACACCGTAACCACCTGACGTTGATGTTTTTATCGCCCGATAGTCCGTAATTAAACCTGATTGAGGGGGTCTGGGGATGGCTGAAGCGATCGGTCATCTACAATGCCTTCTTTCGGTCGGTCAAAGCAATCATCCCACGTTTCGCACCCCCGTATATTGGGGGTAGGCAGGTCGATTAAGCCCGATATATTGTGCCTCCAAAAATTTCCAATCAATATGTAGCCTGACGATCATGGCGCGACACAATATCTAGGTATAAAGGTGCGAAACGTGGGATCATTGCCGCCGTCACGGCCTTCATTGAGCGTATTAATAAGAACCCGATGGAGACGGTCAACCGTTTCTGTGTGCGTCTCTAGTTCTTCCTAATCCAATATTGCACTGCATTCCCTCCGTTCACCCCTTCAATTGGGAAGGGGCTCAAGGCGTGAGCAGGTTCGTGTGTGCGGTCACCGAAACATGGACAAGAGGATCCTCGACATAGCCCGGTTCGTCGCAACCACGCCAGTATCATGGTTCGCTTGCTACGCACCCCCCGACGATTCTCGCCGCCGGCATATATCACGCGGCCGATCCGAGGATCGGCCGATCGTGGGGGCTGTGATTACGGGATCTTTCAATTCTTTACGACCGGGTACATAGTCGCGCAGATCGGTCATCGGGTCGCGGTGGTTTTGGAGTGCCGTGGCCCAAAAGGTCCACACCATGGCGGCTAATTCGCCACTCCATGCCTCCCGGCTCCCATCGTAGTTTTTGCGCCCAATCCCCCGGGGTCCGCATCAGCCGCTCAGCCTCGTTATTCTCTCATGGAATCTCGGGATACTCGAGAAACAGGGTCAATCCATCCCATTGGCGCTCCACGGTGGCCAAGACCATCCGGGCGGCTTGCGTCAGGTTCGGATCGGCCAGTTCCTGGCGCCAGACGGTCGCCATGCTGTCGACCCACCGGCGCAGGTGGCTATCCACAATGCTCCAGCGCATGGATTCGGGCTTCAGCGACTTCCACAAGGCTTGCAGCCGATAGAGGCGCGCAATGCGCTGGACCCAGAGTTCGCTCCAGGCAGTCAAGCCGGGCACCCGCCCCGCCACCAGGAACTTCCGACGAATGTGCGCCCAGCACCAGGCGTGAGGAATGCCCGCCAGCATGGCGCGATAGGCTCCAAAGAAATCGGTGATCAACCGTTGGTACCACCAGCTCGGTAAACTCCCATCGGTCGGACCATCGCCTTGCAAATAGTCGATGGGAACCTTGGCGCCGCGGGTAGGGCTGAGCAAATACACCGTCGACTCGGGGCCACTGAACACCCACAGCCACCATCGATATCCCACCTTGCCCGCGGTTTCCGCAAACACTTTCCAATGGGTTTCATCCGCATGCCGCCACGGTTCCGCCTGATTGACTTTTTTGAGGGCTTCGTACCAGGGCTCGAAGATCGGCACCCGTGGTTGGAGCGCACCCACCAGACTTCCAGCTGCAATATCAGCCCGCTGGGTCTTCCAGACTTGGCGCAGGCGATGAAGAGGGACCCCCCAGAGATATTTCCAGGCTAACCCTGGGATGAGCAATTGGTGGGTAAACAGGCCGCGGGGAATCACACTCAAGGGCCCGGGCGCCGTAAAGCCCCGAGGAATCGCCACCGAGGTTTTAGCCTCCGAAGCTTCACTAGGATCCGCGGCTGGAGGAGTGAGGTCCGCCCTTTCGGCGAGGGCGTTTCGATCACTCTCGACCACATCCTGTCCCCCACACTCACAGACCCGGCGATAGCGCTGCCGGTGGGCTACCTGTGGTCGAATCTCGACGACGAACTCCCATTGCGTTGACGTGTCAATGCCACACTTTCGGGCATAGGTTCCGCACCGAGGGCATCGTTGGGCTTCGTCCGAGGCTTCGAAATACGGATGGTTCGCCGGCAACTGAGGATAACGCCGCCGACCATGGCCGGCGGTCCCGCGCCGACGACCCTCGGGTCGGGGTTCCTCGGGCAGTAAGCAATCGTCAGGAAGCCGTTCCACCGCCGGTGGTGCCGGAGGCTCACTCGTTTTCGTGGCGACAGTTTCTACCGCAGGAGCCGGATCAGGGCGTTTTTTTCGGATTTCCGGCCATAGAACTGGTGAGCGAATTCGCTCAGTTTGGCTTTGGCGGCCGCAAGGGCCCCTCTCAGGCTCCGATTTTCTGTGCGAAGGCGCAGTACTTCCTCGACGGTGGAGTCATAAGCCCATGGTAAATCTTCGATAGCCTCTCGCAGGACACTCAGATCAGTCCACGCCGACGAGCCGTCCAAGGACGGCTGAACATTCGCTTCCGGACGGGTATGGGGGAATCGCTTCCAAGATGGCCTCGTTCGTTTCATGCTGCTCATGATACGTCAAGCAAGACAGAAAAACCAGCCCCTTGGGCCCGTTTTTCACAAAAAAATCCTCGAAAATTTTGGACGAATCCCCACCGTGCGTACCGAGTTCACCGAATATATACGACGCCTCATACCGAGCCAGCACGGCACTGAGACCCATTCCATTTGCCATATCGTAGGCGTGGGACATTTGGGCCACGGCACTCCAAAACCACTGCGATCCGATGACCTGTCTGCGCGACTAGCTCCACGCCTATGCAGCTAACGGACATCAGCCGCTCTCCGAGGCAGCTCTCGCCACCTGTTTGCCGCCCAAATCGCCGGGTTCTACGGTGCCGAACAACTCGGGATCGGTCGCCTCCGCGCCACCGCCGCAGCGTAGCCGTGACCTCTCGACCGATGGTGGGGTCGTTCGGTATGGGCAGAGGGGTTTTCCGATCTTCGGGGTGCAGTGTCCTGCAGGATGGTGGGATCCACAACCCTTCTCGGTGGGTGTAGCCGTAGTCCGCGACGGCCCCACCCACGGGTCACTAGGTGACCCGTGCACCGATGATCGGTCAGGCAAGCATCGACGGGAAACCGTGCAGGAAAAATCATCCCGCTTGCACCGGACCACCCATCCTAGGAGCCTGGTGCGAAACCCGAAATATCATCTTTCGGGGACCCAACCACGCGGGTTTCAGGGTTTTCGATCCGGGGTTTTGGGACTTATGCACCAGGTCTCTAGGAGTGACGCCATGATTGGGCCGATCGCGGCCCACTCGAAAAAGCTTCCCTTGGGTTTCTCTGCCTGGAGAATTCAGAACGGAGCCTGTCGATTCTCCCGTGACTCTAGTAGCGAGATCGATCCAGTCCCCGAACGGCATACATGCCCCATTTCAGTCTGCAAAAATAACTCAACCCCAAACCGGATCGACCGAATATATCCCGTGGTTGAGGAGACGGCTCTTCACTCGGGATCCCCGGAACACGGTCGGGACTTCGCGTTCAGGATCACAAGTCCTAGCGCTCAAACATGCACGCGACCCCACTCCAGAACGGATGAATCGACAACGGATCCATACATGCACCGATCATTTCGGTGCAAAGAGCCTTCCCCCCCCCCCCACTGTCTGCAAGGAATCGCTAGAGTCGGCCACGAGGTCGGGCTCTCGGGTAGAGAGTTAGGCGAATCCGCCATTTTGACAAAAGTGAACAGGGCAGGGTAAGGCCTCACACCCCCGGGTTCTTTGGCGTCCGGGTAAAAGCGAGGATGGACGCCATTTCGAAGGCCGCACCGTCCCCGATCCCCGATCCTTTCGACCTCACGGTCCTGATTTTCCCCCGGTCGATCGATGACTTTGATCCCCATTCAAAGGATGGGCGGGTCATCTGCGCTGTCAGTCAACGCTTAGCGAACCGGGGCGATTTCCGAAAAAGCCATTGAATCTGTCGACGCGGCTAAAAATGCCGGTGGAGTTGCGAGCGGTGCTTACGAACCCCATCCCCAAATCGAACGGGATTTGGGGGTGCCCCACATCCGGCTCTACGACGCCAATCCAACTCTTTCCCGGACCTTCCCCAAATCCAGGCGCCCATCCCCTGTTCCAAAAGGGTCACAGGAACGCCTAAGCGCCCACTTGACCGAATTGCCCGCCACGGCCCTGTTTTCCGTGGCCCAGTCGACGCTTTTTGTCCGCAAGCGATTCGCATCCCGTTCGTACAAACCGGATCGGCGTGATCCCGAACTAGGTGCGCAGACACCCCGGGATCTCCACCCGCACAACGAGTGGCCAGCCCTTTCGCTTTCCACGGATGACCGAGCCGCGTCCATCTCTTGATAGATCGCGATCAATGCAGTAAAATGAAGTGGGAATAGTTGGCAGTGACCTTATGGTTTTTACGGGTCTACCCACGGATCGGGGATATGTGCTTAGGCCACGTGCGCCAACCCGCGCCCTATGGGCCCCACCGGATCAAGAGGGGCGCGATGCTGCCAGCCCTCCGCTAGTGGGTAGGCCAAGGTCGAAGTCCGATCCAACCCGCCGCAATCCGCGGACGCAACCTACGCGCTGAAACCCATGCCCAGTCAGCGTACTTTAGAGGAGGTTAGGTCTATGGAGGAACAAACATCAGAACCCAGGCGCTACACCTTTACCGCGCCTTCGTATCCTTGGAAAGGGGTCGCAGGCACGGTATTGATGCACGCCGGCTGGGATCCCGAACGCGCTCGACATTGGCTCAGTCTGCCGTTAGACAAAAGAGCTTTAGCTACCGTGCGATACTTTGCCGATCCCGATGCACCCGAGCCATCTTTGTCCCATTGGGCCAAATTTGTACAGATCTGGGCCTCTCAAGAGCCAGGCTCCAAACCTTATGTTACCCTACCGCCGGCAGCCACTATTATAGCCAAAACCCTGCACAGCAATCCCGGCACCATGTGGCAGCGCATTTTAGAAAGCTACCACTGGAACTCAGAGACCCTCGACGATGCTCGATTGTTGGTCAAACGGGTTGCTGAAGGTACGCGCGATCTCCCATTTAGCACGTTTTATGAGTGGGCTCGCATTGCCAAATGGGTCGACCAACATCCCCAAGAGTCGGAAGACCTGACCTTGCCTGCGACCTGGACCGACAAGTTGGCCCGACAATGTCTCAACGATTCCGACTTTTGGGACGCCTACGCCACTCACGACGACGAATTAGTGGCATTGGAGCAATGGCTTACCACCAGCCCGACCACGTCTTCTCCGGACCTGGATTCGCTATTAGCCAACTATACGCATTGGTTGAGTGTAGAAGCCAGGGATTCCACTTCTTCGACCCCAGGGCCGGTGATGGTCGATGACGAGTGGCCAGCATTCGCCAAAGCCTGGTCAGCAAAAAATGGCGGCCAGGCGGCGTCAGGCCAAGAATTACACTGGCTTATTCGGGAGCGCGGCATCGTGCCATCAACCTCGGTTGCAGGCGACGATCCCCTGACGGCTCGCCAACGCATCATGGATTGGCTGGAACAGGCGGAACGCCTAGGCCTTTTAGCCTGTGAAGAACGCGCCGCCACTCCCTGGGAGTCTCGCTATGCAATGGTTCCGGGAGCCGCTCAAGCCATGCCAGCCCCTTCGTCCACGACACGCGAATCCCTCCCACCCTCCAACCCCGACGAGTGGTCGCGGCTTGACTGGGCTCGATTTGCGGAAGCGTGGACGTCCGAATTGGGCTCCGAAGCTGTACCCTTGGACCGCATCTTGAAGATCATTACTAAGGATCCGAGCTTGCGCCGAGTGTTGCCCAAGATGCACACACAGCAAATGCGCTATCTCCGGGAGTTGCTAAGTCAACCGCTGCCGGCGGAGGTCGGTGTGAGCATCGAACATTCCTATAACCCGCGTAAAAAACGAACCGTCTTCGAATTGCGTTTTGCTTCTCCCGATTCGGTCGATCCGGGGCCAGCGCAATCTCCCACCACCGCGTCAGGGACGAGCGAATCGACCAAGATTCCTACGAGCACGCCCGATGCAGATCAGTTCTCGTTTTCGGACGCCCAAATCCAAAAATTCTTGGCCGGATGGGAACGCGCTTTTGGCAATAAGTCGGTGATCTTACGAGATCTCGAAAATGCTGGGGCGGAACAAGGCTGGGCCTTGCCGTTGCCGCCGTTAAAGAGTGTCACACAGAAACACCCGTTGTCTCTCTGGCTGATCCAGGCTGCAACGCACCCGCACGGTGAGTATATCGTCGAACGCATAAGTTCCAACCGCCGTACGACTTACCGTCTGACGCGTCAGCCGTCCCGCTCTAGCTCCCAAGATTCATTTGCTGAACCCCAATTTGATGAGCCAAAAGTTGGTGAGCCAGAGCCTACGCCAGTCTCGGTGACCCCGATTTCTGCTCTGGTAGCAATGGCAGAAAAAATTGAACGGTTGCTGCCTGACGATTTACTTTCGACTTACGTCGGTGCGTTGGCGCCGTGGATCCCTGCTCTCAAGGCCTCGGGTACGGACGCGTCTTGGTTTCTCGAGTATGGTTTGAATCCCTTAGTCTACAAAAAAATCGTCCACTTGTGGCCGACGGTAAACGCACTGCTGGATTCTCACCCATCCAGCTAACGGATCCGTGCATCTGCGCGGACAGCTTGTATTTCCAGAAGTAAGCGGGCGTCTATCGGTGAAAATCGATGGACGCCTTTTAGCCTTCCCCTATGCGCCCCTTTGCCGGGTTGATGCCTTAGCTCCTTGTGTCTCTCCACCTTCTTGCATTAGGGACTCGCCAACACGATGGCGTTTTCCCCAAAGTGGAAACCATGATGCGATCCGCACTTCCCGATATCACTTTCGGTTCGCAAGCCATCGCGCGATCGTCAGAACGATCCGTCCCCTCCTCCGAGGGCCGCTTTGTGCTCTTGGTGACACTCAAGGCAACGGGCTAACCGACCGAAAAGGTGTCGGCCCTCTTCATTCCTTCCTGCCCGGTTAAGGACGTTTTCGGGTCCATTCCCGGCAAATAGGCCCCTTGTCCCTCCGCGGGTGAGGACTTCGAGTCGGCCCTGATTTCGACGGTCGTCTTGGTTGAATGAGTTGAATGAGTTGAATGAGTTGAATGAGTTGAATGGGTGGTGATCCCAGATCCTTAAAAAGCTTGCGGGTGTGCCACCCATCCGGGCCACAGGCCCGGCATTCGACATTTTTCGGAAATCCCTGGGGTGGGCACGATGGAGTCGAAGCCCAGGCCTGATTGGTTTAAGTTGGCGTTCCATGCTCCTTTGAGGCTCCAAAGTTCTCCGCCGGCCGGATGACCCGGCAACAAACTAAGACCGCGAACAAGCTAGCACTTGCCAAGGCCATCGAAGCAGGGGTTGGTACCGTAAGCGCAGATCATTGGGTGGGATTGGAGGAGTCACGCATAACCAAATTACGGCGAAAACGTGTACGTGGCCAAACCGAACCTCAGTCAGGTAGTGGCCAATCCTTGGCAAATGCAGTATTTCTACCAGTTGCAGTATATGACAATTCACTAACTTGTTCTTAGCCCCCTGCCTGTGCGTAGGTCGATCACACTGAAAGAGCCTGGCCGTCCGATCTTTTCCCCAAAAAACCAAACCGGTTACACACCAAGGCGCTTTGAGGGTCCTCAAAGCGCCTTCCTTTGATCCCACGCCAGGGTCCGTCTGAAGCGCCTGCTAAGTCTGCGCGCGGCCTAGCCTCTAAGCCCAGATCGATGGTCCCTGTGCAGCCAATCCGTTACAATAGCTTTCAGGTCTACCGACGCTTGCCACTCAAAAATCTATTTGCCGAGAAGAACAATCACCGTTTCTGTAAAGATAGGTAGATGTGCTATAATATACACATGGAACACACGTATTCTCCGAAACAGTTTGGTCAACTCGTTGGCAAATCGGTGGCGACGTTGCAACGCTGGGATCGGGAGGGCATTTTAACGGCACATCGATCGCCCACGAATCGGCGCTATTACACGCACGATCAGTATCTGGCGTACATCGGAGTGGTGGCGAAGCCCGAAGGGCGTGTCGTGCTGTATGCGCGAGTCTCGACCCGCAATCAACGCGGCGATTTACTCAACCAAATCGCCGCGTTGGAGCAGTATTGTCAGCAACACGGGATGATCCCAAGCGACACGATTCAGGACATTGGGAGCGGTTTGAACTATCACCGAAAAGGCTTTAATCAACTCTTTGAAGATATCGAAGTCGGCAAAGTACGTCAGCTGATTGTGGCCCACAAAGACCGCCTGGTTCGGTTTGGATTTGAGTGGTTCGCGGAGTTCTGTGCCCGACATGGGACGGATTTAATCGTCCTGAACCAAGAAACGCTGTCTCCAGAACAAGAAATGGTGAACGATTTGCGGGCCATTGTCCATGTATTTAGCGCTCGCCTGGATGGGTTGCGATCCTACGGAAAGGCGTTGAACCATGCTCTTAGCGAAAAAGATTCGCCTTAATGTCGCTCCCCGCCGTGCCAAGACGCTGAAATTCATGCAAGCCAAGGGTCGCGCCCTGGACAATAGGCACGTGAGCCAACGAAGAGCGGGCGCATGCTGGTCGCTATTCGACGCGAAAAAGACTAGCCCCCAGAATCGTCTCGTGGATCCCGAGTTCAATCCGCTCCCTGAGAAGTTGTTGCCAGCGGTATTTTTCCGACGGGACGAGGCCATGCCGGGATTTGTTCGGGGCGTGAAAGCGGCAGCGACGCCGGGGTTCCCCCGATACGATTCTCGGCAGAAGTTCTTCACCCTCAAAGATCCTGGTTTGTATTTCTTACGGTTTGAGGGAACCCGGAGGATTTTCTCGACAGGGGGTCGTGGGCCATCTAAGGCGTTCCCCGATATCCGGGTTAGACTTCCCGAAGCCCCGCCGCTACGATTTCGGGAAGTCGCGACGACGAAAGACGCGGAAGGCCACGACGACGCCATACGGTCTTTGCGAAGCCAATGGCGAAAGGGTGCCCGGTGATCTGTCGCAACCACCGAAAGTGGAGAAATCGTGGAAATCTACCAAACGAACCCGAGGGTTGTATCGCAGGGCGCAAAATGAGTGGGTTCTGAACCCATTCGTGCAGATGGTCCCATACCAAGCGCAACGCCACGGCAAAATGGTGCACCTCATCAGCGAGCGCTATCCGTCCAAGGATTGCTCGGGGTGTAGCTATCGTCAAGACACGCCGTTGGGGAAGCGGATGTATCCGTGCCCCCCATGTAGAATGGTGATGGGTTGCGCCGAAAATTCTGCCCGCAACAGGCTTACTCGGCTAGGGCCATACCCTGAAAAGGACGATGTGCTGAGCGAAAGCTCAGGAACTTGAACATGGTTACTCATGTCTAGAAAGGCAGGTTTACGCTTATGGATATTATCGAAGCTTTAAGCCAACGCCGCACCATTCATCAATTCTTGCCCGATCCTGTTCCCGAGCAGGTTTTGCGAGAAATGATCGATCTTGCGGTATTTGTCCCCAACCACCATTTAACCCAGCCCTGGCAATTCGTCGTCGTGCAAGGAGACAGCCTCGAACATATGGCAAGCTTTCGAGAACAAGCAGTCTTGGCTAAAAACCGCGAAAAACCTCAGGCGGAAGCGATTGCCCGCAAGGCAAAATTAGACGTCTTGGCCGTACCCGCATCGATTGTCGCCATCCAAAATCTGGATCCCAATCCCTTTCGGGCTGAAGAAGATTACGCAGCGGTGACCATGGCCGTTTACAACATGACCTTAGTCGCACACGCTCGCCATCTAGGCACGTATTGGCACACCGGACCTCTCGTATATTTTGAACCCTTCCGCGCATGGCTAGACTTGAATCCCCAGCAGCGAATTATCGCCTATTTATTCGTAGGATATCCTGCAAGAACACCCCACCCGGAGCGCATTGCCGGCAACGAGCGCACTCGATGGCTAAGCTAGCCCTCCGCCGTTCCTAGATCGCGCACGTCAATTCTACGTCCTGTCATTGTCCTCGTCGCCTGGCAGGAACGGGTCCACTCTCATTGCGCCCACTTTAACGACCGCAATCGTTCAGTGGGCCCTCGGGCCCGTAAGACCCCATGGTCCAACCGAACCAGGGGTCGTCTCCAGGCCAAGGTCTTCTCACCCCTGACTGCGGCGGAGACGATCCTAGACCGACGGATGCCAGTAGAAAGCCACCGCGACCTCTTGCGATTGCGATTAGGCATCGTGTAATCTGAAGGCCACCGGAATTTAGATTCTTCATCCTGCCCATTTTTGATCGGACACTCCAGGCTGGTCCCGCCGCCCGCTAGGTGTGCCAAAGCCTCTATCTCTATCTACCGCTGGGATGCGAAGAAGCCGACTAGCCATACGACTTCACTTCTCTCCCCAGACTACACCCAAAGCGCGTATTCCCCGCTTTCGCCGAGGGTAGGCTAAGCCCAAACCTTTTGGGGGTGGCCTTATGGGATTTTACGGCACCATCTTACGCACGGCCATTTCTGTCCTGGTCGTGCCCGGAATCTTGTTTGTGTTTGTCGTGTTGGCCGAACCCTCCCCACTGCTGTTGGGCCCCCTGTTCTGGGCCGCCGTAGTGGCTGGCCTGATGACCGGGCTGGTGGGCAGTGCGCTCGAATCCTATCGCGGCTACCACCAGTCTTTGGGCCGCCGTTTTGTCTACTGGATGGTCACCACCACCGCCATCGTGTATGGGACCCGCTGGTTTGTCCCAATTTGGCCGATCACGTTGTTCGGTGCTATTCTCATGGGCATCCTCTTAGGCGTAATCGAGATGGTGATCACGCCCAAAATTACCCGCCATTAGGAAGACAGCACTTCGGCCGCCAGGAGGCCATCCGCCAAGGGAATCAGTAGCGATCGGAGTCGCGGATGCTCGGCTGCCATCTGATTAAAGCGACGCATAGCCTCGGTACTGCGGTCCCGATATTCGGGAGAATACACCCGCCCATTTTGCAAGGTGTTGTCCGCAGTAATCATGGCTCCAGGATTGGCTAAGGTTATGGCCCATTCCAGATACTTCGGGTAATTCTCCTTGTCGGCATCGATAAAGAAAAAATCGAAGTGTGCGTCTTCCGCAGCCAATGCGATCAAGCTGTCTACGGCCGGGCCCACACGATACTCGACTTTCTCGCCTAACCCGGCCTTGGCCAGATTGGCCTTGGCCACCTGGGCGTACTCACGATTCAGTTCCAACGATAACAACGTCCCCTCTGGAGGCAATCCCCGGGCCAACCATACCCCAGAATATCCACCAAGCGCCCCAATTTCCAGCACTTTTTGCGGTCGACGAAGATGCACCAGCCAGTTTAACAGAGCCCCGATGAACGGCGGAACGAAAATTTCTGGCATGCCCCGCCGCCGAATATCCTCTTTAATGTCCTTCAAAATCTGATCTTCATGCACAAACAGCTGCTCTGCATATTCGAATCGGTCCATGGATCTCTCCCTTTCCCGCCTGCGACCGAGATTCTCGGTCAAGATGATGTCTCTTGCTCGACGTTGACCTCAAACAATGGCATTTTGGATCGTTCCCACAACAAGGCCATCCACCCGCCCGACAGAGCCATAAACAACACCACCATGGGAATACCGGATCCAATCAGCCAAGCCACCCCGGCTGCCAAACTGACCCAAGGCAAATAACGCCCGGTCCAAAACTTAAAACAATGATACTCCTTGGCGGCCATAATCGCAGTGGCCGCCAGCATGCCGCCCCATAATAAAAACGGCAAACCCGTGGCCCAGCCAAAAAGCGAGACGAAGGCTAAAATCCGCACGATCCAGCGCCATTTGGGAATCCATACCAAAAAGGTCCATGACGCCCACAGATTCGCCAACACGCCGACTGCGACCGCAATTTCCGCGATCTCCTGATTATTCCATACAATTGCCACTGCCACCGCTAAGAACACCAGAGACAAAGTCCACAACGATCCCCGGTAGACGCGATCGCGCCAAGCGGGATAGGATGCCATCACTGTCCCAGGCGGCGGGGTCAAGTGACTGACCATGGCCGCCGTCCTAATCGCTTGCGTTGAACTCCGTCCGGCCGCTTTCTTTCTTCGTTTGTAATTCGGTGTCTTTTTCATCGTGGTCGCTCCTCGTTGAGTCCATCCAATGCCACCAGCGTCTCGCCCACCTCCTTCACCCTATCGAGTTCGCGCACTTGTCGGGACACTCGGCGGATTCCTTCGATCTCGCGCAAGGTCTCGAGGTCGGTAAAGTCGGCGGACACCGTAAACGGCCACCGTTTCCCCCGATTCTTATCCATCACTTGCACCAGCGGCCACCTTCCCGGATGTTGCCGGGCCCACTGGGCCAGATCCTCACTCCACTCTACCCGTTCGGCTGCCTCATCGAACGTCGCAAAATAAATCGGCCCATCCGCCACTGGCCACGGCCAGCCAAAACTGGCCAGGCAGTCTACCACTTGGGGCTTATCCCCGGGCTTTGACTCTTGAGCAAAAAGACTTAACTGTTCCGATCCGCCGTCGCTGCCGACTAAACGACGAAACACTCGAGCCTCTTTCAGTGCCTGCTCGGTCCTCGGTTCGACTCTGACGCCCATGCGCTGACGGTAGTTGTCATAGTCGCGGTAGGGTCCATTACGTTCCCGTTCTTCCACGACTCGACGGGCCTGATCCACCCCCACCCCGCGGACCAGGTCAAGCCCGGCGATTAATCCCGACGCCCCATCGTCCGGGCGAAATCCGACACCACTAAGATTAATTTCGGGCAGTCGAATCGCGATGCCACTGCCCACTATCTGACGCATTTCACGGTGCATGCGCTCGTTCCATCCCCCCAACGAGGATAACTCTGCCGCCCAGAAAGCCAAGGGCCAATGCGCTTTGAGATACGCCAGATAGTAAGCCAAGAGCCCGTAGGCAGCGGCATGCGACTTATTAAATCCATAATCGGCAAAGGCATGAATCCGACTCACCCATTTTTTCGCGATGTTTACCTCCATGGCACCTGCATCCAACCGGGCCAAGAGCCTCTCTTCCTCCACCGCCATCAATTGGTGGTCGCGTTTGCTGACCGCGCGACGAAATTGATCCGCTTCCGCCCAACTATATCCGGCTAGTGCCCGCACGATGGCCATCAGTTGTTCTTGATAGACCATCACTCCGTAAGTCTCGCGTAAGATCTCGTCGACCGAATCTGTGGCGTGCGGACTCGGACTACGCCGACCCGCCAAGTATTGCGGGATGGCCTCCATCGGCCCGGGCCGATACAACGCGACCACCGCCATCACTTCGGTCAAATGCCGCGGCCTCATCTCCTCCAAAAGACGTTTGACGCCGCTGCCATCTAGTTGAAAGACTCCGTCAGTATCCGCCTGAGCCAACAGCCTAAGCGTCTTTGCATCCGCCTCAGGCACGCTCTCGATCCTGGTCGTATGGCCACTCTGGCGAATCCAACGTTCAGCCTGATCCAACACCGAAAGCGTTCTCAACCCCAGCACATCGAGTTTGACTAGGCCCAAACGTTCGACCGAAGCCATCTCCATTTGGGTGATCAAGTGCCCATCGGCCATCGTCACCGGCACGAAATCAGTGACTTTATCGGGAGCGATCACCACTCCGGCGGCGTGGATGGAGGCGTGACGCGGCAACCCCTCTAGCGCCTCCGCCATTTCCAGCCAGTCCCCATCGGGATCGACGGTCGAAAGCCTCGCCGCCAACCTTTGGTGTTGGCTGACAAGCGAGGCCGATCCGTCGATGTCTAAAGAGGCCATGACTCGTTGCACGACCTCAGGGGCGATTTTTTTTGCCCTGGCCACATCACGCAACACCGCGCGAGCACCCAGGGTGCCGTACGCACCGATCTGGGCGACGCGCTGATTGCCCCAGCGATCTCGAAGGTGATCTAATATTTCCGTACGCCTTGAATAGTCTACATCGAGGTCAATGTCGGGAAGACCGCCGCGTTCCGGATTCAAAAAACGCTCGAATATGAGGCCATACTTTAGGGGATCTACTTCGGTAATACCCAGCGCATAGGAAACCAATGAGCCCGCCGCCGATCCCCGCCCCGGACCGATTCGAATACCGGTCGAACGCGCCCAATCCGTGAGCTCAGACACCAACAAAAAATAGCCTTGAAAACCTAGTTGTCTGATAATTCCCAATTCGTGCAGGAGGCGTTCACGGCCATGCTGGGCATCCGAATATCGCGCTTTCAAACCTTCTTCAGCTTGACGACGGAGGGACGCAAATTCCTCCTCCGCCGTCGACGCACTGCGCGGAATTTGATAGCCCTCGTTGGGCAAAACTCTGGGTGCGTGCTCAAACGGAAACGGGTCCACCCTTGCAAACATTTGCCGCCAACTAAGAGCCTCGGGAGCAGCGCGAGCGTCGGGTTCCACCGCATGTTCGCCAATCCTGCACAGCATTTGATACGCTTTAAAGTCACTGGCTTGGAGATAGCGAATGGGCCAATAGGGTACAGAAATCCGCCCCCGATGGCTTTGTCCGCGGGCGTGTGGCAACACCTCTTCGGCCACCCAGCCAAAGTTCTTCAGCCAAGCATCGTGGCTCTCCCCGGCTAAGATGCTCTCGGGCGGCAAGGAGAGCCCCAGATCCTTATCCGCCAATTGATCCAAGCGCCTCCCGGCCTCATCGCTCACCGCCTGGCAACACAGGCGATATCCGCGCTGGCTGAGCGCAAACAGCCGCACCGGGAGGACCAACCCACCCGGGCTAGATGCCATCAGCGTCACTCCCAGCCACGGTTCCAGGCCATAGCCCCGCGCCAATCGGTCAAACTGCTCCACGCCTGCCATCGTCTGAAAATCGGCTAGGGCCACGTGGCGAAATCCCTGCTCGCCCAAATGCTGTAACCCTCGGTCCATCGGCCACATTGAGCGCAACAAAGAATAGCCGGAAAAAATGGTCCAGACCGGTCCCACCCTACACCGTCCGACTGACTTTAGTTTCACGCTTGCGCAGATTCCGGTCCAATGTCGCCTTGCGCAAACGCACGTTGGTGGGCGTAATTTCAACCAGTTCGTCGTTCTTCACGTATTCAAGCGCTTGATCCAGGGATAGGGCCCGAGGCGGAGTCAAATGCACGCCCTCATCGGAATTGGAAGCGCGCATGTTGGTCACATGCTTTTTCTTGCATACGTTTAGTTCCAAATCCGTGGGTCGGCTATTTTCTCCCACCACCATCCCTACGTACACCGGCGTGCCCGGGCCGACGAACAGTACTCCCCGTTCTTGCGCGTTATCTAGGGCATAAGACGTCGTCAGGCCGGTTTCCATCGCCACCAGCGCGCCCCGGGGATATTCCTCGATTACCCCCTGATACGGTGCGTAGCCTTCGTAGAGATGATTCATAATGCCATAGCCGCGCGTCTGGTTAACAAAGGCCGAACGAAACCCTAAGAGGCCGCGAGCCGGAATGACAAATTCCATCCGGGTTTGCCCTGGGCCTGCGGCCGCCATCGCCTGCATTTCTGCCCGCCTTGGTCCCAAGAGTTCCATGACCACGCCCACATATTCGTCAGGCACATCTAAATACAGCCGCTCCATCGGCTCCATGCGCCCTTCGGCAGTCTCGTGCAGAATGACTTCGGGCTTGGCCACCTCAATCTCGTAGCCTTCTCGCCGCATCTCTTCCAGCAAAATCCCCAAATGCAATTCGCCCCGACCAGACACGCGAAAGACTTCTGCATCTCCCGTTTCTTCGACCCGTAAAGCCACGTTGCGTTCGGCTTCTCGGAACAACCGGTCCCGCAATTGACGCGAAGTCACAAATTGCCCTTCTTGGCCGGCAAAGGGACTCGTATTCACGCCCACTAGGATGGTAAGCGTCGGTTCATCGACGACAATCGGGGGCAACGCCGAAGGATTGTCGGCATCGGTCACCGTCTCGCCAATGGTGACGCCTTCCAATCCGGCCAAGGTAATAATGTCACCTACCCGGGCGGTCTCCATTTCTACCCGCTTCAGCCCCATTCGGCCAAAAACTTTGGTAATCCGGGTTCGGCTCATGGATCCGTCGTGTGAAACCACGCCCACGATTTGGCTGGCCGCCAACTTCCCTTGGCGCACTCGACCAATCGCCATCCGCCCCAAGTAGTCATCGTGGTCCAGGGTGGTCACCAACAGTTGCAGCGACCCATCCTCGTCGCCGTGAGGGATGGGAATCGCGTCTAAGATCGTCGCAAACAAGCATTCGAGATCTCCCGCTTCCGCCATAGTCCGTTCGAGCGAGGCAATGCCTTGTTTGGCGCTCGCATAAACCACCGGAAACTCCAATTGGGCGTCGGTGGCCTCCAAGTCCATAAACAGTTCCAACACCGAGTCCAATACTTCCTCAGGGCGTGCTCCCTCCCGGTCCATCTTATTAAGCACCACGATCGGTTTCAGCCCCGATTGCAACGCCTTCTGCAGGACATAGCGCGTTTGCGGCATCGGGCCTTCGTTCGCATCGACGACCAACAGCGCCCCGTCCACCATGGACAAAATTCGTTCCACTTCTCCCCCAAAGTCAGCGTGTCCGGGCGTATCCACGATATTAATAGTAATCCCGCGATAGACTACCGCGGTCGTCTTCGACAAAATGGTAATACCACGCTCGCGCTCCAGATCATTGGTATCCATCATGCGCTCGCTCTGATGGCTGGGGTCCCGGAATATCCCACTTTGTTTCAACATCGCATCCACCAAGGTGGTCTTGCCATGGTCCACGTGAGCGATGATCGCAATATTTCTCAAATCTGTTCGTTCTATCTCAGCCAATGCTCAACCTCCAAAATTTGGGAACTGTCCGTTCCGTCGGTTCACCTATAGATTGTCCACGATTTCACGAAACCGCTGGCCGCGCTCTTCAAAATTGCTAAACATATCATAACTGGCGGATGCTGGCGACAACAAGACGGTATCTCCGGGCTCGGCTTCGGCTCGAGCCTGGTCAACGGCCGCTTCTAAGCTCTCCGCCCGCCGTATCGGCAAATCCGCCCCGGCCTCAGTTAAGGCCGCAGCGATCTTGTCAGCCGTCTGCCCTAACAGAATCACCGAGCGCACCGGAGCCGAAGCGACTCGCTGACCAAATTCTCGATAATCCAAATGCTTGTCATAGCCGCCAGCAATCAACACTATGGGTCCTTTCAATGCAGCCAAAGCGGCAAACGTTCGATCCGGCGCGGTTGCAATCGAATCGTTGATATACACGACATCGTCTACCCTTCGCACCGTCTCCAAGCGATGAGCCACGCCACGAAAGGTTTGGACGACTTCGGCCATCGCCTCCCTGCGACCCCCGGCCAGCATCACGGCGGCGGTCGCCGCCAAAACATTGAACAGATTGTGACGGCCGGGCAACAGCACCCGGCTGGCCGAAACGACCGCTTGGGCCGCCATCCCGCGTTCGGGCCGCCACCAGAGAGAGCCTTCTGCCAAAAACGCCCCCACCGGTACCGGTTGGTCGCAACTCACGTAGTATCGCTGTCCACCAAAGTTTTCGGCGGGAGTCAGCACCGCCCGATCAGCCCAAGGCAACACGGCCCAATCGTCTCGGTTTTGAAACTCGATAATATGCCGTTTGGCCTGGGTATAAGCTTCCATGCTGCCGTGAATGTCGAGGTGATTGGGCGCCAAATTAAGCCAAACCGCCCCGTGTGGACTTCGCTCGACCAGGTCTAACTGGAAGCTGGACAGTTCCATGACCGCCCACATCGACGGCTTCAACCCCTCTAGTTCCGGCAGTAAAGAGCGGCCAATGTTGCCTCCGACCACCACGTCGACCCCGCTGGCTGCCAGCGCTTGGCCAATCAAAGTCGTGGTCGTGGTCTTGCCCGCCGACCCGGTAATACCCAACACCGGAGCCGAAGACTCAGCCAAAAACAAGTTGGTCTCCGAGCTCAGCGCAATGCCGCGCTCCGCCAACGCGCGAATTTGGGGGAGATCTTTCACCATGCCCGGGGTCAAATATGCCACCTGAATGGTGGGATCGCGAACCAATTGGTCCAGATAGTCGCCGCCGCCATAAATCGTCAAATGTGACCCGTTCAGCCATGGCCTAAGATCGTCAGCGAGCGCTGCCGAAGAGCGCCTATCTGCCACCACCACCGAAGCTCCCCGCTCCAACCAGTACGGAACCAACGGTCGGTTATTTACGCCGAGCCCCACCACCGCAACCGATTGGAACGGCGTCATTCCACCGAGCTCAGCAGCCGTTGCATCCGATCCATGGCATCGGCCAACAATTTCATCGAGGTGGCATAGGACAGCCGAAAGTGGTCATCGACCCCAAACCCCGAACCCGGGACCACCCCCACCCCCGCTTCTTCGAGCAGCACGAAGGCGAGGTCATCCCCGTTTTCAATCCGCCGACCGGCTATCTCCTTGCCCAGCCACGGCGACAGATCCACCCAGAGATAAAAGGCGCCTTTGGGAGTCGCCGCGGTTAACCCCGTGATCCGGTTAATCCGCTCCAGCGTATAACGACGCCGTTGGTCGAAGTTCAAACGCATCGTGTCCACCGGTGCCTGGTCTCCGGTCAATGCCGCCACCGCCGCAGCTTGCGAAATGCTGCTAGGATTCGATGTCGATTGCGACTGCAAATTGGCCATTGCCGCGATGACTTCCTTGGGTCCGGCCGCATACCCTATCCGCCAACCGGTCATCGCGTACGCTTTCGAGACGCCGTTGATCACGATGGTCCGTTCGCGCATGCCCCGAAAGCTGGCGATCGAACGTTGTTCGGCACCCTCATAAACCAGTCGACCATATATTTCATCCGAAAGCACCCAAAGATCATGGTCAACCACGAACTCGGCGATAGCCTGCAATTCACCGGACTCAATCACCGCCCCCGACGGATTGCTGGGAGAATTTAAGATCAAACCGCGACTTTTCGGCGTAATCGCCACTTCTAAATCCTTGGTCGACAATTCCCCCTGTCGCTCCGCCGCTATGTTTACCGGTTCGAAGATCCCTTCGGCCAGGCGCACTTGTTCGGGATAGGTGACCCAATAGGGCACCGGCACTAAGACTCCGTCACCCGGAGACACTAGCGCCATCACCGCGTTATACAAAGAGTGCTTGGCGCCGACCGACACCAAGATTTCTTCCGGTTGATAGGTCAGACCGGTATCTTTTTGCAGCCTATCCGACACCGCTCGCTTGAGCTCTTGGGTCCCCCCGGCCGGGGTATACCGCGTTTCTCCTTTCTCCATGGCGGCCACCGCCGCTTGACGTATGGCACTCGGAGTATCAAAATCTGGCTCCCCCGCGGTAAGATTAATGACATCCCGCCCCTCACGAATCAGGCTCTTGACTTTGGCGTCTATCGCCATCGTCGGCGAGGGGCTCAATTGTTGGAGCCGGTCGGTCACGCTGAGTGGCACCCTTAATCCCTCCGTTCATCAAATAAACGATCCGCCCACAGGTCATCCAGCAACTGCAAAATCCGTTGCTCCACCAGATTTAAAATGGCCTCGCCTTTGGCCTGACTGGCCAACTTAGCGTTTCCGGTCAGCGCATGGCGGAATTTCCTGTCCAAAATATCCTGCGCTTTCATCCCCGTCCATCGCATGCGGTTGGGATTTTGTTGCGCTGCTGTCATATCTACCAAATCGGGACAAACGGCCAACAGCGCCGATGTCTCGTCCTCGCCGGCATGACCCTGGCCGGTTGTTACGCTAAGAATGTCGGCACTAAAATCCAACCACCAGTTAATGAGCAAGACCCGCGCCGAAGACTCAGCAATGCGCTCCATCGCTTCGGTCAACGGCCCCACATTGCCTCCGTGGCCATTGACAAAAATCACCTGACACATTCCCCAAGCCACCATCGCCTGCCCGACCTCAGTGGCGTAGTCCGCGACGAGACGACTGGAAAGCGAGATCGTACCCGGCCATTTGGCCAATTCCCAGGTGTGTCCATAGGCTATCGTCGGCGCCACTACGATCCGGTCCGGGTGCCCTCGTTCGATCCTCTGACAAATCGCTTCCGGAGTCAGATTATCCGCTCCCAGAGGCAGATGCGGTCCGTGGGCCTCCACACTGCCTACTGGAATCAAGACCGTGTCCGCCCTGCCCACCACCCGGTCAGCAAACTCCTTGGTGCTTAACTGTTGCCAATACACTGAACCTTCGCCTCTTTCTTCAGGGTCGCGACGGGGCAAAATCGTCGGATACAGGCACGCGGCGGGCAACAAACGCCCCAATCGCTCCCGATTCCCGACTGGTTAGTCCACCCCAGCCCTCATCGAGGATCTTTTCCCACAAACCGAGCGCCTTGGCGGCGGCAATCTTGCGCTCTAGTCGCAATCTCTGCTCTTCTTGATCGCCCGTGGTTTTGGCCACCGCACCGCCTCCTTTCTTACCCTCTAAGCTACTCTTAGATTCTGAGGCTCAAAAAACGGAATCTCTCTAGGAGGATCGCCCAACCGCTCGACGATCCGATATGGTCAGTATAGCCGCTCCATCCAAGAATTGAAAGCATCAGGCGCCGCCGACGAGGGCGATTGAGCCTATGGCGCATTGCTTGTCCCGGCTCGCCGGCGTACGCCCGAGTCCCATCGCCTGCGTCAGATCACGCCTGACGATCGTGGTAGATTGACTTCTGGGCCGAGGCGGACATACAGATGATGGTCGCGAACGGTCCAGGGCAACTGCTCTAAGGGAGCCTCCGCGGGCCCGGCCAGGACCCGCCCATCCTCCGCATAGACGCTGTTATCGCACGGACAATGAAATTCCTGCAGCGTTTGATTCCATGCCACGGGACAGCTTCGAAAGCTGCACAAGGGGGAGAGCACCATCACAGGCTGGCCACTTATACTAGGTCGTAAAAATACATAATTCATGCCCGCGGCTTCGCTGATTCTCTGACTCAGGCGCACCGTGAATATGGTCCCCCTGCCTCCCGCGCTTTTGGCCTTCAACAGGTCGTCCACGACACCGAGGTCTAGATACTCTGTCGCCGGCTTAGCTCTGAACCAGCCCATAACCGGCCACTGACCCCACAGTGGTTCGGCCGCTATTCCCGCCGCCATCATCCACCCACCATAGCTCAAAAATTTTCGGCGACTGATCTTGTCCTTGTCCTCCATGAGGGTTCCTCCTTTGACCGCTTTAGCCGAGTTTGGCTCAATGCAGCAGCCCCCAAAAGACTCCTAGAAATCCCAGGTAGATCACCCCTGAAGCCACCAAATGTCTTCGTTGCACCTCCCCGCTGCGCGAGACCCAGAGCACCCACAGAGCGCCTATCCAGGCGATGGCGGCGGTCGTCAATTCCGGCAGGGTGAGCTGCCACCGGGTCACCACCATCCCCAATGCCGGCACGACACTGGCTTGGAACGCCATCGCTCCCGAAACGTTGCCTACAGCGAGCGTGTTTCGCCCATGCCTTAACCAAATCACACTATTAAAGACTTCGGGCAGTTCCGTCGCAATCGGCGTAATCAAGACGGCTAGCAAGAACTGGGAGAGTCGGATCCGGGCCGTGATTTGATCCAACCCTTGTACAAAAAAATGGGCGCCCATCACCAAACCGAACAGCGCCACCGCGACCTGCGACAAGACTTTAATCACCCTAGGACTGTGATCGCGGAATAGATGTAAAGACCCCTGCGGCTTGTTCACGGCTTGACTGGCACCAGGAGTGGTCCGCAGCACCGCCCTGGCGTGAAGTGCATACAACACCACTAATGCTAAGGCTCCGAAGCGATGGCTGGCTCGGGGCAGCGCCGTAAACGCTACCGCAATCGCAAATGCTGCCAGGAAAAACTTGAGATCAGAGCGCAACGAATAAGCCCGGTCCGGCAGAACCAGCCGCGGTTGTCTAATGCTCATGAGACCCACACCAATCACGAAAAAGCCCAGGGTGGTCAGCATCAAAGGCGCTCCCAAGATGGCTCCTAAACCGATAGCCTGATCCGGTTGGGATCCGCCAAAATACATAGCCGCCACCGGCACCAGGGTCTCAGGCAACGCCGTCCCCATCGCAGCCAGTAACGAGCCGGTGGCTCCTTCATTGATATGGGCTAAAAACCCTAGCCATTCGATCCCATTGGTAAAATAGTCTGCGGCTAAGACAATCAGCACCATGCCGCCGACTAAGACTACCACGAGGGGCATAGTGTTCCTCCCTTGTCGGCCGTTTGAGACCTCTAAGAGAGTATATGGCCAATTGCTGCCAAGACATTCGTCAGTTGAGGGTCAAGCCCGGAAAATCCTGTTGCCGCAAGGCTTCATAGACCACGATGGCCACGGCGTTGGAGAGGTTCAGTGATCGCACGTCCCCGGTCATGGGAATTTGACAGCGAAATTGGCGATAGCTGGCAATGAATTCGGACGACAACCCGGTCGACTCTTTGCCAAATACCAAGACATCGTCTGGACCGTAGTGCATCCGGGCGTAACTCTGGCCCCCATGGGAGGTAAAAAAATGAAACCCTCCCTGGTCGGGAGTTCGCCCCAGTGCACTTAAACAGGCTACCCACGATGGGTGGCGTTGCACTCGGACCAAATGCCAATAGTCCACTCCCGCGCGTTTTAAATAGCGATCCTCAAGACTAAAGCCGAGGGGCTCAACCAAATGCAACCCCGTATCCGTCGCCGCACACGTACGGGCAATGTTCCCCGTGTTCGGCGGGATCTCCGGTTCTACCAACACGACTTCGATGCTCACGCCACTCCCTCACGTCTTAGTTAGGCATCGCCCAGGTTCTCTCATGAAAGGCGGTCAACAACCGTTGACTGACGATGCCCACACTCCGAACTCGAACACCGTCAATCTCTCGCACCGGTAATACTTCGGTCAATGTCCCGGTCAAAAACACTTCGTCGGCCCCCATCATCTCGGCCACCGTAAATGGCCGCAGGTTCACTTCCAAGCCCAATTCTTGGGCCAGTTCCAAGACCACGTGCCGAGTCACGCCAGGCAAAATATAATTGTTCAACGGCGCGGTGCGCAGTTGACCGTCCTGCACAATGAATACATTCGCGCTGGTCGATTCCGTCACCATTCCGTCGCGAACGAACACCGCATCAAATGCGCCCCGGTCGTGCGCCATCTGCTTGGCCATGACATTCGGCAAAAGTCCCACCGTCTTAATCCATACTTTCGCCCAACGGTCATCCGCTACGGTCACCACCTTCACCCCTTCGGCCACGACCTCCTTCGCGATCGGCAAAATGGGGCGGACCCACAGCAACACCGTGGGAGGCGTGGTTTCCGCCGGGAATAAGTGCGACCGCGGCTGAACCCCGCGTGAGATTTGCATATACACCGATGCTTCGGCAGCACTTTCTTCGCGCAGCAACGTGAGAGCCGCTGCCTTGAGCACCTCCAGGCGCACCGGCGGATATCGAAGAGCCGCGAGTCCCTCCTGCAAGCGCTCAATATGCAAATCCCAAGCGAATAGGTTGCCGTGGTAGGCGTGCACCACTTCATAGAGGGCGTCTCCAAATAAAAATCCGCGATCATCCATCGAGATCCGGACTTGGTCCGATCCCAGAATTTCTCCATTGAAGTAAGCGCGCACGCTTCCACCCCCTCCGATGGCCTCGCCACGACCATCTTCATTTATCCTCATCGTGTTCTGGCTAGTCCCTCGAGACCGTGAGACCTAGGCTTGCGGATGCCCTAAAACGCCTTCTCTGTCTTCGTAGACCAAGCCTCGGGTCGCATCCACTGTGACCCACTGCCCCGACTTCAACTTGGTCTCGGCACCGGCCACCGCCACCACCGTGGGTATCTTAAAATCTAATCCCAAGATGGCCACCGGCGAGGTCAGGCCTCCGCTTTCGGTCACAATCGCCGTAGCCCTGCGAATGACTTCGACCGAATCGGAATCGGAACCGTGGCAGACCAAAACATACGGTGACTCGGGAGCCGAGCCGCTGATGACATCGTGGATATGGACCACCCGTCCGCGCACTGCGGGACTCAAAGCGATCCCTTGGCCACGCAACGCCGAATCAACGATGGTTTCGATGCGCATAAGATTGGTGGTCCCTGGCACCCCCACCGGAACCCCGGCGGTAAACACGACCAAGTCCCCGATCTCAATCGCCTTCTCGGCCAAAGCCACGTCCACCGCTTTGGCCATCATGTCGTCGGTATCGACCGCAACCGGCATTTGAAAAGGCGTGACCCCCCAAAATAGGTTCATGCGTCGAACCACTCGCATTTCCGACGATAGCGCAAAAATGGGAACCTGGGTGCGCGAACGGCTCAACATGCGCGCAGTGTAGCCCGACTGAGTGACCGTCAATATGGCGTCCGCGCCCAGCCCTTCAGCAGCCTCTGCCGAAGCCTTGGCGACCGCTTCACTAACCCGACCGATCTCCCAGTGATCGCGATGTAAGTATTCGGGATGAGAGTCCGCCTGGGCCGCCAGCTTCGCCATCACCTCCACCGCCTCGATCGGGAACTGCCCGGATGCGGTTTCCGCTGACAACATCACCGCATCACTGCCATCCCAAATGGCATTCGCCACATCCGTGGCTTCAGCCCGGGTCGATTGCGGTTGGTGAACCATCGACTCGAGCATCTGCGTGGCAGTGATCACGGGAATCCCTTGTCGGTTGGCTCCCCGAATAATCGCCTTTTGCAAATCAGGCACCTGTTCCGCAGGCACTTCCACGCCGAGATCGCCCCGAGCCACCATCACTCCATCTGAACCCCGAATGATTTCTTCTAAATTGGTAATCGCTTCAGGACTCTCGATTTTCGAGATCACCCAAGCGTCGGAATGAATCTCCGCTAAAAATTTTCGCACTTCGTTCAAGTCTGCCTGATCTCGAACAAACGATGCGGCCACATAATCCATTCCCATTTCCGCGCCCATAGTCAAGATTTCGCGATCGGTGTCACTTAAAGCCGGCAACGGCCAGACACTTCCCGGCGCACTTACCTTTTTTCTGTCCTTAAGTTCCCCCCCAACCAACACTTCCAGTTCGAGCGCGTCGTCGGTCTTGTCCACAATCCGCATCACCAAAT
>JAMCVM010000036.1 GCA_023475835.1 Bacillota bacterium | reverse complement strand
AAGGTGTTTGGGGAGCGGTCCACCGGCCTCTACGTGGTCAAACATGCTTGGACTTCCATTCGTCGCCATCGCTTGGTACGAGGCGGGGCGAGCCCTGACAATCCGACCCAGACCCACTATTGGGCGATGCGCCGACGCTGAACTGGTGATTCGGCGGGGTCTTCGATAACATTTGCTTGAGCCGGATGTGCGGAAACGTGCACGTCCGGTTCTGAGGGGGCCCGAGCGCCGTAATGCGGTCGGGCTACCTGGTGAAAGTTTGGTCTTCGATGTCATCAAACAAACCAAGCTGTCGATTCCCGAAGACGTCTTAGGAGTTAAAGGCAAGTCCGGAATGTTAAACAGCCAAGCCACGCAGAGAGTTTTTGGAAAATCCAGAGCGGGCCGTCCGCTTTCTGTACACGCCCAAGCATGGTTCGTGGCTGAATGATATTGAATGTTGGTTCAGTATTCCCGTTCGGTGTCTGCTCAACAAACGGGCCAGCTTTACGTCGGTGGCGGACTTGGAAACCCGCCTGCAACCGTTGATTGACTACGATAATCAGTACTTGGCGAAACCCTTTCGATGGAACTATGACGGTCGTCTCTTAAAGGGGACCTTCGGCACGTAAGCGTGCGTCGGGGACAGCCACTGCCTTGGCAGCGGCATCATCACCCACCCTGCCGCCTGCGGGACCACCAGCGATCCAGGCCAAGAGGCCTTCGAATTCAAATATGGAAAATACTGGGTCCTGGTCATCCTGAGCTAGGGCTTGATGAACTATGTCCTACGCGATCGCGCTCCTCAGGAGACCGGCGCGAGCCCGCCTCGGAGAAGCCATCCTGTCCCTCAACTCGCCCTCCGCTGCGCCACAAAACGCCATCGATCGGCCCAATGTTATGAGAATAGAGAGAAAAGTTTTTGGTGATTAAGGCCTTACGTCGTCGGGGACTAGATAGAACATGGGTCTCGACCCTTGCCGTGATCAGGGCAAGGATCCACCAAAGCCACCTAGAGTATTATGCGGCATCACCTCGCAAATGCAGTCAAGTCCAGGAATCGTGCAGGTTCGTGGCCTATCAACATGCCCCAATGAACTCGACCCAAGGCACCCATCCACGGGTTCATTGCAGGGACCCCAAGGCTTGCTGTGAAGTCCGAAAGCTTTTAGTTCCCTTACTCTCCCCGCGAATCCCATGGTCCAACCACTAGAAGCCATCAAGGCGGGAATCACCCCCCCTCTGAGCTTACACCTGGCCTCCCGAAGGCAGGTCCAGAGTCTCGTCTTCCTGATGATATAGGTCTTCGTGCTCTCGCAGTTGTTTCAATACCTCAGGACGTAGCAGATGAGCAAGGCGCTCAGGTTCGTTTTGCAGCGAGTGCCGCATTAACGTTCCGCTAAACCGCACTTTCTCCGATTCGTGCGGACAGGTTCGATCGCCGACCACCGACCCACACCGTCGACAATAGACGAACGCGCCAAAGCGGATGGGCTCAATGCCCAGGTCGGGATATTGGTCAAAAATCCGATGCGCCGCGTAGGGATCGTAATAGTCTCCCACGCCCGCATGGTCCCGTCCGACAATAAAGTGCGTGCAGCCCAGGTTTTTGCGCATGATGGCATGATGGATCGCTTCTTTCGGACCCGCATAACGCATTTCATACCAGATGGTGCCGAGGGCCACCATGTCGGGTGGATAGTAATACCGGATCAGCGTCTGGTAACTATCGACGATGACCTCGTCTCGAAAGTCCCCTGGCTTTTTTTTCCCTAACACCGGGTTAATAAAGAGACCATCGACCAAATTCAGGGCCGTGCGCTGCGCAAATTCATGACCTATGTGCGGAACATTGCGGGTTTGAAAGGCGACGATCCGCTCCCAACCATGTTCGGCAAAAAGAGTACGAGCACTTTCCGGAGTCACCCGGAGCGGCATCTCGCGCATCCGAGTGGCATAGACGGGCCCGGCTAAATATTCCCCGCTCTGATGATGCACCATCGAGACGCCAGGATGCCCGGGCGAATCGGTGCCGTACAGCGAACGGCTGAGACGGCTCCAATCCAACCGAAACACCTCTTCGACCTGCATCCAGCCCACCACTTGTTCGTCCAAAACTAAGGCCACGGTGTCGCCCATCTGATAGCGGCCCACGGCATCGGCCTCTACATCCAGCAAAATCGGGACGGTCCAGGGCAACCCGCCGGGCAACCGGCCATGCTCTAGCACCGAGTACACTTCCGCCCGGCCCATAAATCCTTTTAAGGGACTCAAAATTCCGACCGCAATATTTTCCAAGTCCGACGCGGTCATCGAAGAGATGTTCACTCGCGGCCAATCGGTGCCCACATCGTCCATCGAACCCATACGGCGAACCAAGAGTCCGCCATGGGGTTGATTGGCCATTATGCATCGCTCCTTCGTGCTGTTTGCGCAGACGGGGTCACGCCAGGTCGCTCGATAGGTCCACCCTCGCGTTGCATCATCGGCCACCCTGACCCAAGGCCCCCGGAGCGTCCGCCACCATCTCTTCGGCAATCCTGACCAGGTAGTCGCTGACCGAATCGATGCCAGCCATTTGCGCGGCCTCCTGCAACCGTTCCCAGACATCCGGGGTCAAACGCAAGTGCAATTCCGGGGAAAGCGGTCGGTCCCAAAGCCCGCGACTTTGACAGTACTCGACGATGGCGTCGACTGCTTGTTCCACCGTGGCATGACTGGTATCAATCACTAAGTTCGCATTCGTTGGCTCTTCAAAGGTATCGGAGACGCCGGTAAAGGTCGGGATCGTCCCTGACAGCGCTCGCTGATAGAGCCCTTTTGGATCCCGGCGCACGCATTCTTCCACAGGACATTTGACATAAATTAAAATGGCATCAGGCAAAATTTCACGAAAGATCTCCCGCATCTTGATATACGGGGTGATAAATGCGGCCAGCACGGTGGTATGTCCCGCCAAGAGCCGAGCTACATGAGCAGCGCGACGGATATTCTCTTCGCGGTCGCTTTCGCTGTAACCTAGGCCCTGGTTCAATCCTTGCCGCAATTCGTCGGCATCCAGCCGCATCACCGGCCAACCTAGCCCGGCCAAGCGTTCTTCGAGCGTCGTACTGAGCGTCGATTTGCCAGCGGCCGATAAGCCCATGAACCATAACACCGGGTATTTCGTTGCCATGTTTGTCCCTCCAAGTATTGTGTCGCCCGGCACCATTCCCGACGAGCTAGTTTTTTCATCTACCCGACCGGGTTGGCTCCAGGAAGGGGAGAGATCACCTGCAACACATCCGCGCCGGCGCCGATATCGACGTCGGGTTTGTGCAACAAGCAGGCACTTTGTGCAACAAGCAGGCACCAATATTTTAAGAAAGGATGCCCGACGGGAAACGTCGCCACCCCTGCTTAAATCCCATATCCGAAAAACTGACCCCTGCGTGCCCCATCTTATCGTACATTGCACTCCAAAATCAGCGCCTCATCCCAAAAGAGGCTCTCGGCAACCATAGACCTGGCAGTATCCATGAATTCCCCATGGCTCATGCCTGGGCGGCCAAAAACTAAAACTAACACCAAGCATAGCAAGCTTGGTCGCGTTTTCTCTACCGTTTCAGCAAATCTTCAGTCTCGGACAGCAATATTTCAGACCGGTCGTGTTGTCCTAGTTCAACCCCATTTTCATCGGCTCGGCTTACGCTCCATCAAGCCGGAACTAGGAGTTTCGAGACGCTCTGGCAAAAAGTATAGACTAGATCGCTTGCAGTTACTAGGAGGATAGGCTCTAATAGAAGGACATCGGGAGCGTTCTGAAGTTTCCTGAACGATATCTGCGTATGGAACCGTGGCGGAAAATACGGAAGATCCGCTATAGTAGCATGGGTCATCTTAATTCATGGCACTGGGAATGACCTCCCACTCTTTTCGATATATCGTTTTTTTGACACCGTATCTTGAAGGAGGAAGATGATGGCGCTTCCTGGTCGTTCGATGCCAGTCAAGACGTCTCAACGATGGACTTGGGCGGGAATTGTCTCGGCAGTCCTTGTATTAAGCGGGGTGGTTTATCTTGTCAAGCAGGGGGATTTCGGCTCGGTCCCACTCTATCAAATTTCCAACTCGCCGCTAGGTCCGACTCCTTCTGCGTGGCCGGAAGATCACCGCAGTCTTTTGAACAACGATACGTTTCAATACTCGACCCGCGCTCACGGGCCCAACTATATGGTACAACTGCCTTCTTTGGCCAATAGCGACTCGCCTTTGGTAAAAAACACGCTCTATATCGCTGGAGGCCAAGGAAGTGTAGGTCATCCGGGGTACTTGTGGGCAGTCAATCCCGAAAACGGACAAGTCAAGTGGACCGCTTCGGTGCCCAATGCCGTGTTTTCTGAACCCATCGTCTCCGATAACCGAGTCTATATTTCCGAAGGAGATGCCGCGTTCCCGGGGAACAATCCCTCGCCCTCGACGACCCCTGGCTCCAAGCGCGGAACCGGTCCTTCCGGTCTCTACGCCTACAACGCCACCACCGGCCAACTGCTCTGGCAATATCCTACCCAATTTGCTGACCAAGCCCCGGTGACGGTCTCGAATGGTCGGGTGTTTCTACTCACTGGCGGACGCTATCTCGATGTCTTAAGTGCTCAAAGCGGCAAGCTCTTATGGCGCACCCACACCGACGTCTATGTTAGCCGTTCGAGCCCTCGGCTCATTGGCCACCGCATTTACTTTGGCGGCGCCGGGCCGCTGCAAGTAGTTGCGGTCAGCCGTGCTAGCCATCATATCGTCTGGAAGCGTCCCATCCCGCGAGCAACCGGCGGCGTCGACGACACGCCTCTGGTATACAGTCGCGGCATTTTATACACCGCAAGTCTTACCGGAAAATCGGGGATCCCCCGAAATAATCCTCACCACTATGCTAAGGTCTTCGCCATCGAGGCCAAAACCGGCAAACTCCTGTGGAATCAAACCCTTGCGGAAGGGAAAAATCCGCCGTTTAAAGAAACCGGCACACCGATGCTGCATGGTAATCACCTGTTTGTTGGCAACGCGATCAATGGGCAGTTTTTTGCCATCAGTGCAAAATCCGGAAAAATAGCCTGGTCCGACAATCTAAAAAGTCCGGTTACCCGGCCCGCCGTCTACGTAGACGGTCGGATTATCGTCTTGACCACTCATGGTGTAATGTACGCCTTATCTGCCAAGACGGGTCATGTGATCCGGCGTCTTCGCGTCGCCGCCTGGGTCAATTCTTACGGTCCGGTGCTCATCGACCACACCCTATTTGTCACCGGGAATACCGCCCAACAGGGATTCTTAGCGGCCATTCCCTTAAAATCCATTCTTCATTAGCTATCTCTCATTCAACCCCGAAAGCGAGGACGGCCGGCCGACTAGGTTCCCGGCCCTCCTGCACTCACGTTGTTTCCCCAGACGGTGAGCAAGTTGTCGACAGAACTGGCTAACCCTTCCAGCCAAATCTCCGTCGATTGCACGCTAAATGCCGCAAACTCGCCAGAAAGCGGCAAGGCCCCCTCTTGGGTCGATAAATTCCCGAACGGTTCCGTGGTCACACTAACCCCGGATGGGACTTTTTGTTTCGCCGCGGCACTACGCTCAGTTACCAGGAGGTAGGAACCGTTGGGAGCGATATAGGTAAGAATCACCACGGTTTGTCCGTTGGCCGAGCCCACGGACACGTTGCTCAGGGTAACATCTGCCAGTGAAGGAGGCAAAACAATTGGGAATTTAACTGCCGCCTTGGCTAATTGCAAATCGGTCAGTGTTTGGGACAGAACCACTTCCGGGGTGATCCCATTTTCGGGATGAAACGTGAACGTTGAAGCACTCAGATTCGGATTCACCTGAAAATTCGTGGCGGTCTGGCTAAACTCACCTCCCTGCCAATGCGCAGACATCCGAATCGGCACCCCGAGGTTCAAATTATACCAAAGCTCCGTTCTCGCCGTAATTCCACTGGGCAATGGAGTCATCATCTTCAACTCCACCTCATTGCGATTCAGCGTACTCGCTCCGACCAAGGTACTCGATGAGACCAGTGACGGCAACGTCACCCCCATCAATCTCACACCATCTGGAGAAAACGGCAGCGAACTTAACACTTGGTAGTGACGACTGCCTTGGGTATATGACGTGGTATTGCGGCCATCATCAACGATCGTGACCGTCTTTTGTCCCCGCTGATTAATCGTGACCGCATAACGCATGGGCGAAGAAGCAGTGTCCAACGCTAAGTCGAGGGTCCTGGTCGCATGCCTCTTTAGGTGCACTACGTCAATCACTTTGGCCGAGGTGGTCTCCCACGTCGACATCGATTTCGCGACTTCGCGCTCGATTTCCTTAGCCGCGCTCTGGTGCACAGCAGGATGAGCGCTCGAGGGAGAGCCACACCCACTCAACGCTCCTCCTAACAAGGCCACGAGCGTAACGTATGTGCTTATCCGATACGAACGATGCCGAGCTTCTCTCCGTTTCATAACTCCATGTTACTGGCTGGCTGAAGAAACGGCAAGCAAACCGCCTAAAAGAAACGAAGACGTAGTGCTTACCTATAGAACCCCCTCTTTTGCCCCTGAGCCGAATGTGACGACACCGAACCGACCATTTCCCAAAGCCCAAGCCATTTTGGTCGCTACAAGATAGCGGCAAGATGGCTCGGGGGAGAGGAAATACGGGGAGTGAACTAATCAAACCGTCCTTCTCCGGAAGTTTTGAGCCCTTCTCTGAGACTAACCAGGAATCTTGGCACGAACCGTTTGTGGGGAGAAAGATTCGGTAGCCACGGTTAGGCTATAGCTATCTTTGCAGAGAGAAATTGGGTATGGATGCCGTTCGGGGCCGGATCGATCTCGTCACTAGAGTCACGTGAGAATGCATAGAGTCCAGCCTGAATTCCCCAGGCAGAGAATCCCACCGAAAGCTTTTTCGGGTGGGCCGCGATCGGCCCAAGTATGGCGTGACTCCTGGTTGGGTGGTCCGGTGCAAGAAGGATGAATTTTTGAGCGGCTTCCCGTCGGTGCTTGCCCGACTGATCATCGGTACACAGGTCACCGAGTGACCCGAGGGTGGGGCCGTGGCGGACCAGGCCTAAGCCCACCGAGAAGGGCCGTGGATCCCCTCACCCCCTGCAGGACACTGCACCCCGAAGATCGGAAACCCCTTCGCCCATACCGAAGGACCCCACCATCGGGCGAGGGGTCACGGTCGGATCGGGCCCTGTTTTAAAAAACTACCCCCGACTCTGAGGGTCAGCTTCTTTAAAAAACCCCGGGTTATCGAGTAGGCTGCAGGCGCCGTAGTATCGGTGAACTGTCGCTCCGTTTGCAGCCTCTTTCGATTGACGGTGCCTCAGTAGGCCACCCTGCCCGATTTCCTGCAACCTCTCTAAAATTCCGTACGGCCGTTTTTCCCGGATACGGCTTCAAACGACTATTCCACCCGGAGTCCGCCTCGGCTAGCCGAGGTTTAAAGGCACCCGCCTATCCACCCCCACTACCTCGAGGTGGCTCCGACCTACGGGTCTCCCTTCAAGGTCGCGGTCCTCGAGCCGAAGCTCTTGCCACGACCGCGAGGACCATGAGTCATCCACCGGTCCTTGCCTCGCCGAGGGGTCTCTTGTCCCCCAGGTCCTCCGTACGACGACCCGATCTGCCAGGCTTGGCGCCACCTCCCGATTTCGCGGTCTACGCTTATACGGGCAGCCCTGCCCTTCGCGGCTCTCACCAGGCGAGTCACCTCCTCCTGATGCGCGATTGGCTACGTGGCCGAATGGGAAGTGGCCACGGTCGGACTAACTCCGACTGGATTTCTGAGGTTACAGGCTGCACTCCCATACGCGCTAACTTATCATGCGGAATCGCACTGATACCGCCGTTTTCGAGGCCGTTCATGCAGATGCCGTTTCCACCTTTGCGGGGCCTTCCAGTCTCGGAGATCCACCCAACCTTTGATGATTTGACAGAGGTCACTCCAGACCATTTGAGTATAGCGCCAGATAGCGGGAACGATCCGTTCGGAGGGGATATCCGTAGGGGGAAAAAGCCG
>JAMCVM010000172.1 GCA_023475835.1 Bacillota bacterium | reverse complement strand
CTTCATGCCAAAAAAGCGTTCGATGAAGGTCTCCAGTTCCGAACGAACCACGACGGCGGGATCGATGCCAAGACCAGACGCCAATCGGGCATCTTCCAACGCATAGTAGTCCAACGGATCACTCATTCCGAGCAGTAAGCGCCCAGATTCAAGCCGAATGGGCAGGATGCGATGGCGGCGAATCATTTCTTCCGGCAGGAGTCTCAGGACATCGGAATTAGCGGCCGTCTGCGTCAGGCTGATCAGTGGCAATCCCAACTGTTCGTGGAGTACCTCGGCCAACTGGCCATCGGTCAAAAACCCCAAGCGAACCATGGCTTCCCCCAACCTTTCGGTATCGCCACGTTTGGCCGCTAAGACTTCGGCCACCTGCGCCTCGGTAACGACGCCACTTTCCACCAGTAAATCTCCAATGCGTCTGGTCAGAACAAGCCCTCCCTGAAACGAAATTCCTCTATCCTTCAATGCTGCCCGAAGAGAAGACAATCGAAATATTGGCTAAAGATGATGTGGAGCCAGGCGAAGGTTGCGATACCGACAAGCTGACGGTGCCGAGGCACTGCGTGCTAATCGTATAGGTTTCGTTGGTAGTAATCGCACTGGTGGTGCCATTTACTGTGCCGTTAACAGTCAAGCCATTACCATATTCGTCGATATTGCCGTTAACCGTGCCCGTGATCGTCTCTCCGGTACCTAACGACAACACCGTAGGACTCCCGTTGCTACTTTCCAAAACTCCGTTGACTCGCGCGTAGACCGTATCGTCATCGCCGACCAAAATGAGTCCATCATTTAAACTAATGGGTCTGTTTTTAGACCCGATCACATCGTTACTGCCCGTCACGATGAGCACGCCGTTGACATTGCCTAAGATCGTATCATTATTTCCGGCCACTAGAGCATCACAATTAATCGGACTGTCGGTCGTATCCCCACTCCCATCCAAGATTAACGGACCGTTAATCGGAGACTCTAGCGTAGCATCGGTTCCAACCACAATCGCCTCACCATTCACCGGTTGGGTTAGCGTGTTTCCCGACCCAGAAACAATGGCTGTTCCATCAATGGGACTGGTCACTGTGTCATCAGTCCCAGAAATCCACGCCGAATTATTAATCGGGCTAGATTCCGTGGTGTCGGTGCCGCTGACCGTAGTAAGCTTGGAAAATCCTGATACCGTAGTCGTCCCATTGGACGACACGGTGACCTGCTCGGGAGAGTCGGGAGTGTCACTAATTCCCGGTGCACTAACGCCTACCGTACCCCCACTTAACGAAATAGTGCTACTCGATGTCGCAGTCGTCCCTGCTCCTGCTCCCCCACCCGATGACGAACCGCTGGACGAACTAGTCGTAGTCTGGGTGATCGTGACTGGAATCGTCAGAGTTACTTCAGCGCTATTAATGCCTGAAATTCCTGCGTTTCCGACACTAACGATGGTAATCGTCACCGATTCGTTGTCGCCCGACCCGTTGGTCACCGGGGCGGTGGGGAAGCTGACGCGAAACGGGGGGGCATTCAACGCGCTCAAGTCTTGGCTCACAGTCGTCAACGCCGATGATGGCCCTGAAGACGAAAAAACCTCGCTTTCGTTTTTAGACAAGTAATACAGGGTGGCGTCGATTCCCATTCTCGCATTGTACAGTGCTTGGGTATGATAGAAATTATATCGCGTCGCCCGAAAGGTTTGATTGACTGTAGCTAAGCTACTCGCAATCCACAGTCCGGCCAAGCTCACCAGCGCCAACACCACGAGTAGCGCCACGCCAGACTCTGACCTTGCGGCCAACGCCGAGTGTCTCAGCCAATCCTTCCACCCGGTGTCTCTTTCATTATTCAATAGTCCACCGCCCCTGCCATAAACGAATAGACTTGAGACATACCGGGTTGAGCCTCATGACTAGGTTGCTCGCCATCGGCGCTGACCGTTCTAGCAACAACATTCATCTCAAATTCTACGGGGCGGATTACGCCTATGCCTGCTGGCAGCACAGAAAACGTGGTCCCGGCATAACTTACTTGCCCGGTACCGATCGGGGTCACTTCGCTCGCCGGTGGATAGATCGGAGGTGATGCGGTCGGATTAAAAGGCGCCCCTCCAGGAAAAAGCGCTAACATCGGCACTCCGTTCACCGGCACCACCGCAAGGCAGAGATAGTCCGTGCCTCCTTGCGCTCCCGATGCTGCCCCGTAAACCGCAGAGTTCGCAGGAACAATGCCCTGCAACGTCGTCACGGTCATCGCCAATACTGGGACTGAACCCGAAGTGGCACCTGTCACTTCCTCATCCGTACTCAGGTTCTGCGTTCCGAGAATCCTTGCATTTTGGGCTAAACGTTCAACTGTCCAAAACACACTGCTGGAATCGGCCAATGGGGCAGAGACGGTGGCTACTTGGCGGAAATAGCCCTCGGCACTGGTCCACAGAACGTCTGCGGCCATCATCACCATACCCCCAATCAACGTCGCAACTAACGTTTCCAACAATGTAATCCCTGCTTCATGCATTCTCCCGAGCCTTGGCTTCATCGTTGTTTTCAAGAGTTCACCACCGCAGGATCAATCACAGCGGTGAGACTCACTCGATCCGGTCCCGAGGTTCCCGCAACGGGCCAACTTACCGTAACCGTGTATTCTTGGACGGTGACCGTCGCAGCATCGTTGTCCCATGGTGGCGTAACAGGCCCACTAATGGTCTCGGTATAGGCCACTCCTCGGACCATTGGCAAGGTCGGGGGGGCGACCGCGGCCAAAGCCTCCCCGCTGGTATAATCTGCCAAAGCCTTGCTTCTCACCAGTTCAATCCCCTGCCGAGCATAAACCAGAGCCTGCGCTTGTTCTTGATCTTGATCGACCCAATGCGTCGTGCTCGTGGACCATTGAGTGACCCCGAGTACAATAAACCCGATCAAGACGACCGCAGCCATCACTTCGATCAAGGTATCCCCTCGATCTCGCAATTTGGTCATGCTAATTAGATTCCGCATACACATCGTAGGCGATCACGGCCTGCATACGATCAGCACTCGGCAAGGAAAATTGCACGGAGGTGATGGTGGTAAAATTTGGACCCGCAGTCAAGCTCTGCACGTAGCTCAAAACCGAAATTTTGGTGCCGATTACGGTCACATCGATCGGATACGCTCTAAGATTGGCAGCGTCGCCCAAGGCAGCAAATGCGTTGACGATGCCAGACGTCGGAGACGGGTCCTGCGACGGGCTAACCAGAAGATTGGTGACCACCACATGGTGAGAGGATGCCAACGTTTGGCTTTCCGTAAGAATTTGCGCCACATTGAGCGCTCTGGGCACAACAATCTTGAGCAATTCGGGATTGGATGCTTTCAGTTTGTCCAAAGCCGCAATCGATTGGGTTAACTGGACCGTCTGACTGGTTAGAGACTGCTCGCGAACTTTCAACGTGGCTAACGTAGCCTCGCTTCTCCACCAAAACCCTGCCAGTCCAACCAATATCACGGCCATCGCGCATCCGGTTATCCGCGCCCATCGGAGTTTCTTGAAATTTATCTTTATTTCTCTATTCATGACCCTCCTCCAGGAGGCAACGCCAATTGCAGTGAAAACGTCACAGCCACTTGACCACTTGAATTTTCGGCCACGCTGTCAACTACAGGTTGGACAAATAGGGGGTCATTTTGCAAGCGAGCGATAGCTGCAGCCGCCGAGTGCAAGCTAGAAAACATAACCTCAGCGTTAATCGCATTGGATGCGTAATTAAGATTGGAGACGGTTGCCCCAGCTGAAAGATTGCCCAAAAAGGATTGCACACTCGGCACCGGGTTACTCGAACTCGCCTCAGCATTTTTTACTGCTTTAGCCAGGGCATAATCGCTTCGAATCGGCGCCAATTGGGTCCATTTCGCGTCTAGTTCTACCAAGGTATTACTATTCACCGAGATCTGATCACGCAATGCCTTCTGTTGAGCTACCGCCTTTTGGATCTGCGTGCTTATCCCTAAAAGCAAAAGAATCCAGATCCCGAAGAGAAGCGCCCTTCCTCCAATTTTAGCACGCACCACAGGAGGTGGCGGTGGCAACAAATTCACACTCATCCGCTCGCCCTCCGCAGTGCCAATCCGACCGCTAAGGCCGGCAGTCCATCGCTCGCTTTGATCTCTGATGGTTGATCGGGAAAGTCGAATTGGGGCAACTCGCCATCTAGCGGTGCAGGGCATACTTCGACCAGAAGTTCGGTCCGAACTCCTACCCCTCGTTTTACGGGTTCCGACGCTCCGACCAGATCGATCAGCACGACTCGCTCCAAAGGCGATGGTTCGCGGGACCGAAAGAACATCGCTGACCGAGCAATTTCCTGGGATACCTCATCGGCGTAGCTTTCGAGACGCTCATCCCAGACCAACTCCGCTTGCAGCATAGAAACCGCCACCCCATCGCGTACCAAAGTCATCACGACTCGCTGATGCATCAAAATGACCAGCATCGCCGATGCCGTCGGAAAAGCCAGTCGACTTTTGGCCCAACGCAACCCCGCCAGAGCACTAGGTTCCACCTCGGACGGTCGCAACCCAGCGGCAGTGACGACGCTCACCCAAGAGCGGATGGTGTCAAGTGGGGCGGCGACAACCACAACACTCTGCTCGCCTCCCAGCGTAGTCCCGGCAAGATAATAGTCCCATTGTATGGAGTTTGCAGCGAATGGCAGACGGACGACGACCTCGCGCTCCACCATACTTCGGATAAATCCCGGGTTGGCATTAAGCGGCACGGTCAATTGGCGCATGACCACCAGTTGCGATGGCACGGAAATAGCTACTGATCGGCCTTTTAGGCGCCATCGTTTTACCACCATGCTAAGCCCCTCGGTGAAGTCGGACGTCGCCTTCGTGGTGGGCGCTGAAGAATTCTTAATAGAATGAGGAAAGATTCGGGCGCTGCGGATAGGCCGCACTTCCTGGCCCTGCACCGACACCTCGGCCAAGACCACCTGGCCGTCCACGTCGAGGCCTAATCCGTGTTGATGCCTATCTCGTCGTGACGAGATTCCGACAAAATCCATCTCCTCTTCCTCTCCTACAGGCCGGACCGTCTCCGCGATTGCACCGCTAGCGAATTGCCCAGTACTGGGCAAGAAAGCCTGATCCGTATAAATACACCATCATAGCAGCCAAAGCAATCGCGGGTCCAAACGGAACGCGATGATCCGACGGCATTCGCCGAGAAAACCACAGTCCGATGCCAGCCAACACTCCAAGACAGGCGGCCAATACCAAAGTCAACACCATGCCTGAAATGCCGACTAAGAGCCCGACATAGCCAAACATCTTGACATCGCCGAGGCCCATGCCGCCGCGACTCACGGCCCTTATAGACCATAGTAACCCCATCCCTGCCAACCCACCAAGAACATAATCCCAAATTGGCAAGGGATGGTCGAATAGGCGAAAGGCCAGGAGACCTACGGTAAGAGGAATCAAAAAGGCATCCGGGATGCGGTGTTGATCCACATCGGTCATCGCAATGGCCACAAAGCCAACCGCTGACCAAGCGGCAATCCAAAATCCCAGTCCCCAATGCCACTGTAACGCTGCTAGGAAAAAGGCCGCTCCGCACAAGAGTTCCATCATTGGATACGTCATCGGCACCAGAACCCCGCAAGTCCTACATCGGCCTCTGAGTCCAATCCATGAGAACACCGGAATCAGTTCGTACCAGCTAAGACGGCGTTGACATGCATCACAATGCGAAGGGGGAAGGACAATCGACTCGCCCCGAGGCAGCCTCAATCCCAATAAGGTGAAGAAGGATCCAAAAACCATGCCATACACACCAGCCACCCATATCATAGCGTTTTCGCTCATTTCCTCAATACTTTGCCCAATCTCACCGAACGTTAGCAATTCATTCATATCATAAAGGTTGTTTCATAAAAAGTCTCGGTAGGCAATATTTCCTTGCCGATGGGCATTCGCATCAATCATCATTGGCTTGGCATGGATACTTGCATCAAAAAGGGGGCTCGCTCCCCACTGAGCCAGCCCCCTAGACTCACAATTCGCTACCCCCAAAACGGAATGGGCTCATCGGCCGGTTGGACATTGCCCAAGGCTGCGTGAAGGACCCCATGGGCCGACGCAAACTCTAAGCTTCCTCCCAAAACCGCAGTCAAAACTGCCGTTAATACTAAGGCCGGCGCTAAGAACATCAACAGGCGTCGAATTCTAAACATCTCCAATCCCCCCTTGTTATATCCTTCTCTACGATATGGATTTCGGACCGCAGTTTAGAACGGGATGGTCGTGCAGGTGCAGATCCCATTCGCGACACAGGCGGTCCACCCAGGCCCTGGCACCTAAGCCTTGATAGGTTGCGATTAGGGTCAGTTGCCATTCGCGCGTTTGCGTCAACTCCAACGTCCGAGCCACTCGGCAAAGCTCTTGCTGCGTCAGCAACCGTTCTACCAAGGGTCGGGCGGAGGCCAAGCGGTGCAGCGAATCCAACAAAAGGTCCAACGCCTTTTGCGGAGAATCGTACAATGCCAAGTACTTAGCTTCCACCAGGGAAACCGCCATCCTCTCAGCGGAGAGCTCCGAATGCGTGTCCATCAGGTCATGGATCTGGCGCAAGAGTGTCTTGGCTTCCTGCCGCTCTTTCCTGGCCAGCGCCAACTCGGCCCGGGCGAGCGCTTCCCAAATTTCGAGAAACGGATCGGACCGGATGCCTGAGATATTCCAACGATGAAGCGCTTCCAAATGGCTCAGGAGCTCGACGTCGAGCGGATCGCGGTGAATTTGATGCTCGACCCACTGCCCGTGGGCTAAAACAGACAGCCACCCGTCATTTTGTTCGCGCGCCAAGCCCAAATAGGCCTCGTCGTGCGCCAACGCCAGTTCAAACTCGCCAAGAGCCGCGTAAATCATCCCCAGATTGCTCTCCACCCGAGTCCTTAAGGGACTGGCCATGGGCAAGACCTTCAACGATCCTTCAAGCGCCAAAGCGGCTGCGTTCCACTGATCGGCATGAAACAGCATTCCGCCAAGGTCTACCGTGGCCATGGGGTCCACGGCATGGCCCGCGAGAAATTCCGCAGCCACCTTTTGCGGAATTTTAGGCCCCAGCTCACGCAGGCGTTCCTGACAGGCAGCCATCGCGGCAGTGTCACCGACTCGATACGCTCGCAGCAGCGCCTCGCGAGTACTGCGAAAGAGCGCCTCAAGGTCTCTCGGATCATCGTCCTCGGATAACGGCGGGCTCTGCCCCAGCGCGCGATAGACCGTCTCTTGGGGAAGGGCAAGCGCTTCGGCCAGACGACGAATCTGAACGGCACCTTTCGGCCGTCGGCTCCCCCGCTCCCACTCTGCCACCGTACTGGCAGGGAGCCCAAGCCCACGCTGAGTCAAGTCTCGTTCCAAGCGCCATTTTTTCAAAGTTGTCGCAAAATCCGGACGATCCTGGGATTCCTTAATTTTTCCATACCTCCTTTCCCCATAATGTTTGCGCTCTGCTCACGCTAACGCAAACATTTAGCGATTTATTTTTTGATAATAATTCGGTTCCAACCCCATCATCGTTCCTATACTGGGACCGCCATTCCAATATCCACCCTCAGTCTGAAAGGACACCTCTACGCGCTGAGCGTTTCTGCCCTAGACCCCGTTACCCTCGTCACAGCGGTTGATAGGCTTTGAAAGCTCCTAAAGGAATCAAAAGAACTGCGCCGTTGGTGTCTCAGAGCCGGGCTAATCTAGCGAAGCGCCGCAGCCCTCAAGAGTGAATCGAACGAGCCACGGTGTTCCCAAGCCAAATCTTTCCATGTTGGGATACATCCACGGTGATCCTCAGATAAATCTTGGGCTAGGTTCTTTCCTGATTCCGCCGTCTATGGATATAATACCTAAAAAATCCAATTAATACCCAATTCCGTGCATTTTTAGAAAACCAAGCGGTCTCTCCTTTGCCAAGGCCGGAACAATCAGGGTATAACACTTCACCGAGGACACGAGACCTGCGGAAAAACACCTGAAAACATCTGAACATCCATGCTTCGGTTTCTCACCTAACG
>JAMCVM010000117.1 GCA_023475835.1 Bacillota bacterium | reverse complement strand
CTGCCCGCGGGTCAAAGTTTTCGTTTTTTAGGAGAGTGATCGGATACACGAAAGCCTTGTTTAGTGGGATGTTGGAGTGATCCCGGCTTCGCGGCCAAATCGTCAAGTGTATCCCACGCGCAGTATAGAGTGAAATTGGAGACTACAGCTCTCCAAAAAGCCCGTAATGCGCCCGAAATTGGCGAGCAGTACAGCCCGTTTCCTGCTACCTGACTTATCTGTGGATGCATGTATTAACATTCGATTTTTGGCTCCGAAGTCTTGACGCGTGGTCGGATGGTATCGTTCCATGGCTGATTTTGACCTTCTGGTCGCTCGATCTTCAGGCTGGCCATCTCCTTGTCGTTCACCACCATTCCTGTTTCATAGGTGCCCGTATCTAGCGCTGCCTGGACCCTGAGCCCCGTTTTGGTTGTGGTGTGACGAATCCGGTTCACGACGATTTCATCATGGATCAACGGGCGACCACGCCAATGGCTGCTTATCGCCGAAAACAGACGATGCTCGATCTTGTTGAATGTGGACGTGGCGGGCGGATAATGGCTGACGGTGATGGCCAGTGGGGTCTCATCCGCGAATTTTTGCAGTTCGCGCTTGAAAAGCCGCAAACGGGATCCCTTGCTACCACCGCCGTCGGCGGTGATCAAGCGTTCCGTCGCATTCGGATAGGCTTCTTGACCCATATGGACCCACCCTTGCCGAAGGCTTTCCACGGCCAAGGTTCCGGTATCGTGGTCCGCGCCCACGTTGACCCATCCCGTGTTGCGCACGGGATCATACACGCCATCGGGGATGGCCTTGGGCACCTTGGGATCTGAAAAGTCGTGGCCATTCACGTCCACGGGCGGTTTCACCGGATGATATTCCTGGCCATGGTTTTTATCATGGCCGATTCATTCTTTCGTTTTTCCGTCGATAGAAATCATGGGGTTGCCAGCCGATTGAAACGCTTGGGCTGGCTCGGCGATCAAGGGGAATTGCTGATCCCGATCCGGATGATCACACCCCGGTTCGAACCGCTTGCGGTTCGCTGGCATGGAATCGTGCTGAGCAGCGAGTCATCGCAAGACCGTCTGAGAACTCACCGGCATCCCTTGAGCGGTAAGGGCTTCGGCCAGATGGTTGAGGCTTTTGTTTGTCCACAATCACGGCGATGCTGGGTCTCCTTGAGGGCTTTCCTTTACGAGACCCAGCAGTGTCGTTTCAATATCCGGATAGATCTCCGTGATCGACTTGCGGCCACCCCCAACCCGCCGGATCCGATCTTTCGGTACGGACTCCACACCAGTCCACTGGTCGTGGCCTAGTTTCAACGTATGCGACGATAAACCGGTAATCTCTTGGACCATCCGTTGGCCTCCGCGACCGACCGAATCGGCCATGGCCGCACCGACCAAGCGTTTTGTTTTTTCGTCCAAATGCGGTTGCAATAGGTCGAAGAGGCGAGTATATCGCGAGCGACCGAGATCAGCGATTTCATCAAGGGTCATCATCCAGGGGTATCACTCCGTTTCGTTCAAAGTTACAACGAAGCGTAGCAAATCCCAGAGACATTTTCCAGCTCCGTTCCTAGGACGTCCGTAGGGATTCTCCCTGCGGACGTCCGGATCCCAAAACCTTTATTATATGCTCCGTAACATTAGATGTCCATAGCCGATTGGCCCCAAATGGAAGGTTAATATTTCAAGGCTCCTTACGGCAAACCGCCTAAATCTCTCAGACAAAAGAGAGGTATCCAACTAAAGTCCCCCTACAATTGGCTCTTGCACATCGACTGATACCCAGCCTTTGTCCCGGAACAGACACCGTTAGAAACCGTGGGGTTTCCCGTTGGAAAAGTGGGCTCGGGTCGGGGGTGGACACCAAAGCCGTTCTCGGCCATAATGGAAAAAAGTTTGCCAAGGACGATGATGAAAGATGGAATCCACCCGACTCAGTGAGCGACTCCACGAGCACCTGGCCGCCTCCACGACCCTGCCAGCGGAGGTGCAGCCCGCGTGGGTCCAAGGCACCCTGGAAGTCGTGGGCAAGTTCTTGTATGGTCTCTCGGTTCCTAGCACCTGGCGCTTGGTCGACGTCCAACGCTTCGACCAGGAAAAAGTGCTGGTGTGCCATTGGATCTCCACCAGCGAGCAAGCGGTCTGTGGGGCTTGCCACACGATCAGTCACCGCCGTAAGAAGACCTACCTGGTGCGCCGTCTGCAAGACCTGCCCGCCTCGGGCCTCACCGTCTATCATGCCGTGAAAGCGAACCGATAGGTCTGCGAGAATTCCGAGTGCTCCGTCGGCACCTTTACCGAGCAATTTGTCGAGATCGCCGATCCGGATGCCCGCTTCAGCCATCGCTTGAAAGATTTTATCGTCCAACAAGGCCTGGATGCGAGTGCGAACGCCTTGGCCCGTACCCTCCCAACCATCGGCATTCGGGTCAGCCGCGAAACCATCTTGCGCTTCATCAAAGCGCGGGGCGCGGTGACCGTGCAGCAAAACCTCGAGCGCCAAGAGGTTCGGGTCTTATCCGTCGATGATATCAATTTGCGCAAAGGGCAGCCGTCGACGGCCTGTTCGGTGTTTATCGACGCCGAGACGCATCGGCCGTTGGTGATTGTGCAAGGGGCGACCCAAGCGGTCGCCGAGAAAGTGATGCGTCACTATCCCGCCGTGGAGATGGTCAGCCGCGATCGGGGCTCGGCCTACTCCGCTGCGGCCAATGCTTTGGGGAAACCGCAGGTGGCCGATGGGTTTCATCTCGTGCAGAACCTGCACCAGACGGTGAAAGAGAGCCTCCAGCAGATCCTGGGTTCAGACTCGGTCGTGCGAACCGGAGCCGGCTGGATTCGAGGGGTCAACGAGGCGACCGAGTCGCTCTCTGTGGAGGCTGGCGCAGATCAAGGAGAAGATCTCTTGGTCGTGAGGGGACCGGCCACCTTGACGGAAACGGATCGGGAACAGCGCATCCGCCTGGCCGGTCTCACCCCCCATCAAGCCACGAAGTATCGCCAGACCCTGTCCGTGCTGGAACTGACCGAAAGCGGGTTACGAGGGGTCGAGATTGCCAAGCGACTGGCGTGCACCCCAGCCCAGGTCCGACAGTATCGCAAACAGGCACCGAAAACCATTCAATCGGTGGAGCAGAAAATTGACCAATACTATCCGCTCTACTCTGAAGGGCGGCGGCCCTTGCCCTCGGCCGCGAAGGCGCGGCCGTCCTCCGCATCCATCGTGGAACCCTACCGGGACACCGTCGTGCGATTGCTCGAGGCGGGGGCCAAGCATCGGGCGATCCATGAGCAGATTGCGCAAGAAGGGTTCACCGGCAGTCGGAATGCGGTCTATCAATATGTCACCAAATATGCCCAGGAACACGACGTGGTCTATCAGCGCCATCTTTCCTCGAACGCCGGGAAGGATGACGAGATACCGCCTCGCCCGGAGCCGATTGCGGTCGAGCGCACATCGACCACCACGATCTACCGCTATCTCCTGCATCTGGCGGCGTCCCAACGGGACGCCAACCCAGCCACCCCAACGGGCTTGGAGTCTGCCGAGGCCCACGGCCCTCAGGACCCGGAACCGTCCGCTCCCGAACCAGAATCAGAAGTTGAACCACAGCCCGAAGCTGAACCACAGCCCGAAGCTGAATCACAGCCCGAAGCTGAATCACAACCCAAAGCTGAATCCTGGGAGAATCACACGCAGTATGCGGATGCAATTGCCAAGATTGTGTATGACACCGAGCCCAAGACAGCCAAGGGGACCAAAAGAAAACTCACGAAGACGGCGTGGGACCATCTGCTTCAGGTCGCCCCCGAGGTGCTGGACCTGCTCACCTGCCTCATCGCGTTCTACGAGGTGTTGGTCTCCGGGGAGGTGGCCAAGCTGGATGCATTTATCGCCACCTACCTGCACGATCCGCGGGAACCCTTGGCCACGTTTGCCGCGGGTCTGCAGCAGGACTATGCCGCCGTCACCAACTGTCTTCGGTATCCGGATATCAGCAACGGGCCCATGGAAGCGACCAACCAAAAAATCAAAATGGTGCGGCGCAGAACCTATGGACGGGCCGGTTTGGAGCTTCTCAATGGACTCCTGGTGCTCCCCTGGGACAACTCTGCCCGGGACGCCGCGGGTCCCGGGCCATCGACCGCCACCATCGCCGCCTAGCGGTGTGGGCCCACGCATTGGGTCTTCGGATCCCGCCCCGTCGCGACGCTATATATTCGGCACTAAAGAATTGAAACGTGCTCCTTGACGAAGAAGGCCAAGGCACTCAAACCTGGTCGGCACCAGTATCAGATCTTTAATGCCGGGTATATAATCGCCTGAATGGATTCCTGGTTGCCGAATTTCGTCATCATGGCTTGCGCCTCCTCGCGCGAAAGATCATATGCCATGAAGTCATCCCCTCATCCTCAGCCAGGCACCGCTCGGACCGGCCGACGGTGCCTGGCTTCCTTCCCTTTCACCAGGGCTTAATCCTGCCGAAAATAGGGAATTTCCGGTGTCGTTTTTAGGGAAAGTTAGCTGGCGTTTTCAGGGAATTTAAATTGTCCTTATTAGGGATTTTAAACCTGTCGTTGACATCAGCATGCGCTGATGGGCGTAGGTAGTGGGTTTTCTGATGAGTCTTACCGCGATGAGCTATGCGCCGAGTGCTGGCAGTACTGGGAGACCCGGACCTGGCAAGGACACCCAGGCTGAGTTCAGGTCGAGTCCCAGCCCCTTGGGATGATCTCGACTGTCCGTCGGGTTCGGATCCGTGCGGTATCGGAGGGCACGAAAATTAGTGGCCATGATGACAACCCCAGTGAGCGCCCACAGTCGCTCCGAATCAGTCCCCGACGGGGGCGTGCTCGCCGCCCGAAAGCTCGGTCTGGGAGCGTGTGGCCGCCACCCAATAGCCGACCCGACCGGCCGCGCAACCCTTACCCCACGTTTCGCGTCTGCAAATATCGGGGTTGATTAATTCTCTTAAGCCCAATATATTGGGCTCATCAAAATATTTTCGATCAATATGTAGCCTGACGATCATGGCACGATACAATATCTCGGGATAAGGGTGCGAAACGGGGGCTTAACGCACCAAGATGCCGTTCGAGCGATGGCCCAACTCGGCGGGTTTCTAGGCCGTAAAAACGATGACGTCCCCGGAGTGAAAACTTCGTCCATGGCAACGGCTGGCTGGGTGGGACGCGGTGTCCCAGAACCCTTCCTAAAGGGTGGGCTATGGCATTACCCGTGGCGAATCGCGACGGATCTTTTGAGTGCCCTGCAACCTGAGGACCCCAGGGTTTACCCCGTTCGAGCCGGTGCTAGCCTATCCGTCAGCCCGCATGAACACTTCTGGTTCGCCCCGCTTTTTGCTCGGTTATCGGAGGACCTTTTAGACAGTGGGTAAAGATTAGATGTGGCTAACGGTGTAACCCCGCTGCCGTCTGTTCCGGGACAAAGGCTGGTGGATATCAGTCGATGTGCAAGAGCCCTACAATTCCAAGGTAAACTACTCGCGTTCAAAATCATGTTACACTGCAGAAATACCTCATGTTTTTCAGGACGCTCCATTTTCTGATCTGTTTGTGCCCATGATACGGAAGTCCTTGCGCCTTCTCAATCGTCAAGTTCGCAACCAGCACGACCAAGTTTCTCAGTGCGCATAACTGCCGTTAATGCCATCTCGTGTTCTGATGATATTCTAACAAACGGTCGACCGATCCGGGGTATCTGTGTCGCTGCTCGCAATGCCTGTAGAGAGAAAAGTCATGAGGCGTTCTCTCTACGGGTTTGGCCTGTCCGCGTCTATAGATAGAAAGGAGGTATGATCATGCGCATTGCCTTGTACGCCGGCGTCTCGACGCGAGACAAAGACCAAAACCCGGAGACCCAATTGCTCCGCTTGCGGCAGTTTGTCGCCCAACACCCGGAGTGGCAGGTGACCAAGACCTATGTTGACCAGGCCAGCGCCAATGACTTGCTCCGCCGCACGGCCTGGAAAGCCCTGCAAGATGACGCCGTTCAGCACCGTTTCGATGCGGTCTTAGTCTTCAAACTTGACCGCGCCTTTCGTTCGGTCAAGCACATGCATGACACCTTGGCTGTTTGGGACCCGTTGAACATCGGATTTCTCAGCGCCCAAGAAGGCTTTGACACGATTACGGCCCTCGGTCGGCTACTCCTGAATCTCCTGGCCAGCCTGGCCGAGTTTGAATTGGAACTCATTCGGGAACGGGTGACCGCCGGCATGGAACGCGCTAAGCAAGAAGGCAAACAGATTGGCCGGCCCAAAGGGATCGATCCGAAGAAGCAAGCCCGGATGGACGGGGTACTCCTCCTCTTACGGTCCGGCTCCCTGTCCTGGCGACAAGCCGCGCATCAAGCCGACGTTGCGTTGAGCACGCTGCAACGCTATGTCAAAGCGGCCGATTCGCGTACCGACAAAAGGGGGTCTATTTCCCAACCGCTTCGGTGAGGCCCAGTGAGGAGTGTAGCCCCTTCGTGTTGGTGCCTCGTCTGTACCGCAAAAGGAAGTCGTTCGGGGTACGGTCGGGAGGAGACGGCATTCTCGGACGAAGCGGATCCGTCATCAAACGTGTCGCGGGTGTGACCGCTTGGGCCTGCGGGGTTGGACGATCATGATTGGGCCGGCATAGGATTCCGGCAACGGAGGAATATCGCTATAGTTGATTCGCTCGTCGGTGAGCGCATCCACCGCGGCCCAATCGGTACGGCTTTGAACACGCTGATCATAACGGACAATGCGCTTGATAGAATATTTGCTCACGCTGATTCCCCTTTCTCAATGAGATAATCCGTACTACGCCGAAGCGCTCGGTATAAACACATACGCAGACTCGACCCTGAATGAGCCCATAGGCAATCCACCGAACTTCATGATAATCGCTTCGTTGATCGGGAATCGCGACATACGGTTCACGAAATAATTCAGCGGCGTCGATAAAGTCCAAAGCATGTTTCAAAATGTTGGCCTCGCGCTTGCGCTCATCCCATTCAAATCGCATGCCAGACTCCAATCTAAGTATACTCCATCATAGTCTGCTTTATGTGTGTTGTCACGGGGGCTGTTGTTTTGGGTGGACCGGTGTCGAAGGATGGCGTGAGGTGAGGAAGTCATGCCGAATCGACCCAAAGAACCGCATGCCGTCGATCCACGGAAACTGGACTCCGGTCGTTGGCAAGCCCGGGTGACCTATTATGACCCGGGCACCGGCAAACGCCGGGAAACCAGCCAACCCTTTGCCACGGAACGGGAAGCGCAAACATCGCCCGAAACCCTGGTATAATAAAGAGAGAGGGAGGGTATTCTAATGGCTATCATGCGGACCATCGATCAAGAGGAACGAAGACAGCGGGAAAAGGCGGTGCAATTTGCCCGAAATAGTGTGCGATTGGAAGGATTTATTTTGAGTGCCGAAGCGGAGGCGTTAAACCGCCGCTATATTCATGGGGAACTGACCCATGCCGAACATACTGCCGCATTATTGGCTTTGGCAGGATTGTCGGTCAAGAACTGACATGTCGCTGGATGAAGGTCTTATTACCTTTGCACGCATTAAAGAACTCGACTTATTCCCTATTGTCGGACCATTTGATACAGTGCACTTGTGTGCCATTCACTCTCGTATTTTTCAAGACCTACCCCATCACCACCCCGGCCGATTCCGACACAAGACCTCCACGTGGGTCAAAGCCCGCGGACTCGAATGGGGGAATACTATGCCGTACCCTATGCGCCATGGACTCTCTTAGAATCCCGGCTTGCATCAGTACTAAAAGACCTGCAGGGCCCCATGGGCTTTCGAGGATTATCACTGGACTTGTTCGCGACACGGATGGCCTAATTTTATGCCGATCTCGATTACCTGCACCCATTTATATACCCGGTCGTAAAGATCTGAAAGATCCGGGAGTTGCAGACCAACGGATCGGTGGGTCTGAAAATCGCTACTTGGATTGAAGGCATGAGCCGGAATTTTTGGTAGGTTGCGGGGCTGAAGGATGGATGGATCGGGCTCTGATCCGAAGGGACACGCCGTGGTCGTCTGACGGTCGAACTGGGCCAGCACTTTGAGGCACGCCTTTTGCCCCTGACGAATGCGACT
>JAMCVM010000166.1 GCA_023475835.1 Bacillota bacterium | reverse complement strand
CTCAGTTTCCTTCCGGCGACAGGGGGGATTCGGCCCCCAACCGCCACCTTCTTGCCTGTCCCGTTCCCTTGCGGGTAAAGCGGGCCCCGACGCTGGTACTCCGTGCGATGCACGGCGGATTTCCCAGAGGCGTTTCCTCTTAGCCGGTCACGCAGTCCGGTAGCTGGCTTGCTCCGGCGGGGAACATCCCCGCCACGCCCATATTATACACCTTATGATGCGATGTACATAGACATCATGTGATTTGTTTTAGCAGTTATTTACCCTTATCCCTGGATTCGGTTCGTCAGCCAATGAAAGGATCCTACGCCTCGGTTCGCTGAAGGAATTCAATCACGCATCGAGGCGGTGGGTTCATTGTGATTGGAGCGCCTGAGAGCGGTCGAATCCGTGACGGCGTCGCACCTTTTCATCCTCTGTCCACCCATGGCCACCACGGATAGCGGCGAGGGGCTCACAGGCCCTGAAAGGAACGAAAAAGGGTCGACCCAGTTGGCGGCGACCCTTCCCGAAGCGGGCTCAGCATTGGGCCTGCGCTTTACCCATGCTACATGGGATTCTACGGCCAAGACCCAAGACCCATCGGGCCGCTCCCTCGACCGCAAATCTCACTTCGCCGGATTACTTGGGCTGAATGGCGATCGAGGTGTGCACCCCTGCAGCTCGGAGAAGTCCACTGACGGGGCACCGAGATTCGGCAGATTGGGTGAGGGGCTCCACCCAACTAGCATCTAACTGAGAGACTTCAACCGTAGCCTCGGCGGTTGAAAAATAAGGTGAGACGCCGGGGATTCCCATAAATCCACGGGGATCAAATTCCCCGCTAGCGTGGACAGCGACGGGACCAATAGGCCATCCGTTTTCTTGACAGACCATGCGAATGACAATACTGAGACATCCTGCCCATGCCCCTAGTACCGCTTCCAGCGGGTTGGGCCCCAGATTGGTGCCGCCCATGGACACCGGCTCGTCAATGGTCCAACTGAGCCCAGAATCGGTACACTGAATCGACTGCATCCCCTGAAGGGACTCCGAACGAATACTTAGCTGCATGAGACCACTCCTTTCGATGGTAAGGCGACGTTCCATTCCACTTATTATAACCGCAAAGGCTATGGAGTATCTAGAGTAAGGAATCGTAAACCTTTTCGGCCGGATGTCGATCTTCTCTTGTCGTTCGCTGTCAGCCGTTGTCAAAAGTCGGGGCAAAAAAGAGGAGGTAGCCAGGACCCGTCGAACCTCGGTACTAAAGTGGAATGTACAGGAGGCGGGAAAAATGCTAAATAAGTCGCTTGCGTTCTTTGATGGGGGTCAGACAGTGGAATTGGCGACGCCAATTTTTGTCGTGCCGCAATCCAAACGGCGAGGTCGTCGCCCTGGATCCGACTCGTATTTTCCAAACGGGGAAAGAATCCCATCGCGCGCTGAACTGATTGCTTACATTATGACCCATGTCTTGTATCAAATCGACGACACGCTCGAGGGACCCATTTTTTGCAAACACGTCATTAAGTGCAACCAAGAGCGCAATCGCGATAGCATGTACCATATTGTGATGGGTGCACATCAATGGTCGGGCGTATGGGAGGTGGTGGGCAATCGCCGCATGTTCGACGTGCGGGCCCTGTACTTGCCGTCGGACGATGTCTGGGTACCGCAAGTGGTGTTGTCGCCAGGAAACTACATTGGAGTAGACAATTGCAATGGGTTTGAACTAGGCTCCAAAGAGCTTCGCCGGGAAATGATTCAACGGGGATTAGTCACCCCGGAAGAATATGACCAGTTCGCTAATCCCAGTGCCGTGGTGCGTCATCGCGCGATCTCTAGAGCGACGCGCGGAATTTGGATGTAGACCGATGAAAATTGACGTGACGGCGCTCGGCGGCATCATTTTTGGCGCAATCTGTTTGATTGCCGGATTTGTTCTAGAGGGAGGGAAAGCCGGCGCCCTATTGGAAGGCACGGCCGCCATTATTGTCGTTGGTGGGACCATTGGCGCGACAGTCATTTCCTTTTCGTTGGACGAGTTGAAAAAAATACCACAACTGATTCGGATGGGACTCACTCGCACCACTTTTGAGCCCATTGAATTGATTGAGAAGTTAGTGCGCTATACCGACATCGCGCGCAAGAGACAACCTCTGGCGCTCGAATCCGAAATCGATCAGACGGACGACCCGTTTTTGTCCAAGGGGTTGCAATTAATCGTCGATAATGCCGATCCGGTATTGCTGAAGCAGATGTTGGAGGCGGACATTTACGCTAGGCTCAGCCAGCAAAAAATGGGAGCCAGTATCTTCGAGGCCGCTGGAGGCTACGCCCCAACCTTCGGCATCATGGGAACTGTGATGGGACTCGTGCACGTCTTAGGCGAGTTGAGTGGAAATTCGAGCGCCCTGGCTGCGTCGATTGGCCTGGCCTTTATCGCCACCTTGTATGGAGTCTCCACGGCGAACCTGCTGTGGTTGCCGATGGCGTCCAACTTGAAGAATAAGGCCAAGCACGACTTGCTGATGCGCCAAATGGCCTTGGAGGGGATCTTGTCGATCCAGATGGGCATGCCCCCGAGTTTGCTCCGGGATAAGCTGATGAGCTTTATTCGGCCGTCGTCGGCTCCAGGATCTGGCAAATCCGAGTCGCCCACAATTGCCGGTCAACCGCTCGAGGTTTCATGATGTGGGAGGATGACGACGAGACTGGCCACGACGCCGGAATGTTGCGGTGGCTGATTACGTATGCGGATCTAATTACCCTACTGTTGGCTTTTTTCATTATTTTGTACGCCATCAGCCGCACCCAACAAGTGAAATTTTCGCTCATTACCGCGGCTTTAGCTCAGCAGTTTAATTCGAACAGCATTATTGGACAGTCTCCGGGGCCTTCCATTATTAATGGCGATTCCGGGACTCAGACGGCGATTTCCAGTCCTAGTGAAGCGCAAGCGCTCAACAAATTGGAAAACGCGCTGCAGTCGGCTATCAACCAGGCTGGTTTGGCTCGTCAAGTCAGTGTCGAGACGAACATGCGCGGCGTGGAAGTCAGTATTGATGCGGCTTTACTCTTTCCTTCGGGATCGGCGCTCTTGAGCACGCAGGCGGTCAATTTGTTGATGCGATTGGGTACGGCGTTAGAGAAGGTGCCCAATGACATCGAAGTGTCAGGTTATACCGACTCGACACCCATTCATACCGCACAATTCCCGAGCAATTGGCAGTTGTCGGCGATGCGTGCGGCCAACGTGGTCTATGTCTTGTCCAAGGTTTCGGGAATTGATCCGGGACGGCTTTCGATCGCGGGCTTTGGCCAGTACCATCCGATAGCATCGAATGCCACTGCCAGCGGCCGCCAACAAAATCGGCGGGTAAACATTTTGGTGCTGCGAGCCAAGGTGGCGGAAGTGGCGATTGGAAATGGGCCCTAGGCCCCGAGGAGGCATCCAAACTGTGGCGTCGGCAAAACCGTGGTGCCGTCCGTGTCGACCCGAGAAACCGAAGATGCGGTGCTTTGAATGGTCTTTAAATTAAACCCGGGCGATTGCCTAAAGAAAGAAGGCGGTTTTATGAACGTGACCCAGGCACTGGTGGTTAGTACGTTAACCCTTGCGCAGAAAAGTGAAAGCTTGATTGCTAATAATTTAGCCAATTACGAAACACCAGGGTTTAAGGCCTCGACGCTATCTTTTCAGGGCCAATTGTCCCAAGCCATGGCTAGCGGAGCACAGTCTGTGTTAGATGTTCGGGGCACCGTGGTCAAAAGCCCGGGCAGCCTGCGCCCTGATGGCAGCAACGTGTCACTGACAGGTCAGATGACGGATTTGGCCGAGGTTCAACTCACCTACCAGATGGCGCTCTCTGCCTATAACCACCACGTTACCCAAACTAAAATTGTGACTGAAGGGAAGGCGATGTAATGTTTGACGCGCTGCATATTAGTGCTACCGGACTGGGTGCCGAGACCGTGGGCATTGACGTGGTGGCCAACAACTTGGCCAACCAGGATACCACCGCCACGCCCGCCGGCGGTCCCTATCAAACCGAGTTCATGCAACTGGTCGCCTTGCCGGCAAACAAACAGGGCGTCGGACAAGGTGTGGAGGTGGGTGGCATCTATAATCAAACAACGCCGACCGTGGCTGTGTACGATCCCACCAATCCTCAGGCCAATGCTCAGGGGAACGTGCTTTATCCCAACGTCAGTGTGGCTAGCCAAATGGTCGATATGATCCAGGCTGAAAGTGCGTATCAAGCCAACGCCAATGCCTTTTCGGCGGAGACTAGCACGTATGTCAAAGCGTTTACATTGGGGGCGTAAAGATGATGTTAGGTATTGCTGGATTGCCCGCGCCTGCTCAACTATTGGCACCGGGGCACACTCCGTCTAGTCACGCGACCTCATTTGCCAACATGGTGAGCTCGGCGGTGGGTCAGTTGCAAACCTCTCAAGCCAGTGCGCAATCGGCGATCAGTCAAGCCATGGTGGGGACGGGCTCAGTGACTAGCGCGATGGTCGCGATGACCCAGGCTCAAATGACCCTGGACGTGGCGACTTCCGTCACCACCGGGGCCGAAAACGCGTACCAGACGATTATGAATATGCAACTCGGGTAGTCCTTTCGAAGACAAGGGGTAGACACGATGAACGAATCCCTCAAGAATCTGCAAAATCGAATCTTGGCCTGGTGGAGGACCACTGACTCTACCCGACGACTGCGTCTCGGTGCCATGACGGTGATGGGCTTGGTGGCGCTGATCGTCGGCATTGGGTTTCTTACCCGAACCAACTGGCAGCCGCTGTACAATAATCTGTCTGCCCAGTCGGCGGGCCAGATTACCAACCAACTGACTCAAATGAAGGTACCCTATGAACTGACGGATCAGGGGCGAACGGTCATGGTCCCCGCCGCCGATGTCGACCAGGTGCGAGTCGATTTGGCCAGTGCTAACATTCCGTCCAGTGGGACCGTCGGCCTGCCCACGCCAGTGAGCTTTAGCCTGGGCGAGACCGACCAGGAGATTCAGATCAATCAATTGATTAATACGGAAGCGACCTTGGAGTCGACGATCGATTCCATCGCCGGGATTAAAAGTTCTAAGGTGCTTATCAACCAACCGTCGCCTTCATTGTTCGGCGAGGGCGCCAGTCAGGCTTCGGCGTCCGTGTTTGTGGATTTGAATCCGGGTGCGAACCTCAATCCAGGACAAGTGCGAGGCATTATGAATCTGGTGGCCCATGCGATCTCGGGGTTGCCCTTGGCGGATGTCAGCGTGGTCGATCAATACGGCACCGTCTTGTCTCAAGGCGTGCTGAGCAACAATGGATCGTCGGCTGCGGGACAAGCGGCTCAGCAACTTGCAGCTGAACAGGCGGTGGACAACGAAGTCTCGTCCCAAGTGTCGTCGCTGTTGACGCAGGTGCTAGGCCCGGGCAATGCCGTGGTTCGGGTGAATGCGAGCTTGAATTTCAATAACCGCGAGGTACGCCAGGTCACTTACGGTCGAGGCGTGCTCGGCAGCCAGACCTCAAACGTGACCTCCTCTAAATCGAGTGCGGCCGCCGTCAAGGCCGCCGGAGCCGGTGCTAATACGGTCACCTATCCGACAACCGTGAACGGGCCGTCGTCCTCAAACTCTCGCGCTGTCACGACCCATTACGATGTGAATCAGACCGTCAACGAAGTAACCATCCCCGCCGGCGGAATTAATCGGATGACCGTGGCGGTGGCGGTCGACCAGGCGATGAGTCCTGCCAAGCTGAGATCGCTCAGAAATCTGGTCGTTCAGGCGGCAGGACTGAATCTTCGGGCGGGTGACCAGGTAGATATCTTAGCTCAGCCGTTTAACCATTCCTTGGTGAAACAGGCTCTAGCTTCAATTGCGGCGACCCAACGGGCCAATCGCCTGCGTCAACAAATTGAGGCCGCCTTAGCCTTTTTGGCTTTGATTCTGCTCATCGTCGGGATTCGCCGGGTTATGAAAAGGCAGAGCCCACGGTCGCTGGAATTGGCTGAACCGGAAGGACTGTACTTGGGTGCTGGTGGCATGCCCATGCCCATGACCGTGGCGGATCTCTTGCCCCAGCCGCAGACTGAGATGATTGAACGCAATATTCATGCCGAGGCCCGCGCCCATTTAAATAAAACGGCGCATGAACATCCCGATACGGTGGCTCGGTTAATTCGGACCTGGCTGGCGGAGGACGATTGATATGGCCAATCCTCTTTCTGGGGTGCGCAAGGCTGCGGTGTTATTGATGAGTCTGCCATCTCAAGATGCGTCGTCGGTTTTACGTGGACTTAGACGTTCCGAGGTGGAGGGCATTACGCTTGAAATCGCCAATCTCAAGCGGATCGACAAACGCAGTCAAGATGAGGTGATTTCGGAGTTTTATCAAATCTCGGTGGCGGAACAAGAAATCGCTGAAGGTGGGTTGGAGGCCGCTCGCCACTTGTTGGAACAGGCGTTTGACTCGCAGCGGGCTCAAGAAATCTTGCATCATCTTTCGTCCTATATGCAGCGAAGACCGTTCGAAGTGTTGCGCAAGGCCGATGCCCTGCAAGTGTTGGCTTTCGTCCAAAACGAACATCCGCAGACCATTGCGGTGTTGTTAGCCTATATGGAACCGGTGCAGGCATCGCGCGTCCTATCCGGCCTTCCAAGCCAGTTGCAGAATGAAGTCGCCCAGCGGATTGCGCGCATGGGGCGCATTTCTCCTGAATTGGTGAAAGAGGTGGAAGCGCTGGTTGAACGCAGGTTGTCGAGCGTGGCGGTCGATGAAGTGGTCGGGGTCGGTGGGATTAATACGATTGTTCCGATTCTGAACAATGCCGATCGCACCTCGGAGCGCGCCATCTTGGACTCGATGGAACAGAGTGATCCGGAACTGGCGGAAGAAATTCGAAGCCGAATGTTTGTCTTTGAGAATATTGTGCAACTCGACGATCAGGCAATTCAAAAAGTGCTCAGGCGAGTGGACAATAAGACTTTGGCCTTGGCGCTCAAAGGGAGCGCGGGCGAGGTAGCTAGTAAAGTGTTTAAGAATCTTTCCCAGAAGGCAGCCGAGTTATTGCGTGACGATATTGACGTGCTCGGCCCAGTCAGAATTCGGGACGTGGAGCAAGCCCAAAGAGAAATCATCAGTGCGATTCGGCTGCTGGAAGATCAGGGCGAAGTGGTGCTGGCCCGGGGTGAGGAGGATGACTATGTCGTCTAACGTGGTCAAGACGGTGCGCCAACTGCGCGTACCTGACGCCCATCGCATTGGTTTGGTGGCCCCGGTGGTTGACCATCAAAAATCCGAAGAGGCATTGAGAAAAATCCTGGAGGAGGCTCAACTAGAGGCGGAGCGCATTGTTGCCGAGGCGCGCCGGGAAGCTGAGGTGGAGCGACAAAAAGCCAGAGATCGCGGTCTCGAGGAAGGGCGGGAAGCGGTCTGGCAAGAACTGCAGCAACAAGTGGCAAGGGAATGGGAGTCGGCCCGGGCACCTTTAAACGCGCTCCTAGACACCGTAGAGCGGATGACGGATTGGCTTGAGTTGTGGCAAGACGACAACGTGGTACGGATAGCCAAGGTGCTCGCCGAATCCATCTTGACCATGGCGGTGGAGGAACATCCCGGGTGGTTTGCGGATTATTTGGCTAAGGTTGTTGGCAGTATGAGAGTGGAGGCAGTGCGCTTGGCGGTGGGTGAACGATGGGCGGACAAGTTGGAGATGCTCGTAGGCTCATTGAGCCCCATCGTGACCGTGGCCGCGGCGTTGGTCGAGACAGCGCTGCCGCCTTATGAAGTGCGCATTGAAGGGGAAGGCTTGACCGCATTGGCGGGGATGGCAACGGCCTTGAGCCAAATCGAAGACGAGGTGCGTTATGGCGATCGATCTTGGGGCGCTTGAGGCGAGTATTGCTCGAGCGCCGATGTTTCGTTATCAGGGGAACATCGAAGAGGTGAAGGGGCTCAGCATCCTAGCGGCGGGATTGCCGGTGGGGATTGGGGAGATGGTGGTCATTGGCGCCGCTGCTCGAGCCGTCGATGCCGAGGTGGTGGGGGTGTTGTCCAATCATCGGGTCTACTTGCTCCCTTACGAGGAAATCGATGGGATCCGCTCGGGGACTCCGGTCTGGTCCGGACGCCGACAGGCCACCGTGCCCGTGGGTGATCTGGTGCTAGGGCGCATTCTCGACGGGCTCGGTCGGCCTTTAGATGGAGCGGGGCCCGTTCGCGGCCATCGTCGGGCCCTTCGCCGGGCAGCCGCTTCGCCATTGCAAAAGCGCCCGATTACGGAAAAGTTGGCGACCGGCGTACGTGCCGTCGATGGCCTGTTGACCTTAGGACGAGGGCAGCGAGTGGGAATTTTTGCCGGAGCCGGAGTAGGGAAAACGACCCTCCTCAATATGCTGTTGCGAGGCACGGATACGCCGATAGCGGTGGTCGCGCTGGTGGGGGAACGAGGGCGGGAGGTGGCCGAGTTCTGTCAGGGATTGGACGCCAGCACTCGGGCGCGCACGGTAGTGATTGCCGCCACGTCGGAGGCTCCTGCACTGATGCGACTCAAAGTGTCCGAGGTGGCGATGACCATAGCCGAAGACTTTCGTGACCGTGGCATCGATGTCTTGTTGGTGTTGGATTCCCTCACTCGAGTAGCCATGGCGCAGCGCGAGGTGGGCCTGCAGTCGGGAGAAATTGCGTCGATGCGTGGCTATACCCCATCTGTCTTCCAATTACTGCCTCGGCTGTTGGAACGTGCGGGTCGGACCGAACGCGCCGCAATTACCGGACTTTATACCGTGTTGCTGGATAGCGATGATCCTAACGATGCGGTCGGCGATGCGGCCCGCAGCATCCTGGATGGTCACTACTATCTGGCTCGAGAGCTGGCCGAAGGCCACCATTTTCCTGCGATCGACATCCCGCGTTCGCTGAGCCGGGTGATGCCCGACATCATTGATTCGGACCACGCTCGAGTGGCTCGGTTGGCTCGACAGTCGCTGGCTCGGCTCGAGCGCTCCAAAGACTTGGTAAGTTTAGGCGCCTACCAGCCGGGCACGGATGAATCGTTAGATTTCGCTTTGGACAAAGAGGAAGCCCTGCGGCAGTGGTTGGATCAGCCAGAGTCCGAATGGACCGCCCCCGAGGAGGGGGTAGAGGCGTTAGGGCGTCTGTTAGGGGAAGCGAATTCAGCCTGAAAACCCTCTCTTGGGCGGAATTCGTGGCGACATTAACCTTGCCGGCAGCAGGAGGATGAGCAGTGAACGAACCAGCAATTTTGCTATATATCGACGTATTGCAGCAAGAACTCGATCGCAAGGCCCGCGATATTCGCGAAGCTCGCCAGGAGTTGAGCCGGATCCAGGCCCGTAAAGGCGATATTGAACAGAGTCTTAGGCGAGACACCCTGCCCCCCAGTGTCGAGCAAGCCGATCTCCTCTTTGACTTTGTCCGGTACTGGCATCGAAGAAATGTCGAAGCGAAGCGTTTAGGCGAAGAGGAATTTTGCCAAAAAACTCGAATTTACGACATGGAAGTAGAAATTTTGCGGCTGTGGAGAAAGCAGGAAACCTTGAGGCGCATAGTCATTCGCCAACAACAGCGTCGGCACGCCCGTCAAGCGTTTCGGCTCGGCCGCGAGCAACAAGAATTGATTATGGCGGGCCAACCGCCTCCCGAGAGGTGATTTGCGGCAGTGGGTTTGCTCCCCAATATGACAATTGAGATGGTTATGGGCAAGCGTTTGGTTCGGACTCGAGTGCTTCGGGTACTGGGCCGGGATGTGTATTTGGAGGCGTTGCCGGACATCGAGTCGGAATTGACACCGTTACCCGGACAAGCGTTTGAAATGGTTTGGATGGATGATGAAACGCGGTGGTCACAGTCGGCTCGTATGAAAGACGTGTTGGAAACGCTTCCAATTATGTTAGTCAATCTGGAGGGCAAAGCCAGGGTTTCGGACAAACGCCAGGTGCCTCGAGTGAGAGTGACCGTGCCAGTGGAATATGGGATTCCTCATCGGGAGCGCTATCTCACCACCACATTAGATCTTTCGGTTGCGGGACTCAGATTTCCGAGTGTGATTCCGCTGTGGGTCGAATTGGACTTGAGTTTAGTGTTGAGGCTGGGACCTGAGACCTTGAGCGTCAGAGCCAAGGTGGTGCGCGCAGATAAGACTGCGAAGGATTTTCGGGGACGCCAGGGCTGGGAAACAGCGGTTCGTTTTCTAAGTCTGGGTTATCGGGAGCGAGGCATCCTGGAACAGTTTGTTCGCTCGCATCTGAAACCGAAAGTCTCGAGAGGCTAGTATTTGATCGCTGAAAGGAGGTGATATTACGACACTTATCGCAATATCCCGAGAGGGAGCGAACCCTAGGGTTGCCGAGAATGCCAAGAACACTCGGGTTTGGGGGGGATTTGCAAAGGCTTTGGGCCGAGTGAAACCAAAAGCTCATTCCGCGGCCATCCCCGCGATCCGGGAGCATGGCTCGCCAGGACATGGTTCGCCTGTAACCGAACAGCTAACGGCGAAAGGATTCGCGCAAGCCCTCAGAGAGGTGGGAGGCGAAGAATTGCCATCAGCCTCGCAACTCACAAGAGATATTAGGGCAAAGACCGCCAAGGTTGGGCGCAGCGCGGCCAAAACGGGCCATAAAATGGGAAAAAAATCCCACCCGGTAGGGTCGCTGGCAGAGGCGATTTTGTTCGAGACCCGTCTGATCCATCCCCAACCCAGCCTTCGTGGGACTGTCACCCGCATCCATCGATTGCCGCGAAGGACGCCGGTAGCCCCAATGCCGCTTCAGGACCAACGCCTAGGGTCTAACGCGAGTGACTTCGCTGAGGTAGCGAAGGAGAGGATGGACGGGCTAGCCGCCAGGTCGGCCAAATCCGCGGTCCCGGAGCCGGTCGAGAAAAGATTCGCGCCATCGTCGGCCAGGACCGGTGCACCAGGTTCCGAAGGCCGAAACGCGGCAGCCGTGCGAAGAAATGTCGCCAGTCTCAGCCTTAAGAACCCAATCCGCGGCGACATCGGTTCAAACCGTACGGTCTCGATAGTAAGGAGGATCAACCCTCGCCCGATTGCGATCCCTAGTGGGGAAAAAGCCCAAGAAGCTTCACCCGTGATCGCCGAGAAGCGGGTGACCGCTACAGTCGCTCAAAGTAGGGTGGGGGGCATAAGCCACCGAGGCGTCCAGGGTCAAAGATTTCAGGAACGCTCGGTTGGGAATCTGATCGTGCCTACCCGGAGGGAGTCGACCGTGCCTGCCTCGCGGGATCCACGGTTGGTGAAGCCGATGAAAATCGTGGGACGAGGGATTGGAGCGAGAGGCCACTTCCCTAAATTAAGGACGCGCACCCGCGCCGCAGGCGACCGTGAGGGCCAGGGGTTGAGCTCATTTGGCAAACAAAACGGCCTCGGGTCTCAACACGAGAAGATTCGCCGGACTCCGGCATCGGTAGAGGCGAAGCCAAGATTGGCAGAGCCGAAGCCAAGTTTGGTGGAGCCTGCCAGCGAAACGGGCGTGGTGGCTGCGAGTCCCGTCCCAGCCCGAAATGCCACCCCTCGGGCGGTCGGACCCCTAGGCGGGCCAGTGGCTTCGCCAGCCAAAAGCCCTCATCCATCCATCGCTCCCGCCAAGGGCCCGATGTGGACGTTAACCCGGGCCAATACAGCGGAGGACGGTCAAAGCACGACCTGGGCGGTCAGACCGCCACCCCAAGACCCGATGGCCGCTTTTACGGTGGAGGTTAAGGACAAAGGGGACGCCTTAACCACGACCGTGCATCTCACTGAGCATCCGGGCAATGCCGGATTGGGGACTCCCGCCGATGTGCGCCAGTTGGCCAGTGATCTGTTCCAACGCAACCACCCGAGTGCGGTGGAAGTTCGGGTTTATGTGAATCAGGAGTTTCATGCGCAGTCGGGATTTAGTCGATCCCCTGCCCGAGCCGACCCATCGGGATGGGGAGGTGCTGGTTCCACAGGCAGCGGCTCGACCGCTGACGAGGCGCGCGGAGCAGACAGTACTGACGGGATTGACTTTCGAGCCTGACTGTTGATAGAAAGGAGGAATTTCAGATGGCTACATCACCCATTGCAGGAAGCAGTGCGGCCAACGCTGCGACTCAGCCGACTGCCGCAGTGACTAACCCGAGTGCTGCCAGCCAAGTAGGCACCTTGCCGCCCTCGAGCCAACTCAACGAGTCCGACTTTCTGACCTTGCTATCGACTGAACTCCAGTATCAAGATCCATCGAATCCAGTCGATGATACGCAATTTATTTCTGAGTTGGCGCAATTCTCGAGTCTTTCAGCAGCCAATCAACAACAACAGACCTTAACTCAGATCTTGAGCCAATTGTCTAACGGTAGTGGTTCGGATGCTTTGCTTTCGGCAGCCCAACTTATTGGTAAGACCGTCTCTACCCAGTCCTTGGGTTCGGGAACCGTTGCCGGCGTTACCTTGGGCCAAAACGGCGTCGTTCAAGTGGAATTGGCCAATGGCAGGACGTTGGCGTTGTCGGATTTGACCGGAGTTCAAAATGGATGAACCGTTAGGCGCAATAGGCGCCATAGGGTCAGTTCAGTCGGCTTTGGTGGCCAAGAACCCGGCGCCATCGTCGTTCAAAACTGCCTTGGAGCAAGTGCTGACAGTGTCGACTCACGCCCAGGATCGACTGGCCGAGCGTGGATTTCAGTTCGCCGCCGGCGAACTTCCCGGGGTATCGCGAGCGGTGGATGCAGCAGCCAAGGCCGGTTCGAAAACGGCGGCAGTAGTCACCAATCATGGCATTTTAGTGGTGTCTCCGGCCAATCGAACCGTCATTACCGCACTGGCCCTCAATACCGGTGAGATGACCATGGTGAATCGGGTGGATACCTTGGTGTTTGTGGGTCGGACCTCAGATGAGGAAACCCCGTGCTCTGGACGGACCGAAGGAGCGCAGCAAAGTAGCGTCGGCGGCCACTGGTCGTTGGTGGACGCTCCGAGCTTAAACGGCGGTCAGGGGAATTAACCAAGCTCGGATAACCCGAGCGGGAAAGGATTGTGACAGCGATGGCAGATCCATTGTACGCGGCGGTGTCTGGATTGAACGCCGATCAGACCTTTATGAGTGTGGTATCTCAGAATATCGCTAATGTGGATACCGTGGGATACAAATCGGGGGCGGTCAGTTTTGCTGAAGCTTTGCAGCAGACCACCCAAGGGGCGACAGCGCCCACCGCCACCATTGGCGGCACGAATCCCATCCAGGAGACCGCCGGAGGGGCGGTTAACGTAAGCGCCATCCAGGTGAATATGGGCCAGGGGACGTTGCAATCGACGGGGGTCAATACCGACTTGGCCATTCAAGGCAACGGGTTTTTCTTAGAGCAGACACCCCAGGGTTTAGCGTATACCCGGGCCGGTAACTTTAGCTTGGATGCCAATGGCGCTTTAGTGGATCCTACTGGCAACTTAGTCATGGGCTGGACCGGAGGCAGCGCTCAGACCAAGGCGAGCCTAGTGCCTTTGACGATTCCCCTCAATGGTTCCATCGCGCCGGCGGCGACATCGACCGGTACCCTGACGGGAAACCTATCGGCTTCGGGTACGACCTTGAGTCTGCCCTTGACCTTGTATAATTCGCTTGGCGCTCAGGAATCGACCACACTGAATTTTTCTTCGACGCCAACGGCCGGATCGACTCCAATCTATTTTAACAGCTCAGGAACCCCGGTGGCAGCGGCGACGGGTACCGGCAGTACTTGGTATGTGTCGGCCAACGGAACCGATACGGCAGGCGCGGTGGCCCCCTTAACCGTCACCGCCAATGGCAGCACCATTACTTTGTCGGGATTTCCTGCGGCGTGGAATATGCCCGGCAATGTCAGTCTGAACTACACCCAAATGACACAATTTGACGCGCCTTCGACGCTTGAGGCCAGCGCCAATGGCAATGCTTCGGGGACCCTGTCTAGTTATAACTTTAACAACGCGGGCCAGATTGTCGGCACGTATTCTAACGGTCAAACCCAGGTCTTGGGTCAAGTGGCCTTGGCGGGATTTAATAACCCGGCGGGCCTCACCAACATCGGGAACAACTTGTGGCAGGCTTCCGCTAATTCCGGCACCAGTCAAGTCGGAGTGCCCAACACCGGTCAACTGGGGTCTGTAGCCTCGGGCCAATTAGAGGAGTCGAACGTGAATCTCGACGGAGAGTTCGTGAATCTCATTGTGGCGCAACAAGGCTATGAGGCTAACGCCAAGGTGGTCACGGTCGATCAAACCCTGGCTCAGACGTTAACCAACGCGGTTCAGTAGATTCCTTTTGTTGTTCTCAATCCAAGCTGAGCTTGGCGGGAGCGGAGATTACCAAGCGGCCGGCGAAGTGTCCTGGTCGGTCACTTGGTGGAGGCTTTGGCCAAGGCTTCGATCGGAGATCCTGTCCAATTAGGTGACACGCGTAAGCTGGGTTATAGGATGAGGGCTCTTCCCCACCTTGTAACCCAGCTACAAGTGCGTTCCCGGGAATAAAAGACCGCACTCACACCCCGAAATGTACGGTCATCAAGAACAAGCCATCGTTTACGGACGGCTGTTAAGCTCCGCGATCGCAGAAGGCACGAAACGTGAGCGAGGCCGAGGTGGTGATCGTGCGTTCGTGGTTCGGGTGATCTGCAAGGGGGAAAGGCCTTTTAGAATAGTTGATCCGGAACAATGAAAAAACCCGGGCATATCATTGCAGAACGTAGCCACGATCTCGCCGCGCAAAACCTCTTGATGGCGCGCATTTTATCGGGTGCGACGCGGACTGACCGCCGTTTTGGGGACGCCCGCGGCTAAAAAAGGGTCTATCGGGTCATAGTTTTCTTTTTGGGGGGAACGCCATGGTGTTAGGAAAGCGTTATGCAGCAATGTGTTGAGATGCCCCCAGATTTGGCATCAAACCGTCAAATTTGACCCGCGCGCAGGATAAAGGCTTAAGCCAGCCTGGCTATGGCAGATAGGTGAGATGCCAAAAGGTTGAGAGGTCTTGTTGCATGAATTGGGTTAGAATCCTAAGAAACCATGGTCCGGCTAAATAAATCATCAGGCCCAAGATGATGAGTTTAGGCAAGAATGATAAGGTCATTTCTTGAATTTGGGTGGTGGCTTGAAAAATTCCGACTAAGAGTCCCACGATGAGGACCGCGGCTAAGATAGGCAAGAGGACAATGCCTGCCGTGGTGAAGGCAGTTTGACTGAGACTCAAAAAATGGTCGAGCATGATTATCCTCCTCCGTGAAACGACAGCACCAAAGACTGCACGACGAGGGTCCAGCCGTTGGCCAAAACGAATAGCAGAATCTTTAAAGGCAACGAGATTAAGGTCGGCGGCAGCATCATCATACCCATGGACATTAAGATCGTAGCGACCACGAGGTCAATGAGAACAAATGGGATATAAATATAGACGCCAATTTCAAATGCCGTGCGCAACTCGGAAATAATAAAGGCGGGAATGAGCGTGGTGGTCGGGATTTGGGCGAGGCTATGGGGGTGAGGCGAGTGGGCCAAATTCAAAAACAAGGCGATATCTTGCGATCGGGTCTGATGGTACATAAAGGTACGCATCGGTGCCATGGCCGCACTGCCCGCCTGGAGCAGGGAGAGATGCCCAGCCAGATAGGGGGTCAACGCGTGGCGGTTGATGAGGGTCAGCGTGGGAGACATAACGAAGAGGGTAATGAAGAGTCCGAGTCCGATTAAGACTTGGTTGGGGGGGGTGTTCTGAAGGCCGAGCGCGCTGCGAACAAACGATAGGACCGTGATGATTCGGGTAAATGCGGTCATCGTCAGTAAAATGGCAGGAAGAAACGACAGCACCGTTAGGAGTGCCAAAATGGAGATGGTATCACTGGGCGAGGCTCCACTGGGTGAAATGTTGACAGAAGGCAGTGGAGCGGCCAGAACCACCCCGCCCCACAAGGGGAGCATCCAAAGCGCCAACAGCAGGGATTTGATCGAAAGACGTTTCATAGGGATTAGCCACCAGCCTTGGAACGTTTTAAGTGTTGCCAGACCTCTTCAGCAAATTGTCCTAAGCCCGGAATGCCCACTCGGCTGATAGCAGGTAGGTGGGTCATGCGATCTTTCAGTGCATCGCCATCGACTTCGCATAGCAGCTCGATGCCACGATCGCTGATGGCCACACAAAGTGTCTTGTCCACGACCTGAATAATGGCAATCCCGCGTTTGGGACCCAAGGTCAAGTAATCGAGTTGCTCGATAAATTGGGACGGACTCCTTTTGCCCAGTCCTGTCGACTTTAAGAGACGAGCTGCGACATAAGCCAAGGCGAGGACTAACAATAGAGCCCATAGAAAATTGAATAAAATCCCCCCACTTAAGATGACGCATTCCCCCTTGGCCACATTATAGCGGCAAACTGCGGGCGTTCGACAAACTATGAGGCTATTTGACGGCAAACGAATTTCTTGGGGTTGAAAAGAGGAACTTCAGGATTGGCCTAGAAGTCAAAACGTGTAAAAGAACCAGGTGTAACCAAAGCGGTCATTGAAGCGCGTAAACCGCCTGGTCTCCACGGGTAGGCTTTTGGCCGCTTGCTAGGAATTTGGAGTGCGGGCGGGCACACTCTGAAAGGGGGTGATACTTCGAATGGAAGGCGAACCGATGAGCCCAGGATTACCAGAGAAAATCTGGGGCAACGGGGAGGAGACGGCCGAACCCGGGAGATCACCCTCGCTGACGCTATCGGGAGACCGGGGACTGGAAAAGTTTCGGGACTTGCCGGTAACCTTTAAGGTCCAAATCGGGCATACCAAAAGCACGTTGAAACAGTGGTTGGAGATTGGAATCGGCAGCCGGATTTCTTTGGAGGAGTCGTGGCGACATCCAGTGCATTTGTTTATTAATGATCGTCGAGTCGGAAGCGGCACCATCGTCTTGGTCGGTAATCGCTTTGGTGTGCGGGTCACCGAATGGGGCGGAGAACAAGAATGAGGACCACCAAAGGTTGAACGACGTATGACTCTAACCGTGCTATTGAATGATTGGGTGACGACGTTTGTGCTGGTTGCGGCACGTCTGACTGGATTGGTGATTTCGGCTCCGGTGCTGGGCTCAGCCTATGTTCCCAAAATGTTGAAAGTGGCCATGGTGTTTTTATTCGCTGTGGCTTTGGTGACCACGGTTCCCGCGGTGTCGGTCCAAGGATTGGCGCTCGGGCTGGGAGTGGTTTTCCAACTCTTGATTGGGCTGGCCATTGGCTTGGTGTTGGCGCTTTATCTCTCTATCTTCGGGATGGCGGGACAAATGATTACCTACGAAATGGGTGTCGGCTTAGCCGTGGCAGCCAATCCCGGCTTGTTGTCGGCGGGCTCCTTCCTTTCGGAATGGCAGACTCTTTTGGCCACGTTCATCTTTGTCGCGGGCGGCGGTTTGGAGTTAACCATGACAGCGCTTCACGCCAGCTTTGTGGCGTTGCCGTTGACCCACGAGGCGATTTCCGGCAACGCCATCATGTTCATCGTCGGATTGTTTCAGTCCGCATTGATGACGGCTCTTTTAATTGCGGCTCCACTATTTCTTTGTAGTTTGGTGGTGGATATGGTCATTGGCGTGGTGTCCCGAGCCTTTCCTCAACTCAACGCCTATTTTTTGTCGCTGCCGATCAACTTCGGCATCAGTATCGTGGTGATTTTAGGCATGTTGCCCTTGCTAATGACGGTGGTACCGAATATTTGGCACACTGCTTTTTACGATATCAGTCGATGGTTAGCCATTTTGGAGGGACATTGATGACGGCGGTCTATGAACTTTCCGCATCGCCTGGCTGGAAGCTTTCGGGCGGGGACCGGACCCAGGCACCGACGCCTAGGCGTCGGCAACGCGCCCGGGAAGAGGGCAAGTCTTGGAAGTCTCATGATTTTCAAGCCGCCGCTGCCTTGATCGTCGCCTTCTTGATGTTGAAGTGGTATATGCCGTGGTTGGGCGCGCACTTGGCCACATTGGAGATCTCGGTGTTTCAAAACATGCGAACGCTGGGCTTTACCCAAGGCTTGGGTGCCGTCATGGCTTTGGTGTTGCCGAGCCTGGCTGAAATGTTAGCGCCGATCGTGCTCGCGCTGGCGATGGTGGGTTTGCTGATGGGGATCGTTCAGGGTGGACTCAACTTTCGACTGCAAGAGTTAGTGCCCGATTTTAATCGATTGAATCCGATCACCGCGGTGACCCAAATGTTTTCGATGAACGGACTCTTTAACCTGTTGAAGGGGTTCTTGAAAATCGCCGTGGTGGGGGTTTCCGCCGGCTTGCTCATTCGTCAACAAGTGGCGGAGTATCCGGGGCTGATGAGCACCTCCCTGGGCGCGTCCCTCCAATTCGCCAAGACTGCGTTAACCGGAGTGCTGCTTCGAGCTGGACTGGCCTATCTTTTTGTCGGCATCATTGATCTCATCTGGCAGATGCGTTCGTTTCAACAAAGCCTGCGCATGTCCCACCGCGAGGTCAAGGACGAACACAAAGACGTGGAAGGCGATCCACGAGTCAAAGGCCGCCGCCGAGAATTGCAGCGGCGTTATGCGCGGGTAGGTCTCAAAGCGGTGCGCTCATCCACGGTCGTGGTGACCAATCCCACACACTTCGCCGTCGCCCTGCGCTGGGATGATACGATGGCGGCACCGGAATTAGTGGCCAAAGGCGAGGACGAATTTGCCCTTCGAATTCGCGAGATCGCCTACCAGTATGGCGTTCCCGTGGTCGAGAACCCTCCCGTGGCCCGGGCGCTTTACGTGCTTCCCGTAGGCCGAGCGATTTTGCCTGAGCATTATCAGGTCGTCGCCGAGATTATAGCTTTCATTTTACGGCGACGGCAGGGGAGAGGGGGATAGGGATGCGACGCGAAGTGTTGAAAGAAGGATTCGTTCCGATGGCGGCGGTGATTGCCATTTTGATGCTGGTGATCCCCGTACCTGCCTTCGTCCTGGATACCTTCTTGATTCTCAATATTGCGTTGGCAGTCACGGTCCTGGTCAGTACGATGTTTATTCGCGAAGTGTTGGATCTATCCTCCTTCCCCTCTTTGCTGCTCTTGACCACACTCTTTCGGCTGGCCTTGGAAGTCACGGCGACTCGCTTGATTTTGCTCGACGGTTCGGCTGGCAATGTCATCCAGACGTTTGGCCGGCTGGTGGTCGGGTCCAATGTGTTGGTCGGGGTGATTATCTTTATCATTCTGATTGTGATTCAATTTATGGTCATTACGCGGGGAGCAGAACGAGTCTCTGAGGTCGCTGCCCGCTTCACATTGGACGCGATGCCCGGAAAGCAAATGGCGATCGACGCGGAAATGAACGCGGGGATGATTAAAGAAGTCGAGGCTAAACGTCGTCGCCAAGACGTGGAACGTGAGGCCGACTTCTACGGAGCCATGGACGGAGCCTCCAAGTTTGTGCGCGGAGACGCGATGGCCGGTGTGGTCATCATTGTGGTGAATATCATCGGCGGGCTCGTACTGGGGATCGTGAGCCGCCATCTTAGTTTCAGCACCGCGATTAGTACCTATACCATCTTAACCGTGGGCGAAGGTCTCACCACTCAAATTCCTGCCTTATTGTTATCCACGGCGGCGGGCATCATCGTGACTCGGTCGGGTGGCGGTGGGGGCAGCTTTGGAGGAGACTTGCTGAATCAATTGACCGCCCTGCCCCGGGTCCTTTATATCGTATCGATTGTACTGTTCATGTTGGCCCTCTTCGGATTGCCCCCCCTCATCCCCAGCATCTTAGGGTTGGGCGGACTGTATCTGGGATGGAACCTGGAGCGAACTCAAAAAGCCCAAGTGCAGGCGACTGAAATGGCCGAGGCAGGCAAAGAGAGAGAGCGAGACAAAAGTCCAGAGTCGGCCATGAACTTAATTGGCGTCGACACCATTGAACTGGAACTGGGCGTCGGTCTCGTTCCCCTGGCCGGAGGTCGCGCCGGACAGGACTTGATCCAGCGCATTTCGGCGCTGCGTCGGCAGATTGCGTCGGAGTTGGGCCTGGTCCTACCCTCGGTACGCGTGCGCGATAATTTAGAGTTGAACCTCAATCAATACCGCATTCGCATTCGGGGAGGCGAGGTGGCTCAAGGTGAACTCCGACCGGATAGGTTTTTGGCCATGGGCAGTGGGGAACTGATGGTCGAAGGCCAAGTCCCCACTAAGGATCCTGTTTTTGGATTGCCTGCCTATTGGATTGGCGAAGATGCCCGGGATCGTGCCGAACTGCAAGGCTGGACCGTCATCGATGCCGGGTCGGTCATGGTCACCCATCTAGCTGAATCGGTGCGCCGCCACGCTTGGGAAATTCTCGGACGTCAAGACTTAAAAGCCATGATCGATCATGTTAAGAAAAGTCATCCCACGATTGTGGAAGAACTCATTCCCGAGTTGTTGACGTTGGGGGAGGTGCAAAGGGTATTGGCCAATCTTCTTCGCGAACGGGTTTCCATTAGGGATTTACCCACCATCTTGGAGGCTTTGGCCGATCGCGCGCGCTCGACCCACGATCCTGAACTCTTGACCGAGGCGGTGCGCCAAGCGATTGGTCGGACGATTGTGCGGCCCTATCTGAGCACCGGCGTGCTCCATGCCTTAGTGCTCTCTCCCGAAGTGGAAGCAGAAATGCGAGGGTCGATTGAGCGCTCAGAGACGGGAGCGTATTTGAACCTGGACCCCCAAAAGGCTCAGTCGATTTTGGGGAATTTGCGCGAGGCGATGAAGACGACACCGGCCGGGGCCCGTCCGGTGGTCATCGCCTCGCCATGGATTCGCTTGTACTTTAAACGCTTGACCGAACGCTTGATGCGCGATCTGGCCGTGCTGTCTTATGCGGAAATTAGTCCTGATATTGCGGTCAAGACCTTAGGAGTGATTCAGCTATGATTGTGAAACGATACAGCGGCCGCACCGCCGAAGAAGCTTTAGCCCAGGCCAAGTGGGAACTGGGAGACGACGCCGTCATCTTATCCTCGGGCATGAGCCGAGATCGGTGGTGGAAATTCTGGGAGCATGGGTTTCAAGTGTTGGTGGCCACCGACTATCCGGTGACCAAGCGGTCGGGCGAACCGATGCCAGACGTTGAAAAATCCCCGGACAACCTGGCTGACCGCGTCATTCCGATGAACCGAGGACGGCGTGCGGTTGAAGACGACGGATTAGACCCCCATCCGGTATTAGACCGCATCGAAATCCGGGAGCCAAGCCGGACGGAGACTGGTGCCAGTCCTGAGCCGGAAGCTCCCCGGTTAGATTCCGAGCCTTTGATTCGCGTGGAAAAACCCACTGATCGATTGGCTGAGACCGACGCGCTCATTCACGCCTTGCATCAAATCGATGATCGTCTGGGTCGCTTGGAAGGGTTTTCCACAAATGTTCAGCAAAAGGCCTATAAACTCTTGACCGAACGGGGAATGGACTTCGCTCTAGCCAGGGAGTTGGCCGAGGCGATGCCTTCCAAATCCTCAGCGCGGAAATGGCAAGAGGATCTGTTGACGATCGTGCGACCGCGAATGCCTAAGATGCAAGAACTGAGAAGCGACGGAGGTCAAATGGTAGTGGTTTTGGTCGGTCCGACCGGCAGTGGAAAGACGACCACCATTGCCAAATTGGCTGCGCACTACCATCTCGAACAGCATCAGTCGGTCTTGATGGTGACCACGGATACCTTTCGAGTCGGAGCGGTCGAACAATTGGAGACTTTCGCCGGAATTCTCAAGGTGCCGTTTCGGGTGGCGAATCGCCCCAAGGAGGTAGAGGCCGTGGTTCGAGGGAGTAATGCCGATGTCGTCTTGATAGATACTCAAGGCCATAGCGTCAGACATTCTCTGCATATGGCCGAGGTGCGTTCGATTTGGGAAGGGTATCAAACGGCTGAGGTGCTTTTGACCGTGCCAGCAACCTTTGCTGCGGATGAGATTCGGGGATTAGCCAGTGGATTTCTCCAGGGAGAGCCAGGGAAGGTAGTCATCACCAAGGTGGACGAAGCCCGTCGACCCGGTCCGGTGCTCAGCGCGTTGATGACCATGGACTTAGCGGTCAGCTTTGTCACCAACGGGCAAAGCGTGCCTGAGGATATTCACCAAGCTACGGTCGACGGCCTGGTGTCGTGGTTGATGGGGGGAGAATATGGTGGCTAAATCGGGACAGGAGCAAGAGGAGTCTTTGCGGCGGTGGGTGGCCGACCAAGGAGAAATAGCGCCACCGTCGTCGCCGGCGCACCCGCCGACCCAGACTCGGGTCATGGCGGTCACTTCCGGCAAAGGGGGGGTGGGAAAATCGAATGTGACGTTGAATCTTGGGTTAGCCTTGGCTATCAAAGGCCAGAGAGTCCTCCTCTTGGATGCTGACTTGGGATTGGCCAACATCAATATTTTACTGGGAATGGAACCTCAGGAGACTCTGGCAGATGTGCTGGAAGGCCAAAAGGAGCTTGGCGAGATTTTGTGGAAGGGTCCCCGGGGCATTCGGGTAATCCCCGGTGCCTCGGGCATATCGCGCTTGGCAGCGGCCTTGCCTGAAGAGATCACCAGTATCATTGAAGGGTTTCGGGCGTTGGATGGGGAGTCGGATTGGCTACTCATTGACACCGGTGCGGGCATTGCGCCCAATGTGATGAGTTTTGTCTTAGCCGCCGATGAAGTCTTAGTCGTGACCAGCCCTGAGCCTACCGCCTTGGCCGACGCCTACGGCTTAATCAAGGCGATCTGGGAAAGTGCCGAGACGCCAACCATTCGCCTCTTGGTCAATCGCGCGCAGAGCCTCGACCGATCGGAAAGGATGGGAAGACGACTTATCGATCTGGCGTCAAAAATGCTGCATGTTGAAGTGGAATGGGCGGGTTTGATCCAAGATGATGATCACGTGCCGATGGCCATTAGTAAGCAAATGCCATTTGTGTTAGCTTATCCAAGCACCATCGCGAGTCGCGATGTCCAAGCGTTAGCCGATCGCCTGATTGAGCGTGGTGCGGTCATGAGCCGAACCAAAGGAACGGTGGGGCGATTCATTGAGCGCCTGCGTTCGGTAGTCAGCCCATTACCTGAGACGGATGGGGTCGATCCTCGTTTTTGAGGGCGGAGCGAGAAGCCGGTGGGATGAACCACAGCCGCGGGCTTAGGTACCAATTAGGGAGGTAAGGAACATGGATGCATTGTATACGGCCCTCTCTGGCCTGATTGCGGATACCGGGGCCTTGAACCAAGTGGCTGGCAACATGGCGAACCAGATGAATCCAGGATATTTGTCGCAGATCGGACAAACCGTCGATGGCATTCAGCAAACCGTGTTTCGGGTGGGAGGTTCAGGAACGATGGCGATCGGTACCGTGCCTTCAGGGGTGGTCTACACCAACAGCGTGCTCACCGCTCCGAGTGCGGTGCAGTCCACTGGGGTCAGTACGGACTTGGCGATCGCGGGCAACGGATTTTTCGCGGTGAAGACGGCCACGGGCACTCAGTACACGCGAAACGGGGCATTTTCGGTCAACCCCAACGGGCGCATCGTCAACGAAGGCGGCGGCGTGCTCTTGGACCAAAACCAACAGCCCTTGGTCATCAATCCGACGCAATCGTTTCAGGTGGCCAATGATGGGACGGTCAGCCAAAACGGCATTGTCGTAGGGACTATCGGACTCTATCAACTACCAGGGGCCAGCTTGACGTCCGGGACTAACGGGCTCTATCAAACAAACGCTAAAGCCGTGGCAGCCGCCAATGCCTCGGTGGTCCAAGGGAGTTTAGATGGGTCCAATGTGTCCTTGAATCAGTCGATCCAAAGCCTCATTCAGGCCCAAGGCAGCTACCAGTCGTTGACCACTTTGGTGAATGCGGAGTCCAAGCGACTCAGTACCGCCGGTGGTCTGGGGGTGCTGGCCTAGCTTTCAGGCGACGATGGTCGGTCGCGTAGTGTCATCAGGAAAGGAGATCGATGATGAATTCAGTGTTAGGGATTGCGGGATCGGGGCTCAATGCGTCGTCGAATTTGTTTTCTGCGGTGGCCACAAACGTGGCCAATGTGAACACCCCTGGATTTGGAGCGCGGCAAGCGGAAACCGGCACCGGGGGAAGTATCTTAGCGCGTCCGCAAAACGTACCGTTCGCCGGGCAGGTGGTCGCCCCGGGGTATTCGTATAACCAGGGGCCCTATCTTGCTGAGAATGTGCCGACCTTTGGGGCCTCAGTGAGTGATTCCTCGGTGTCCAGCAACCTGGCGATTAATGGGTCGGGATTTTTTATGGTGACGAACGCTCAGGGGCAAACTCTTTACACACGAGCGGGTCAGTTTAGCCAAGACGCTCAGGGCAACTTGGTGTTGCCGGGTGGGGCAAAACTGAATTTGCCAACTCCGCTCCCCGCGGATGGAGCCTATCAAATTAATTCCACCGGGCAAATCGTTTCGACCGTCGGGGGGACCTCAGTGCCTGTCGGCCAAATTCAAGTGGCGACGTTTGCCAATAGCCAAGGGTTGGTCAATGTCGGCTCCAATCTCTATCAACCTAGCCTTGACTCGGGTCCAGCGGTGCTGCAAAAGCCTGGGCAAAATGGTGCGGGAACGATTCAAAGTGGGGCTCTAAACGACAGCAACGTAAATCTCAACGATTCCTACGCCACCATGATTCAGGCGCAAACTATGTACCAAATGAATGCCAAAGTGATGACGGTGGCTCAAAGCTTGAATCAATCCATTGACACGATAAATGCGTGAGGCCAAGGAGGGCCAAGCCAATGATCAAAAGGATCGGGATGTTGGTTCTAATTTTTGTAGCCGGGGTGGTGATTGGAGCCGGAGGGATTGTGAAAGGATTTCCGTCCCTATTGTCGCATAAACCCGCACCGGTTGTGGAAGCGTTGGCGTTTAACGCGCTGAAAGCAGTGCCAGTTTCCTATACGGGTCTAGAATCGGATTTAGTCGGGGGGCAGAATTATCTCAGCTACAGTCTGACCTTTTCCATCATGCCGCAAGCGTTGACCGCCCAAGGAGGTACGCCTTCCAGCGGTTCATCGACGACCTCGGGTACGGGCAATCCGATCTTGAATGCTAAAGTGGAAAACGCTTTGCTTAATTTAGCCCGTTCGACCAGCTACCAGGAACTGTCCGCATCGGGAGGCGAAGAAACCTTTAAGGCGCAAGTGTCGTTAGTTTTGCAATCAATTTTCGGGCCGGGCACAATTGGGGATGTATACTTCCCGACCTTTTTGACGCAATAGATTAGGGAGGCATGGGGTATGGGAGGAATCGTTGCTTCGCAGATTGAAGTGAGGGCTTATGATTTTCAAAGACCGCATCAATTGTCGAGCTTACAGTTGGATGGGATCGCCTTGATGAGTGAGTCGTTTATGCGCTTAGCCTCGAATTTTTTGGCCACCTATCTTCGAACCCCGGTTTCGATGAGCCTCGTGGGCATCGACCAGGTCGTCTATGATCAGTATGTGGACCATGTGAAAAGCCCTTCGGTCTTAGTGGTGTATGGCGATGAGGGAACGGAGGTCAGCGGCAACTCGGTACTACAATTCGATATCGGCACTGCGCTGGCGATCATTGACTGCGGGTTAGGCGGCAATGGCAGCGGAGAGTTTGGAGAACGTGAGCTCACCGAAATTGAGCAAACCATTTTTCGTCGGGTGATGGTGCAACTCTTGGACCTTTATGCCCAAACCTGGCGCAGTCTGGTCAAATTACAGCCGGTGGTGCGAGCCGTGGAGTTTAATCCGGCCTTTGCCCAGATTGCCTCTGAAGGCGACTTGGTCGTAGTCGAACGGCAACAAATTCAAATGGTAGGCCGCAAGGACCAGTTGCTATGGGTGTGGCCATTTTCTGCCATTCAGCCGCTGGCCGTGTCGGTAACTCGCCATGGGTGGGGGCGTGGCGATGACGACGCCCAGCCGGTGCTTCGATCGGCAGAGATGCAACGCTACGTGGAGGAGGTCTCGGTCGAAGCGAGTGTCATCCTCGGACGGACTCGGCTCACTCTTAGAGAGTTTGGCGATCTAAAACTGGAGGATGTGATCGTCTTGCCTACGCGTCCCGACCGGCCACTACCCTTAGCCGTGGCGGGACAGGATAAACTGGAAGTGGTGCTTGGCCGCCGAGGGAGCAATCTCGCGGTGCGTGTGGTAGGCAATAGAGGAGGCAATGAGAGAGATCATGTCTAAGAAAACGGCTCGTCTAACCGCAGAAGAAGTAGAGGCGTTGGTGCATGCCGGCGATCCTGGCTCGGATCCGGTCGAGATCCGCCGGTTGGAATTTGCCGAACTGACCGACGAGCCCCCAAGGGCCCCAGGCCCAGAGACGCCGGTGGCATTTTTGTGGGACATTCCGATGGCGGTGGAAGTGGTTTTGGGGACCACGGAACTGGCCGTGCGCGATGTCTTGCAGGTCCAAAGTGGGACGGTCATCGAATTGGATCGGGCCTATGGCGAATTGGTCGACGTGTATTTGAACGGTCGCCTTGTGGCCCGCGGTGAAGTGGTTCTGGCCGGGGAGCAATTTGGAGTAAAAATTAAGGAGATTCTGGTTTCTTCGGAGGATGTGGCAGTCGAGTCCCCGTCAGCTGACTCAGTGCTTCCGGAGTAATCACTTCCGATGCGCGCTGATTTTCCTCCTGAGAGAGATAGATTTCTTCGCGCAGGATGTCGATCGCCTTGGGAGCCTCAATGCCCAGCCGAACTTGGTCGCCTTGCACTTCTAACACGACGATGCGGATGGCGCCATCCAGGATGCGAATTGCCTCGTCAGACTTTCTGGTTAAGACCAGCATGCGAATCCTCCTGTTGCATCAAGGGAAACTGATGCGGATATGGCACCGATAAAACGAATTGACCCCCGCGCCGGCTCACCTTGTTGATCACCAGCGGGCTGCGCAGATTGGCCGTCACCTGGCCGCCGCGGGGGTCAATCGTACACAAAGTGAGCGCCGCCCAATTCTCTTTAGACCCAAGATCGCTCACATCGGCCTCAGGGATGGCATAGTCTGGAATCCATAGCAACGGATCCACTACCACAAAGCATATTCCAGGATTTTCGGCAGATTGTAAATAGAGAAAAGGGCTGTCAGGAGCGTGAGGTAATAAAAGAAAACGGGTCAGCCCGGAAAATCCGAGCAAAGGCGGCTGGTCAATCAACAGCAGGTCGGCGTCAGGAACCTCGATCGTTCCGTGAAACTTGGTTTGAATGTTCATCGGTTTAACCGACTCCTCATTTAGGGATGCAGATAGCTTAGTAGGGATAGGGGAAGGATTTGCGAGCCCGTCTGCAGTGCGGCTTGATAGGCGGTCTCGGCCTGGGCTAATTGGCTTGCGACCTGGGTCATGTTGGCACCGTCGAGACTGGTGATGCCTTGGGTGACCGTCGTTTGCAGATTAGATAAATACGTGGTCTGTTGGTTGACGCGTTGTAGGCGTCCACCCAATAGGGAATCCGCATTGGAGATATAGCTGTTGTCGGTATTGAGTTGGTTGAGTGACACGGTCCAACTGCTAGGATTTTGACCCGAGGAGACCTCGTGAGTTAGCGTTTTCAGATCGGACTCCATCTGGGTAAAAATGTTGCCCGTGGTGGGAGGCGTCGACCATAGGGAGGATTCGGTCCCGGTCAGATTAACCGTTACCTGTTCATTGGGACCGATTTGAAATACTAGCGGGGTGCCGGTGGTCGCCGAGGAAGACCCGCCGCCTGATCCCGTGGTAGAAAAATTGAACAACGGCTGACCGCTATATTGTGTACTTAACAGTTCATTGAGCGTGGTGCTAGCTTCACTCAATTGATCGGCGATAGCTTGGGTGTCGCTAGAATTAAGGGCACTGTTAGAGGCCTCGGTGGCTAGTTGGATGACGTTGGTCCATAATTGGGAGACCTGCTGAAGGGCACTCGATCCAGCATCGATCCAGCCCTGGGCTCCGGTGGCGGCGGCTTGATAGGCTCCGATTTGACCCCCTACGGCATTCAAATCCATGGTTCCGGCAATTGCCGACGGATTGTCCGAAGGATATTGATAGGCTTGGCCTGTCGCGGTCTCTTCTTCAAGTTTCATCATTTGCTGAGATATGGTGTTTGTGCCCTGCAAGAAGGTGTTCATCATAATGGTCGGCGTGATTTGCACGGTGGGTCCCTCCTAAGCGCTAGACTCTTTTGGCCCAATGGGCTGAGATCTCTGATGGGATATTCGCAACAGGCTGAAGTCTAAGAGCTTAACTTACGGCCTGCAGCAAGCTTTGCATGGTGGCCTGTTCGGTGCTGACTAGTTGAGCGGCAGCGCTGTAGCTCTGCTGTTCCTGGATAAGTAGGGCAGATTGTTGATCGACGTTGACTCCCACCTGGGAACTGAGGGTATTGGATAAGTCGGTTTGGGTGGTGTTGGCCGTCTGGTATTGGGTCGACGCATTTTGCCCGTCGTTGCCAACTTGGTCCACCAAGTTGGTATATTGGTCAAGCAGTGTCGACGATCCTGATGTGGCCGATGCTGGCCCGGTGGTGAGATTCTGGTATAAAGAAAGGACCCCTTGATTGGTGGTGGCAGCGCTGCCATTATACCCGGGGTTGGCGGAAAAGGTTAAGGTGCTTGCCGCATTCGGCCCGGTCGAAGAGAACAGCCCGGGCGAACTCGAAGCTGAAGATTCAACAATGGCCTGTAAATTTTGAGCCAAACTGGTCAGTTGGTTCTGATACGATGCCAGGTTCTGGTCACGCACGTTGATGAGCCCGGCCAGGCTGCCGGAGGCAATGGTCGGCGGGGTCTCACTGGTGTCCGCCCATGTCACCTGGACCGCGGTATAGTCACCATTGGCACTAGGTTGATTCACCGTGGCGAGATTATAATTTTGCCCGTCCGTGACCAAGGGTTGCCCGCCGAGGTAGACGTTGTCGGCACCGGTGGTTCCGTTTTGGGTATAGGAAATATTGACGAGCTGACTCAACTGATTGAGCGCCTCAGTGCGTTGATCTTCGAGATCATTGGGGGATTGCCCAGCGCCGATGACCGTGGTGATCTGTCGATTCAAGTTGGCCAGTTTGGCACTGAGGCTGTTGATCTGTTCCACGGTGGATTGGACGGATTGATTAGCTTGGGTCTGCATATCGCTGATTTGACTGGCCATTTGATTGAATGTCTGGGCGACGATTTTCCCCTGTTGTACTACCGCTGTCTGGTTAGCAGGACTCGAAGGATTTTGCGAGAGGGTGTTGTAGGTTGCGTAAAACGAACTTAACGTCTCCTCCAGGCCCGAACTAGAGGGTTCTTGAAAGGTGTTTTGGATTTGGCCTAATAATTGATTCTCGGATTGCCACATCCCGGTTTGACTCATCTGACCGCGCAGCGACTGGGACAGAAAGGAGTTTTGCGCTCGCTGGATCGTGCTGACCGTAGTGCCTTCACCGAGTTGACCGGCTTGGCCATTGCTGCCTAGTTCCGAGACAGGAACCGGTGGAGCTTCCGTAACAGCCGCTGTCTCGGTTTGATAACCAGGCGTGGTCGCATTGGTCAAATTGTTCCCCGTTACTTCCATCGCCAGTTGTTGCGTGGCAAGCGCTCGCCCAGCGATGTTTAACATTAGAAATGACATCTAGAGCACTCCTTTAGTGAGAGGATCAGCGAGAACCGTAAACGACAGCATCCGTTAGAGATCGAGACTGAGACCCACATTTGGCAGCGACGTCCAAAGCGAGCGAATAAAATCAATATAGCCCAGGTTGCGCTGCAGCAGTTGTTGTAAGTAATCGGTTCGGACTTGCCAGGCTTCAATTTGTCGACGTAGTTGAGCGCGCTCTTCTGCGGTTAGCCGGTCTACTTCGTCGGAAAATCGATCGAGTGCATGCATGGGATCGATTTCTGATTGCAAGAGCGCCAATAGTTGATTGGGATCGCGAGCCAGCACCGCCGCAATTTTGGCGTCTGTCAGTTCCTGAAGCACTCGAATGTGCCCGCTGAGTTGCGTAAACGGCGTATTCACAAGAACCTCCTGATCAAGTCAACAGGTCTAACAGCAACCCTCGAATGGCGTCGAAGTGGCGAAGGATGCCTGTCCCCACATGGTCAGCCAAAAGTTCTTGCCGCAAGTTTTCCAGTTCGCGGTGGACTGCGGTGACATAAACCATGCTTTGGAACCGCCCCCGAGGAGAACGATACGTCTCTTTGCGGACCACGTAGCGAGACAGTCCCGACTGCAGCAACCTTTTGACGGTGTTTTGATAGTCGCTAAAGCGCTCTAGATTGGGGATCTCGGCCAATGCCAACTCGCTTGACGATAAAAGATGCCAAAGGCCTTCGGTACTATCCTCCAACCGAGCAGAAGGCATCAAGGAAGATCCAGCCGAGGCCTGAGACCAAGCCAGAGCCACATCCGAGTTCAATGACAGCCTTTCGATGGCGTTCACCTTCCATCCAAAACGTCTCCTACTATTGTAAGACGTTCTACCTAGGAAGGCCCCAAAATAAAGGCATATTAAAAGAGAAGAGGTTTTGCTTCAACTAACCTGAGGGTTTTCATATCGCCAATGCTTTTGAATCACGACGATATGACGATCAATGACCTGGCTGAGGGCAAGGACTTCTGGATCTAAGTTGCCTTTTTTCTCAGCCAACCGGAAGAGTTCGGATCTCAAGGTACGTACTTGAGCCATGGTCTGAACGTAGTCGCTCTGAGAAAGAGTCCCATTTTTCACGAACATACCTCCTTGGTCTAAAGATAATCCGACGATGGTGACGGGCCTAGCCGACAGCGCTGCTGCCTCAGCGCCTTCCAGTCCAGCGATCCAATTGCGATTTCGCCGAATGCATTAAAAGCTCGCCCACACTGACTCCGGCTTCACGCGCGTTTCTTGCGACCTCGTCCATAAGGCCGAAGACATCTCGGCGAGCACGTTGGTGTTCAGGATCGGCAGAGACCTGAAAAGTAAAGCCTTCACTGTCTTGTTTCACGTGTAGTTCCCATCCGTAAATCTTTGCCTTGCGGTCCACCTAAAAACCCTCCTTAGAACTCCTAAAAGAATGATACCCCGAAACAACTCTTCCCATAATCTTATCATATTCCACGGACAAGCTCACGGTGAACAATGCCGAAGCGAGGCATTTCTGGCTCGCGTTGGGCTATTGGCCAGTCACCGCCGCTAAGTAATTTGTGGTCATCACGACTTGACTTTTGCGCGCTCTGACCCTAGAATAGGCATTGTGCCAATTGTCGTCGCGGGGTAGAGCAGCCAGGTAGCTCGTCGGGCTCATAACCCGGAGGTCGCAGGTTCAAATCCTGTCCCCGCAACCAACGAGGCGGCGTAGCTCAGTTGGTTAGAGCACACGGTTCATACCCGTGACGTCGGTGGTTCGAGTCCACCCGCCGCTACCACCATAGTATGGGCGAGTAGCTCAGTTGGTAGAGCAGCTGACTCTTAATCAGCGGGTCTAGGGTTCGAGTCCCTACTCGCCCACCAAGTAAAAGCCGCATCCTCCAAGGGATTGCGGGTTTTTTGTTGCCGCGAAACGTCGGCGAAAACCCGATCCGTCACCAAGATCCGTCACCACGCGGGCCGTGAGCGGAGACTACGCTAGGCTTTCTTAGACCATGCCAGACCCTTCATCGGGGTAGGACGGGGGAAGGTGACGGGTTTTTACTACTTAGGACCCTGCTGATTTGGTGCCCGATTGGCACGGTTTGGGTGACGGATCGCAAATCCGTCACCTAGTCCGCGGCATCCTGGCTTGCTCCTGACAATTCTTTGCAGATCCCCTTGACATTCGCGAGTTTTCTGGATAGATTCCCTTTAGCAAACGCAACTTAGCCACATGTGGATAAGGAGGTCGCTAGAGGTCGACATACTCGCTTCGTATTCATCGGAGTACGCATCACGCTCCGGAGGAAACGAACAGACGGAGTCGGCACAGTCGAGCAAAGCCGAGACTGGTTGTGCAAGGACGGTTTATTGGGCAGTGCGGAGACGCCGGGAACGTGGGGTCCGTGAATCAAAGAGGGTGCCTCATTTGATCAGCCAGGCCACGCGAACGAATTCGCGAAACACGAGCCAGTAAAGAGGAGTCAAGCACATCGGCACCAATCGTTAGGGCCGCGTAGTGACCAGCCCGAATGCCAGACAGACATGGGGATACAGGGATCATCACGGGAACGATGAGCCCCACCCGGGTTTCGTGCGGTGAAGAGAAGCCGCGTGGAACACATCCGGGTCAACCCGGCAACGATTGCTTCGCGAGCCCGGCACGCCGCGAAGGCCCCAGGAATCAATATTCCTGGCAACAAGCCCAGAAACGCCAACCCTGGACCGCGAACCTACCGTGCGGTCCAGGAATGACCGGAGACCAACCGGGTCGGGGGGCACCTCGGTTCACGAGGCGCAGCCAACGTGCGAAGAACCGGATACTGTGACCAGACGGTAGCGTCTGATCGATGGAACGAGCGATGTCGACACGGGAAACCGTTGGGAGGGCACCTCGACCACAGTGGAACAGGAACGGCTCACGATCTATTGGGACGATGCCGCGACCCGGATGACGGTTACAGCGATGGACTTCGACGCACGAAGGCACACCAAAACAGTAGCGCGAGATCTGCCCACGAGGCAGGTTATTTTTTTGTCTTCATAAACAAACATCTGTTCTCCTGTTGAGCGAATGGATCACACGTAACCAAGGGCCCTTTCGATCGCTAGCTTCTTTCTTCACGTGAAGTAGGATGACGCGGCATATAATGGGGGCATTTTTCTTTCGCCTATCGACCACCTTTGGCATTTTATGGAAATTCCTTCCCTCGTGCGCGTTTTTATTTTTTTATTGCGCGTCCATCGCCTTCATTTGAAGAAAGGGGTACCACCATGCCGGACTCGTATCGTACGCCACGCGGAGATGCCGAATCACAAGAAAACATTATCGAAAGCATCGTGGACGCAGCTGCATCGTCCGCAAAAGCTGAGAAAATCAAGGCGGATGCGGCAAAAAAAATCGCCGAACAATACCAGATCAGCCCCACCGCCGCGCGAAAAATCGTGACGGCCACCGCGCAAACGCAGGCGGCCCAAGACCAAGCCGAACAACGCGAAGCACAGAAAAAAGCGTGGCAAACGTGGCTGACCGACGCAGCCCCCACAGAGGTCGCGGTGCTGTCCCAGCTCACAACCCCGCCCAACGTGGCATGGGCGGTGGACATGCCCACAACTACACCACCCGAAGGTTCGGAGCCATTGTCACCACCGCCCAAAGGTGGACTCTACTGGAAGCAAGACTGGATCGCTCCACTCATCCTCCCAATCGCCCGAATGGCCGGAGCTTACGAAATCATCGTGTGGTCGGTCACACGAGGCACGTTGCGAGTGCCGCTCTCAAGACCCGATGCCTTGCGTCGCGCCCTCTGGGCTGCCGACCTACCAATTGCGGACGCGGCCAAGACGTTGCGAGTTTTGTCGCTCATCGTCGCCGCGAATGCCGAGCTTATCCCCATCGCGGAGCCACCGACGGCGGAATCTGTCCTCGAAGCGCTTCACCTGTATTTCATTGGTCATCAGAAAGAATTCATGCTCGTGGGCGCACGGGAACATTCTGGAAAAATATCTGGA
>JAMCVM010000212.1 GCA_023475835.1 Bacillota bacterium | reverse complement strand
GGATCGGCGACCCAGTCAAAGGCCTCCCGGGTGTTTAACGCTAACGGCTGAATCCGCGATCCTTGAAACAAGCGGTTTTGACGGCAAATCTCCAGCCCGTGGCGCAAGGGTTGTTGGAGACACGAGCCGGCCTCCCCCCAAAGCGTGAGGCGAAGCGCTTCTTCGCCAAATTGGTTGACCACCGGATAGCCTTCGCTCACATCGCCCAACCCTAACACGACGAGCTTGGTCACCGTCCGCTGGTCCTCTACGACCAGCCGGGGGCTCAACGGAGAGAGCAGCGGGGGCAAGCCGAGGCGCGACTGCGCCAGAATCAACCCGGATTCATCAAAGCCGCAAGGCAATTGTGTCCATTCCGAGTAACCCGGAGCGTAAGCCGCCCACGCCTGGCGATTGGCCTCCATAGTCTCCGCGTCTAACCCAATGGCGATGGGAGTGAGTCCACTGAGCCAGTCTTGCTCGTCAGCAATCCGATCAAAGTATGAAACCACCTGGTGGGTTTTACCCTGATCGATCATTTTTAAGAGGATTCGCATCGCATCCCATTCGGGTTTGTGCTGGCGATCTTCAGTCACCAAACCTTCCGTCAGCACGCCATTCTCACATCCAGGATATCCGCGCTGATATTGACGCATGTCGGCCCACTGCCAAAAAGCAAAGCCCGCCAATTGCGAGGAGGCCTCATCGCTCGCTGCCGCCCAGGCGGCAAATTGCTGCCCCAAGCGCTCCCACAACCATGGATCGTGTTGAACCCAAAATCCTCCCCATTCACCGAAGATCAACGGCTTGTCGTCTAGATAGCGAGGGGCTTCGCGATATAAATTAGCAGCTTCCCCATAGGGATGATAGTCGTAGAAGTCTGGGTCCCAGCCGACATAGGCTTCCTTCGTTGACAGCTTTTTGCCTAACCGCGAAGAATACAAATCCGAAAAGCCAACGGGACGCGAATCGAGGCTGCGACAGACGCTGGACGCGGTGTGCAAATAGGATGGATCGGCCCACGACTCATTGCCCAAGATCCATGCCATGAGGCTGGGATGGGTCCTATCGCGAACCACCATCCGAGTCAGAACTTCTAACGCCAGCGTTTTGGCTTGCCGCTGGGCGTCGTCGTCCAGACGAACATTCCAAAATCCTGGTTCTTCGGTGACCAACAACCCTACCTCATCCGCAATGTCCAATACTTGCGGATGATGCGGGTAGTGGACCAAGCGCACAAAGTTAAAACCCAGATCCTTAATTTCCGTCAGATCGTGCCGAACTTGGTCCTCACTCAGGGTATATCCTTGATCTGCCCACAGATCATGCCGACACACGCCTTTGAGGAAAATTCGATGGCCGTTGAGCACAAAACGGCGACCCGCAACCGAGAGAGTCCTGAGACCCACGCTGTGCGTCAGCGTATCGTTCTCGGCTTCCCCCTCAAGCGACCAAACCAGTCGGTACAAATACGGATCGTCGGGCGACCAGAGGTGGGCCTGAGGCACCGCCAAAGCGAAGGTGCAATGCCCGGGCAACCCTTCTCCGGTGAGTTCGGTCTTGGCCGAGGCGACAGCCTGACCTTGGTGGTCCAGCAACACCGCAGTGATGACTGGCGACGCGCTCGGGGTATTTTGCACCACATTGACTCGGGCCTGAACGATGGCCTGGTTTCCCTGGACTTCTACGGAGACTTGGGGACATTCGAGAAAATTGGCGGAACGCCCCTCCAAATAAACGGGGCGAATGATCCCGCCATAGGTTTCCCATCCCCTTGAGTTTCCGAAATGCGCCTCCAGGTCCACCAGCTTGACCTGGAGCGTAACCGGGGTTTCTCCAATCCACGCGCTGACATCAAACTCATGATGGGTAAACGCAATCAAACGCCCAAGTCGATGATTATCAACGAAGACCTCTCCGTCATGGGCCACCCCTTCGAAAATGAGAAAGATTCGACTTCCATGGAAATCGGTGAGGGTAACCGTTCGCGAGAGCATCACCGTTCCCCGCGGAGGATATGACGAAGGCACCATCACCGTCCCGATGGCATAACCTTCGATCGATGCCTCCCAGATTCCGCCGAGATCCAAACGTTCACGCGAGCGTACAGGATTCGAATGCATGGCTGCTTCTCCTTTCGATCCAGAGGCCTTAATGCCTAACCTTGCCGGGCCCAATCGCGGCTACCCTTTCCCCGCGAATTGGGGAAGGAAGTCCGCGTGCGCTTCAAACAGTTCCCGAGTCAAACGAGCAATTTCATCTAAGCTGAGGACTGCAGCGGTCAACGGGTCCAATGCCATCGCTTGGACGATCAAATCGCGGTCGCGACGGCGATGACCTAAGATGGTGAGCTCTTGCATGGCAATGCTCTGACGATTCAAGGCCGCCAATGGGGCTGGCAGATCCCCCACATAACAGGGGTGGATGCCTGCACGATCGACCAGACACGGCACTTCGACACAGGCTTGACTAGGCAAATTAGGAATCAGGCCCGTATTGGCTACATTCCCATTGATGCGAATCGTGTGACCGGTCTCTATGGCATCAATGATTCGGGCACCATACTCTTCAGAGCGCTCTACTTCCAACGGCTCGACGCCTGCGATCTGATTTTGCACCGTCCTTTCGTATTCGATCTCGCGCTCCCGCGCTCGAATGACACATCCTCCGGTCATTCCATACCCAAACCAAGCCGAATGCGGGTGGGGCGTGGTAAAACTTGCCACCAACGCGTCCAGCAACTGCGGACTCTTGCGAAAGTACGGGTAATATTCCGATGCGTGACCGCTCGATTCCGTCACGAAGTAGCCGAACCTCCGCATCAATTCAAACCGCACTGGTTCTAATCCCAACATTTCGGGATTATTTAACTGTTCCTTTAATCGTGGATACAAGTCGCGACCTTGATGTTCCAAACGAATAAACCAGGCTTGATGATTAATTCCCGCGGCAACATAGGTCAGTTCCTCATCGGGAACTCGGCAATACTCGGCTAACAGGTGCGCGGTTCCTTGCACACTGTGACAGAGTCCCACGGACTGAATGGGTCCCGAGGCAATCTGCCCCGTTAAAATCGCCATGGGATTGGAGTACTGCAGCAACACAGCCTGGGGGCATAGCTCCACCATGTCTTCGACCACCCCGTCTAACACCGCCAGATGACGAAGCCCACGAAAGATTCCCCCCGGCCCCAAGGTATCGCCAACACACTGACTGACTCCGTAGGCCATGGGAATTTGGATATCGCGCTCCCAAGCAGCAATTCCGCCAACTTGGATGGTAAAAATGACATAGTCGGCACCAGCCAAGGCCGTGCGCCGATCTTCAGTCGCCTCCACGCGTACGCGACTCGCTTGAAATGCCACCAGTGTTTCGACCAATTGCCTGACTTTGGCCAGCCGTTCGCGATGAATATCCATCAAGACAATTTCACTGTCGTCAAGTTCGGGAAAGGTCAAAATATCTTTGACTAAGTTTCTGGTAAAAACGACACTGCCTGCTCCAATAAAGACAATTCTGGCCACTTTCCTATCTCCTTCTGCCCGCCCCTAAAGATCTCGGTTGACCATCCAGCGAATGTTGGCACCGACGCCCGGAAATTAAGGACTCGCGTCCACGACCACCCCGTTGCCCACCACAAACTGGTTGGAATAGGGGTAGAAGTGCTTTTCACGCTGCATGCGCGGTGTGTTTTGATAACGGTGCAGTTGTTGGTCCGGCTGCCAAAAGTCGACGAGCCGTTGCGATAAGTCGTGGACCAGCGAGCGCCACTTTACCTGGTAGGCCAAATTTTCCTGCTCTTCGGGGTCATTCTCCATATCATAAAGCTCCAACGCATGGTCTAAATACAGCGCACACTTAAAGCGCTCGGTGCGAATCATGACACCCGAATCATGGGGCGACTTCAGGACGGTACTCTCAACAAACACGTGCTTCCGCGACAAGGCTCGCCCCTGCAGCACCGGCACTAGACTCATCCCATCTTGTTCTGACAACCCAGGGAGTCCTGCCAGTTCGAGCAACGTGGGAAAGAGGTCGACCAGGCTGACTACCTCCGATCGCCGCCCTGGCTGAAAGTCGGCGAGCACTCCATCGGGAATCCGCATAATGAAGGGCACTCGAGTAGATTGATCAAAAAATACCGTTTTTTGCCAAAGCCCGTGATGCCCGCCCATCTCGCCATGGTCCGAGGTGTAGACAATAATGGTGTCCTCGTCCATCCCAAGATAGTGAAGGACATCGAGGACACGGCCAACGGCATCATCCATCCAGGACACGCATCCATAATACGCAGCCAAAGCTCGACGATGGGAATCGGGATCGGTGGTGCCATAATAACGACTGGCTTGATAGGACGCTGCCGCATGACGGACAAATGGGACCGATCTCTCCAGAAACAGCGGATCATAGGCAGGCAACGTCACCCGGTCACGATACCGTTCGTAATATTGAGCCGGAGGATTGTAAGGAAAATGGGGTTTGTCGAAGTGTACCGCTAAATAGAAAGGCTGGTCGCGATGGAGCCTGGCATGCGCTTGCAACCACGCGCTGCTCTCCGCGACACAAATCTCAGTTTGAGTCAGCGCCAAGGGAATCCGGGAAGGTCCGGCGTTTTGAATAATGTCGCCCAATCCCGACTCCCCGTTTTCCGGCAAGCGGCGCGGGTCGGGCTGATGCGCCTGTCCAAACAGATCGCCGTATGGCCGCTCTTGAAATCCGTGAAATTGCTCCCCATTAAAGTGGGCTTTGCCCACCAAAGCCGTCCGATAACCTGCCCCAACCAGGGCGCGGGGAAGCGTCATGGAGTTGGCTTCCAGAATGTGTTGATTGTCGTACAACCCGTGATTTCTACAGTAACGTCCGGTTAAGAGCGAAGATCGGCTGGGAACACACAGAGGATTCGTACAATAGGCATGGTCGAATACCACTCCGGTTTGCGCCAACCGGTCTAACCCCGGAGTTTGCACCAGCGAATCTTCCCGGTATCCCACGGCATCCGCTTGATGTTGATCGGATAAAAAGAAGAGTACATTAGGGCGTTTTATCGACATGGTGGTCTTGGACTCCTTTGCCCCAACCGTTCCCGGTTCCCAGGCAGCTCAGCGGGACCTACGGATTGGCTAGCACCGCTCGCTCTTCCCTATCTCCACCCAATGTTCTGTCAAGACAAGGATAAAAAGAGGCTATGCATTGCATTGTACCACGGGTATAATATAAATCAATCCTGAATTGCAGGAGATCTTGTCGACGTCCGTGCTGTATTCACAATACTCGATTTTCCTTATCGAAAGCAGCGTGGCGTCTCGGATTGGTGGCAAAAATTTCGCTTTCGTGGGTCGATATTCCCGCAAATATTCGTATGAGAAAGGAAGATGTTCGTGTCCGCTGCGGAGGAAACGCCCTTAGATCATATCAACACCTACTCAAGTCCGTCAGAGCTCAAGATCACCGATATTCGCTTTGCCAATATTGTGGGGGCACCCATGCCTTGCATTTTGATGAAAATCTTCACCAACCAGGGATTAGTGGGGTACGGCGAAGTCCGCGATGGCAGTAGTAAAACGTACGCTCTAATGTTGAAGAGCCGGCTACTTGGAGAAAATCCTTGTCAAATCGATAAGCTTTTTCGGCGCATCAAACAGTTCGGTGGTCATGCTCGCCAAGGCGGTGGGGTTTCAGGCGTGGAAATCGCCTTGTGGGACCTCGCCGGGAAGGCCTACGGCGTTCCCGTCTATCAAATGTTGGGAGGAAAGTTTCGCGACCGGATTCGGATGTATGCGGATACGGACGTGCACGGGCGTCCCACCAGTCAGAAAATGGGACAAGCACTGCGAGCGCGCATGGATCTGGGCTACACGTTTTTAAAAATGGACTTGGGGATCAACCAATTGCTCGACCAACCCGGTACCCTATCCGCCCCTCTCGGGTTTTTAGAGGAGATGAAGGCTCTTTCCGGACCAACGCCACCGGGCCTCAGTGCTGAACAAGTGCGTGAGAGAAGAAATCGTGGGTATGATATCAATAATATTGCCCATCCCTTCACCCATATTCATCTCACCGCCAAAGGATTCGATGCCCTGGAGCAATATGTCGCCGAAGTACGTCAGATTATCGGCTACGAAGTTCCCTTGGCGGTGGACCATTTTGGTCATATTGGCGTTGACGACGCCATAAAGTTGGCCCGAAGACTGGACCCGTACAATTTGGCCTGGCTAGAGGACTTGATCCCTTGGCAGATGACGGCGCAGTACGCGAAGTTGACCGCCGCCTCTACCACCCCTATCTGTACCGGCGAAGACATTTATCTCAAAGAAAATTTTCGACCATTGTTAGAATCGGGTGCGGTCTCGATTATTCATCCCGACATTCTGACCTCGGGTGGCGTTCTGGAAAACAAGAAAATCGGCGACATGGCCCAAGAATTTGGCGTATCTATGGCGGTTCACATGGCAGAGAGTCCGATTGCCTGCCTGGCGGCCGTGCATAGTGTCGCTGCTACGGAAAATTTTGTTGCCTTAGAATTCCACTCTGTGGATATCCCCTGGTGGGATGACCTGATTGAGGGGTTGCCCAAACCCCTCGTGCAGAATGGCTATATTTCCGTCCCTGACCGTCCCGGTTTGGGCATTGAAGGCCTGAATGACGACGTGATCCAAGAGCACCTCTCACCCCAAGTCCCCGGCCTATGGGAAGCGACGGATGCCTGGGATAGCGAGTGGTCGAGCGATCGCCTCTGGAGTTAAGCCGTGCGTCAATCGCTCTTGACCTAAGAAATCGCTAAAGAGGGTTGGATGAGCATAGGGTGGTCCGGCCCGCACAGGCGGGTGCGATCTCGATCGTCGCCCCGAGGAAGACCCAAAAAGGAGATGCCATAAGATGCAGTTCCGCAATCGTGAGGACGTAATCCAGTTGACGCCGCTTTGGACCGGCGACCGCTTCGATGATGGTCGCCCGCGAGTACCCGACCAAATTCTTCGTCGGATGGAAAAAATGACAACCGAAGAAGCCTGGGAGGTTTTATCGCATCACGGCTATAAGTATCAGTTTGAAGGCGACTTTCATCTCGTCCATCCTGATCGAATTTTGGTTGGCCGTGCGGTCACCGCAGTCATGGTCCCGATGCGCCCCGACCTGCATAATTACCTTTTAGAATACGGCCATCAACGCGAAGGGCGCCACGGGAACTTTAATGTCTGGGTGGTGGACTCGTTAGTTGAGGGAGACGTAATGGTGGTCGATATGTTCGACAAAATTATCGAAGGCACCTTTTCGGGAGGGAACCTATCCACTACGGTGGCCACTCGGACTCAACGCGGGCAAGTGATTTATGGGGGAATTCGCGACCTCCAACAGATTGTTGATATTCCGCAGATGCAGACGTATTACCGTGGGGTTGATCCCACTCCCATCCGAGAAGTCACCATGGTCGGGATGAATGTTCCTTGCCGAATCGGCAAGGCGATATGCATGCCCGGAGACGTCGTCTTGGGAACACGCTCAGGGGTCTTGTTCATTCCTCCCCATCTTGCCGAGGAATGTTTGATTAAGGCTGAAAAGACCCGACTCCGCGATATGTTTGGGTTTGAAAGGATGCGCGCGGGGACTTACACCTCCGCACAAATCGACCGAGCTTGGGAACCGGAAATCCAACAAGACTTTGTCGAGTGGCGAAAAACTCATACGCCCGATGACCTTAAACATCTGACCTGGGAGGAGGAGTCCGAGTAAGCCAGCACCCATTTGCTTCGGTTGCAGGATCCATATCCTGATTCTCGATGAAGTGTGCCTAGAGGCCGACCGAGGGCAGTTAATGGCTTCGGTCGGCCTCTTTGCGACCATCCATCAGAGTCTGACCCAAGACGAAGACCGGTTCCCTGCTTTAGGTGCATGCTGGATGTTGTCACCGACCTCAAGTCACCCCTTGCTCCGAGATGAAGTTTCGCTGCCAAACAAAGAGGATTCTGTTCCCTCGAGACAACCACAGTGAGCCCATTTAAACCCTGTGCCATTGTTCAAACCACCGTGCGGTACCCGTGCTATTGTTCCGCGTCCATTATCCATGGCAAAACATTCTCCCCCGAAACGCCCGTAATCCGAATAGAACTCTGGGTCACTGTGAGAGAGGGCATGCACGATTCTCTCCCTGGTGCATGCTTTTGGATCTCGACGATAAGATTCTCGCCTTTTATAATAAATTTGGCGCGGTCTCCGAGGAGACCTAGATGGTTAGGGACGC